>DASTZE010000001.1:0-5494 GCA_035764425.1 Gaiellaceae bacterium
CGTCGACGACCTGCGCCAGGGCGGCGACCCGCGGCTGCCGCTCGAGCTCGCCCTGGTCAAGGTGACACGCCCGTCCGCCGACCTCGAGCGCGAGTCGCTCGCCTACCGGATCGAGCAGCTGGAGCAGCGCGGGCACGTACCGGCGCCGGCCGAGGCGCCGGCCGCGGCTCCCGAGCCCGAGCCGCCGGCCTCCGACGGCCCGCCGCTCGAGCTCGAGCAGCTCCAGGAGGCGTGGACGCGCAGCGTGCTCCCCCACGTCGAGCAGCGCTCGATCCCGACCGCCTCCATCTACCGCGAGGCGCGCCCGGTCGCGCTCGCCGACGACGCGGTCACGGTCGAGTTCCCCGGTGCCGCGGCCTTCCACCGCCAGCTCGCCGAGGAGCAGAAGAACGTGACGTTGCTCGTCGAGGCGCTCTACGAGGTAACCGGCCGCCGGCTCCTCGTCGCGTTCACCGTCGGCGAGGACCCGGCCGAGGAGGCGGACGTGGACGAGCCCGCCGGGGAAGAACGAATTCTCGAGCTGATGAAGCAGACCTTCGATGCACGCGAGGTGGACGAGTGAGCGGATTCGACCTGAACAAGCTGATGCAGCAGGCCAGTCAGATGCAGCAGCAAATGGAGCAGGCGCGCGAAGAGCTGGCCAATGAGACGGTGGAGGCCTCGGCCGGCGGTGGCATGGTCACCGTCAAGGCGACCGGGGCCGGCGAGATCACCGAGGTGAAGATCGCCAAGGAGGCGATCGACCCGGACGACCCGGAGCTGCTCGAGGACATGGTCGTCGCGGCCGTCAACGAGGCGCTGCGCGCCGCGGAGAACCTCGCGCAGACGAAGCTCGGCGGCGCGATGGGCGGGCTCGACCTGCCGCCCGGGCTCGGCCTACCCGGCCTCTAAAACCCAGCGGTTCGCACGCATCACCGGCACACGCTCGCCGTCGGCCGCGACGGCGTCGACGTCGACCTGCGGGCCGCCGATCATGAAGTCGACGTGCGTCGCGGAGACGTTGATGCCGCGCCGGCGCAGCTCGTCGGGCGACAGCCCTTCGGCATCGTCGACCGCGTCGACGTACGCATTGCCGTAGGCGATGTGGCAGGCGACATTCTCGTCGAAGAGGCCGTTGTAGAAGATGCGGTCCGGGATGCGCGTCGTCTCGTCGACGAGCGCGACCTCGCCGAGGAACGCGCCGCCCTCGTCCGCCTGCATCTGCGAGCGGATGAAGCCGCCGCCGTCGTCCGCGTCGACCCGCACGGCGCGGCCCTCGCTGAACTCGACCTCGACCCCGCCGATCGTGTAGCCGTGCCAGGTGAACGGCTTCGTCGCCCGCACGACGCCCTTCGTGCGCCGGCGGTCGGGCGTCGTGAAGACCTCCTCCGTGGGCATGTTCGCGCAGTGCTCGAGGCCCCAGTTGGTGACGTGGGTCGCCGCGATCCATCGCGACTCGGGCAGCAGGCCGACCATCAGATCCGTGCCGCCGCCCTGGAAGTGGACCGCGTCGAAGCGGCGCTCGTTCAGCACGCGCGCGCGGCCCTTGAGCATCGCGATGTGGTGCTTCCAGGCAGCGGTCGGATCGGGCTCGTCGAGGCGCACGGCGTGGAAGATCTCGTCCCAGAGTCGCTCGATGTCGGGCTCGCCGTAGACCTGGCGCGCCCACCCTTCGGTGGCGCAGGCCACGATCGTGCGCGACCAGTGCCCTTCGTTGCTGAGCCGGCGGAGCAGCCTCGTCGCTTCGTACGGCTCCGACTTGCCCACACGGACAGGATCGAGCGCGGCCATCAGCATCGGGTCGGGGTCGCCCAGCGTCTGCAGATAGGCGACGCGGCGGTCGGCCCAGTCCTGGAGCCGGGCGAGCGAGTGCGGCGGCGACCACGAGAGCGCGTCGTCGGAGGCGTGCTCGGCCAGCGACCGCCGCCCGTAGTCGTCGCGGTAGGACATCTCGACGTACCGGGCGCCCGCGCGCCACGAAGCCTCGGCCAGCGCACGCATCAGCGGCGCGTGCTCGATCCACCCGACCACGACCGCGTCCTGACCCTCCTGAACGTTGCCGCCGATCTTCACGACCAGGTCGGCGTAGGCGGCGAGGCGCTCCTGCGACGGCACCGGGCGGAGCCTACGGGACGTCCGTAGGGGACGGTTACGCTCCTGGCGTGATCTCGCCCTCCGTCGACAACCTCGTCGCGCAGCTCACGCGGCTGCCGGGGATCGGGACCCGCACCGCCCAGCGACTCGCGTTCCACATCCTGCGCGCGTCGAACGACGAGGCCGGCGCGCTCTCGGCGGCGATCGCCGCGGTCAAGGAGCGCGTCCGCTTCTGCAACGAGTGCGGGAACCTCACCGAGGACGAGACCTGCGCGATCTGCCTCGACGCGCGCCGTGACCACTCGGTCATCTGCGTCGTCGAGCAGCCGGTCGATGTCGTCTCGCTCGAGCGGACGGCGGAGTACCGCGGCCTGTATCACGTTCTCGGCGGCGCGCTCTCGCCGCTCGACGGCGTCGACCCGGGCGACCTGCGCATCGACGAGCTGATGCGCCGCGTGGAGTCGAACGGGGTCGCCGAGGTCGTGCTCGCCACCAACCCGAACATGACCGGCGAGGCGACCGCCGCCTACCTCGCTGACCGGCTGCGCGGGAAGGTGCGCGTCACGCGGCTCGCGAGCGGGCTGCCCGTCGGCGGCGACCTCGAGTACGCCGACGAGGTCACGCTCGGGCGCGCGCTCTCAGGACGCCGCGAGATCTAACACGGCCGAGCCGGCGATCTCCCCGGCGCGCATCCGGTCGAGCGCGTCGTTCGCGTGCTCGAGCGGGAACACCTCGATCTCCGTGCGCACGGGCACCCGCGGCGCGAGCGCGAGCAGCTCGTGGCCGTCCTCGCGCGTCAGGTTGGCGACGGAGCGCAGGATGCGCTCCTCCCAGAGCAGCTCGTACGGAAACGACGGGATGTCGGACATATGAATGCCGGCGCAGACGACGACGCCGCCCTTCGCCGTCGCGCGCAGCGCGGCCGGCACGAGCGCGCCGACCGGGGCAAAGATGATCGCGGCGTCGAGCTCCTCGGGCGCCGGCCCGGCCGAGTCGCCGGCCCACTCGGCGCCGAGCGAGCGCGCGAGCTGCTGTGCCGCATCGTCGCCACCACGCGTGAACGCGAAGACGCGACGACCCTGCCACCGGGCCACCTGGGCGATGATGTGCGCCGAGGAGCCGAAGCCGTAGAGGCCGAGCCGCTCGCCGTCGCCCGCCAGGCGCAGCGCGCGGTAGCCGATCAGACCGGCGCAGAGCAGGGGCGCGAGGTGCAGGGCCTCGCCGTCGAGCAGCGGCAGGCAGAAGCGCTCGTCGACGACCAGGTACTCGGCGTAGCCGCCCGGCAGTGTGTAGCCCGTGAAGCGGGCGTTGTCGCAGAGGTTCTCTCGTCCGGTCGTGCAGTACCGGCAGGTTCCGTCCGTCCAGCCGAGCCACGGGACGCCGACGCGGCGCCCGTCGTCGGTCGTGCCGACGACCTGGTGGCCCGGCACGAGCGGCACCGCCGCATCGGGCAGCTCGCCGTCGACGACGTGGAGGTCGGTGCGGCAGACGGCGCACGCTTCGACGCGAACACGCAGCTGCCCGGGCTCGGGCTCCGGCACCGGTAGGTCGCGCAGGTCGAGGCGGCCAGGAGCACGGTCGAGCACCATCGCGCGCATGGCGGCAATTCTGCCCGCCCTACACTGAGCCGATGGCCGCGACCGAGTACCAGCCCCTGCCGGGCGTCGCAGCCGACGAGGAGCGCCCGAGCGGCGGGACGGTCGTCATGAAGTTCGGCGGCACCTCCGTCGGCGACACCGAGCGCCTGCTGTTGGTCGTCCGCCGCCTGGTCGCCGCGCATGAGGAGGGCAACCGCGTCGTCGGCGTCCTCTCGGCCATGGGCCGCACGACCGACGAGCTTGTCGACCTCGCCCACCAGATCTCAGTGCGCCCCAAGCCGCGCGCCATGGACATGCTCATCTCCGTCGGCGAGCGGATCTCCTGCGCGCTCGCCGAGATGGCGATCGAGGATCTCGGCCACCAGGCAATCTCGCTGACCGGCTCGCAGGCCGGCATCGTCACCGACACGACGCACACGAAGGCGAAGATTGTCGACGTCCGTGCGCGGCGGATCCACGAGGCCCTCGACGAGGACCGCATCGTGCTCGTCGCCGGCTTCCAGGGCGTGTCCACCGCGCAGGAGGTGACGACACTTGGCCGCGGCGGCTCCGACATGACCGCCGTTGTGCTCGCGGCGGCGCTCGGCGCCGACCGCTGCGAGATCTACACCGACGTCGACGGCGTCTACACGGCCGACCCACGGCTCGTCCCGGGCGCGCGCAAGCTGAACGCGATCTCGTACGACGAGATGCTGGAACTGGCGGCCTCCGGCGCCAAGGTGCTCCAGCTACGCTCGGTCGAGTTCGCACGCAATCACGGCGTGAAGCTCCACGTCCGCTCGTCGTTCGGCGACGCCGGCGGCACGTGGATCACGTGGGAGGACGATCCTATGCTGGAGAAGGCGATGATCTCGGGCGTCACGCACGCGCTCGACGAGACGGTATACCGGGTCGAAGGCCTCCCGCCCGCGCGTCTCTTCGCGGAGCTCGCCGAGGCCAACGTAAACGTCGACACGATCCTCCAGGCGGGCGGCGAGGTCGTCTTTTCGGCGCCGGACGGCGATCACGCGGAGGTCTCCGCCGTGCTCGACCGGCTCGGCGGGCGCTGGTCGTCGCGCGACGACCTCGGCAAGGTGTCCATCGTCGGAGCGGGAATGAAGAGCCACCCGGGCGTCGCGGCGAAGGCCTTCGCGACCCTCGACGAGCTCGGCATCCAGCCTGAGGTTGTCACAACGTCCCCGATCAAGATCTCCTGCCACATTCCCGACGCCGACCTCGAGCGCGCGGTCGTCGCGCTGCACGAGGCGTTCGAGCTGGAGCGGGTCAATGCCTAGGGTCGCGGTCGTCGGCGCCACGGGCGCGGTCGGCGGGGTGCTCCGCGGCATCCTGCGCGAGCGCGGCTACGACGATGTCCGCTTCTTCGCGTCCGCGCGCTCGGCCGGATCGGAGCTGGACGGCCGGCCCGTCGAGGAGGCGACGCCGGAGGCGCTTGAATCGCTGGACGTCGACTTCGCCTTCTTCGCGGTCGGGACATCCGCGTCGCGGGAGCTCGTCCCACACGCCGTTCGGAGCGGCGCCGTCTGCCTCGACAAGTCGGCCGCCTGGCGGATGGAGCCGAACGTGCCGCTCGTCGTGCCGGAGGTGAACGCGCGGCGCGCGTTCGAGCACGAGGGCATCATCGCCGTCCCGAACTGCTGCACCATCCCGCTCACCTGCGTGCTGAAGCCGCTCCACGACGCCGCCGGGCTCGCCCGCATCCGTGTCGCCACCTACCAGTCGGCGTCCGGCGCCGGCGCCGGCCGCATGGAACGGCTCCGCGGCGAGGCGCCGGACGATCACGACCTCGCCATGGACTGGGACTTCGACGGCGAGGAGTTCGACGA
>DASTZE010000002.1:0-11847 GCA_035764425.1 Gaiellaceae bacterium
GACGACGCGCACCGGGAGTCGGTCAACGCGCACTTGCTCAAGGTGGTCGACGCGGCCGACCGGCTCGGCGTGGGCATCGTCGGCACCTTCGTCGGCAACGACAAGGGCCGGCCGCTGCCCGAGAACCTCGAGCGCTTCCGCCAGATCTGGCCGGCGCTGGTCGCCTACGCGGGTGAGCGGGGCGTCAAGGTGGCGATCGAGAACTGCCCGATGATCTTCTCCTACGACGAGTGGCCCGGCGGCAACAACCTCGCCTGGTCGCCGGCGATCTGGGACGAGATGTTCTCGGCCATCCCCGCAGACAACTTCGGGCTCAACCTCGACCCGTCGCACCTCGTCTGGCTCATGATCGACTACGAGCGCGCCGTCTACGACTACGGTGAGCGCATCTTCCACGCGCACGCGAAGGACCTGGAGATCCGCCGCGACGGGCTCTATCGCCACGGCACCTTCTCGGGCGGCATCGGCTGGCAGGTGCCGCGGCTCCCCGGCCTCGGCGAGGTCGACTGGGGCCGCTTCACCGCCGCGCTGTATGCGGTCGGCTACGACCACGTCCTATCCATCGAGCACGAGGACCGCCGCTTCGAGGGCGACGAGGAGCTCGTGAAGCGCGGCTTCCTGCTCGCGCGCGACGTGCTGAGCCCGCGGCTGGTCTGATGCTCAGGCTCACCGACGGCGGCATGGAGACGACGCTGATCTTCCGGGAGGGCATCGAACTGCCGGAGTTCGCGGCGTTCCCGCTGCTGGCGGCGGAGAGCGGCCGGGCAGCACTGCGCCGCTACTTCGAGCCCTACGTCGAGCTCGCGGGCCGGCTCGGAGCCCAGCTCGTGCTCGACACGCCGACCTGGCGGGCGAACGTCGACTGGGGTGAGAAGCTCGGCTACTCGCCCGAGGAGACCGACCAGGCGAGCCGCGACGGTGTCGCGCTCCTCGCGGAGCTCCGCGCCGATGCGCGCGGCGAGCCGGCCGTCCTCATTTGCGGCTGCATCGGCCCCCGCGGCGACGCCTACGACGGCACGGTGAGGATGAGCCCGGAGGAGGCCGAGGCCTACCACGCCCGCCAGGTGCGTGTGTTCGCGGAGACCGACGCCGACCTGATCAGCGGCCTGACCATGCCGACCGTGGAGGAGGCGCTCGGCATCGCCCGCGCGGCCGTGGCCGCCTTCATGCCGGTCGTGATCTCGTTCACGGTCGAGACGGACGGACGGCTGCCGAGCGGCCTGCCGCTCGGCGAGGCGATCGAGCGGGTGGACGCGGGCACGGACGGAGCGCCGCGTTACTTCATGATCAACTGCGCGCACCCGACCCATTTCGAGCCGACGCTGGCCGAGGGCGGGGCCTGGCGCAAACGCATCAAGGGCATTCGCGCGAACGCCTCCAGGCAGAGCCACGCCGAGCTGGACGAGCTGGGCCTGCTCGACGCGGGAGACCCCGCGGAGCTCGCGACGGCGTACCTTGCACTGCGGCCCCACCTGCCGGGGCTCGAGGTACTCGGCGGCTGCTGCGGCACGGACCACCGCCACATCGCTGCGATCGCAGAAGCCTGGCTGGCGGAATAGCGCCGAGGCGGCGGCCGTTGTCAGGACGCATGCGGCATGCCGACCACGCCTACGTCGCGGAGCTCTGGCGCTATCCGGTCAAGTCGCTCCGCGGCGAATCGCTCCCCGAAGCACGCATCACCGAGCTCGGCATCCACGGCGACCGCCTGGTGCACGCGCGGCGGCCGGGCGGACGGGTCTACACGGCGCGCACGCACCCGGGCATGCTCGGGCTCCAGGGCGGACTTGCCGACGGCGTGCCGACGATCGACGGCCTACGCTGGGACACGCCCGCCGCGCTCGCCGCCGTCCGCGCGGTGACCGGCGAGGACGCCGAGCTGGCGTACTTCGACGGCGACGGCCCGCAGCGCCACGACGTCCTCCCCATGTCCGTCGCGACGGACGGCGGCGTCGCCGCGGTCGGCGTCGACGGGCGGCGCTTCCGCGCGAACGTCTACGTCGACGGCGTGCCCGGCCTGGCCGAGCGCGACTGGGTCGGCCGCGAGCTCCACCTGGGCGACGCAGTGCTGGGCGTCCGCCAGGTGCGCGGCCGCTGCGTCATGACCACGTTCGACCCCGACACGCTCGAGCAGGACATCACCGTGCTGCAGAAGATCGTGTTCGAGCTCGGCGGGCGCACCGCACTCGACTGCTACGTGATTCGCCCCGGCATCGTCCGCGTCGGAGACCGCGCCGAGGTCGGCGACTGGTGGACGACCCCCCGCGGGTACGGCCGCTACGCGGCGTAGTCCTCCACGAGGGCGATCATGAAGCGAACCGACTCGTGGACGTCGTCGAGCTTGACGTGCTCGTTCGGCGCGTGGATGCGGCTGCCCCAGTAGAACGGATTGTCGGGCGCAGACACCCCTGGGACGCCGATCCGCTGCAGCGGCGCGACGATCGGGAGCGTCCCCGCCACGAGCGGGTTCACCGACGCCGCCTGCCCGCTCACCGCTTCCGCCACCCGGATGACGCGCTGCACGAACGGATGGTCGACCGGCGTCCGGGCGGGATCGGCCATGACCCTCACGGTGATCTCGACGTCGTCGTACCCGTGGCGCTCCAGGTGGGCGCGTAGGAGGTCGAGCACACCCTGCGGGGTCTGGTCGGGGACGAGGCGCATGTCCATCCACGCGCTGGCCGTCGCGGGCAGGACGGTCTTGATGCCCGGGCCGCTGTAGCCGCTCTTCAGGCCGGCGATGTTGCAGGTGGGCGTGAATGACGCGCGTTCGCGGAGGGCCGCGCCGCTCACTCCGCCGAGGAACGAGTCGATGCCGAGCATCGAGCGCATCTCCTCCTCGTCGCTGTCGCTCGCCTCCTGGATGGCCTGCAGCTCGGCCTGGCTCGGTGCCAGGACGTCATCGTGGAAGCCGGCGATGGCGATGCCGTCCTCGGCGTCGCGCAGGCTCGCCAGTGCTCTTGTGAGGCGCCAGGCGGCGCTCGGCGCGACCGCCGCGGCCGCCGAATGCGCGTCGGTCGCAAGCGCGCGCACGTCGAGCCGGATGCCGAGCGCGCCCTTGTACCCGAGCGAGACCGACGGCCGGCCGTCCGTCAGCCGCGACGGCGACCCCTCCCACAGGCACGCGTCGGCGGCGAGCAGATCCTCGTTGGCCTCGACGATCTCCGCGAAATGCGGGCTGCCGACCTCCTCCTCGCCCTCGACGATCCAGCGTAGGCCGATCGGCAGCTCGCGTCGGCGTGCGTCACGCTCGCGCAGCGCCCTGATGGTCGCGAGCCGGACCGCGAGTTCCCCCTTGTTGTCGGCAACGCCCCGCGCGAAGAGCTTCCCGTCGCGGACGTCAGGCTCGAAGGGGGCCGTCTCCCACAGCTCGAGCGGGTCCACGGGCTGGACGTCGTAGTGGTTGTAGAGGAGCAGCGTGTGCGGCCCGCTGCCCCGAAGCTCGCCGTAGACGGCCGGCGGCCCTTTGGCGGCGCGCAGCTGACGCGTCGTGAAGCCCGCCCCGACCAGCAGCTCCTCGACGAGATCGGCGGTCTCGCCGAGGGCGCGTTCCTCGGCGGACACGCTCGGCTGCCGGCACAACAGGTCGGTGATCCTCAGCGCGTCGTCGGTGATCTCCGCGAGGCCGGCGGCCACGCCGCCGATGGTACGCCTCAGCGGTCGAGGGCGGCCTCGACGACCGTCGGCGTCAGCTCGTCGACCAGATGTGGCGCGAGGTCGGCGCGGTGCTCGGGCTTGCGCGCGACGGCGACGACGGTCATGCCCGCCGCGACCGCGGAGGCCACGCCGGGTGGGCTGTCCTCGACCGCGACGCAGTCGGCCGGGGCGACGCCGAGCCGCTCGGCGGCGGTGAGGAAGAGGTCGGGCGCCGGCTTCCCGTGCGCGACCTCGTCGCCGGCGACGGTGACGTCGAAGAGCTCGTCGAGCCCGGCCGCGCGCAGGGTCGCGTCGAGGCGTGCGCGCGGGCTGGACGACGCGACGGCGACAGGGACGCCACGCTGATGCAGCGCGCGCGCGGTGCCGATCGCGTCGTCGAACGGCGTCAGCTCGGCCTCGAGCAGTGCGAACAGCCGCCCGGAGAAGCCCTCCCACGCGCGGGCGGAGTCGCCGATCTCGGGCACGACCTTGGCGAAGTGCCCGTGGATCTCCGGCCAGCCGCGGCCGCGTGTGAGCTCGATGTCCTCCGGCCTGAGGTCGTAGCCGTGGCCGGCGAGCACGTCGCGCCAGGCCCGCCACGCGAGCGGCTCCGAGTCCACGAGTGTCCCGTCGCAGTCGAAGATGACCGCCGCGAGCGGCATCAGTCCCGCGCGAACTCGCGCACGTCCGCGGCGAAGCCGGCGACGATCTCCTCGGAGAGCGACGGCCGCGTCTCGGCGATGCAGGCGAGGAAGTCCTCCGTGCGCGCTCGGTGCCCGGCACCGCCGAAGTGCTCGCGCTCGAACGCCCGCTGCGCCGCCTTCCGGGCGGCGAACTCGATGTCCGCCGGCGTAAAGAGCTCGCTCGCGGCGACGAGCGCGGCAATATCGACGTCCTCGTCGGTGATCTCGTCGACGTAGCCCGTCCAGATCGCCTCGCGCGCGTCGGCGTCGGGCGGGCCGACCGGGAGGATGAAGTCGAAGCGGCCGGGCCGCAGGAACGCCGAATCGAGCTTGCCGACGAAGTTGGTCGCGCACACGAGCAGGTGCTGCGTCGTCTCGCGCACGCGCGGGATCTGGCGCAGGAACTCATTCGTGATCGACGGGCTGACGCGGCGCTCGTCGTGGCGCATCGAGGCGAGGTCCTCGACCTCGTCGACGAAGACGACGGCCGAGGGCAGCTCGAGGATCAGGTCGAACGCATCGGCGAGCAGCTTGGCCTGGCGCTCGGGGCCTTCGCCGCCGACCTCGGCGGGAGAGATCTCGACGAACGGCCAGCCGAGCCGCGAGGCAATGCCTTTCGCGAAGGTGGTCTTGCCGGTGCCGGGCGGGCCGAAGAGGACGATCGCCTTCGGTGGCACGACGGCGTGCCGCGTGGCCAGCTCGCGCTCCTCGAGCGGGAGGATCACGCGTCGCTCGACGATCCGCTTCGCGTCTTCGACGCCGCGCAGCGCCTCCCAGAGGCCCGGGCCGATCGTCCGGCCGCCGAGGCGTGCCAGCGCCTCGGGCACGGCGGCGTTGCGCGGCAGCCGGCGGCGGAACACCTCGGTCGTCTCGTACCCGCGTCCGCTCAGGCGGTCGCCCAGGTCGCCGTCGCCGACGACCGTCAGCGCCCCGTGGTGCGCGAGCGCCGTCTCGAGCGCTTCCAGCAGCAGGTCGGCGATCTCGCCGCTCGCGGCCGTGACCGTGACGATCCGGCCCTCCGTGCCGGCGACGGCGCCGAGCGCGACGCCGCCGACCGTTCCTTCGACGTCGGCGACGAGCGCGACGCCGTTGGCGGCGATGACCTGAAGCGCCTCCTCGGCATCGACGTTCAGCGCCAGCACACGGCCGAGGTCGGCAGGGTCGTAGGGTCGGATGGTCGCCATCGGTGGATGTTGCCGGAACGCTCAGGTCGGGGCGAGCACGAACTTGATGCCCTGCCCCGCCCGCGTGGCGGCGAAGGCCTCCTGCCACTCGCGCAGCGGCACCACCGCCGAGAGCAGCGGTGCGAGATCGACCGCGCGGCGCCCGAGAAGATCCATGGCCAGCCGCCATGAGGACGGTGTGCTGGCGAAGCCCGACGTGACCGTGAGCTCGTGAAAGCACACGAGGTCGAGTGGGACCGTCACCGGCCTGCCCGCGAGCCCGATCGCGACGTAGCGGCCGCCGCGCCGGGCGGACTCGAGCCCGAAGGCCATCCCGGCCGCGTGTCCCGAGCACTCGACGACCACGTCGGCCTCGCGCGCGCCGTCGTCTGTCGTGCTGGTCTCGAAGCCGAGGAGGCGAGCCGCGTCGAGCCGCGCCTCGTCTGCGGGTGTGCCCCGCACGTGCACCGTGCCGCCGGCCGCACGTGCGACCTGCGCCGCGAGCAGGCCGACCGCGCCCGGCCCGGTGACGAGGACGTCGTCGCCCGCCCGCAGCTCGCTCTGCTCGAGCAGCGAGTGGCACACGCACGCGAGCGGCTCGGCCATCGCGGCGACGTGGGCGTCGAGCCAGTCGGGGATCCGATGCAGGTTCGCGGCCGGGACGACGAGGCGCGGCGCGAAGGCGCCGTCGACGTGCGTGCCGATCGAGCGCCGCTCGTGGCAGAGGTTGGTCCGGCCGGCCAGGCAGAAGGCGCAGTGCCCGCACGTCGAGTAGTAGGTCTCGCTGACGACGCGGGCGCCGGCCCAGCCGGAGTCGACGCCCTCCCCGACCTCCGCGACCTCGCCGCAGACCTCGTGGCCGACGGTGACCGGAATGACGGTCGGGTACTCGCCCGCCTCGATGTGCAGGTCGGTGCCACAGATGCCCGCGCCCAGAACGCGGAGGACGACATGGCCGTGCGGGGGCGGCGTCTCGGGCCGCTCTGTCAGCTGCATGTGCCCGGGGCCGGGCGCGGTCTTGGTCAGGCCGCGCACAGAGCCTCGACCTCCGCGGCGGTCGGCATGTCGTCCGAGCAGCCGAGCCGCCCGGCGACGAGAGCGCCGGCGGCGTTCGCGAAGCGGAGCGTGCGCTCGAGCGGCCACTCGGACAGCAGGCCGTGGCACAGCGCGCCGCCGAAGGCGTCGCCGGCGCCGAGGCCGTTGACGACCTCGACCTCGACGGCGGGCACGACGACCAGGTCGTCCGGCGTGGCGCCGAGCACGCCCTCCTGGCCGAGCTTCACGACGGCGAGCTCGAGGCCAAGGTCGAGGAGCGCCACGGCGGCGGCCGCCGGCTCGAGCTCTTCGCCCAGCGCGACGGCGACCTCTTCGGCATTGCCGACGGCGACGGTCGCGTGGGCGAGCGCCTCGCGATTCCAGTGCCCCGCCTGCTCGGCGGACTCCCAGAACATCGGCCGGTAGTCGAGATCGTGCACGGTAAAACGCTTGCGGCGGCGCGCCTCGAGCGCGGCCCGCGTGCGCGCCCGGCTCGGCTGTCGCGACAGCCCGGTGCCGGTCGTCCAGAGCAAGTCGACCGCGGCGGCCGCCTCCTTGTCGATCTCGAGCTCGAGGTCGGGCGCGCTGGGCTCGCGATAGAAGAGCAGAGGAAAGTTGTCGGGCGGGAAGATCTCGCAGAAGACGAGCGGCGTGCGCAGCGTCGGGTGCGTGCCCACGTGCGACGCGTCGACACCGAAGGCGGTGAGCGCCTGCCGCACGTACGCGCCGAATGGATCGTCGCCCACCCGGGTGACGACGGCAGAGCGACGCCCCAGCCGCGCGGCGGCAACGGCCACGTTCGTCGGGCTCCCGCCGAGCATCTTCCGGAACGTCCGCACCTCGGCGAGCGGCACGCCGACCTGCTCGGGGTAGAGGTCGACCGAGACGCGGCCGACGGTCAGGATCTCCGGGCGGCTCACTCCGCCGTGGCGATGATCCGCGCGTAGAGCGCGGCCAGCGCGAGCACGATCAGCCCGTAGACGATCTGCCGCGTCGCGGCGGACGCGTTCAGGATCACGAGCAGCGAGTCGAGCACGGTCAGGATCAGGGCGCCGAGGATCGTTCCGCCGTAGCCGCCGTACCCGCCGAAGATCGACGTCCCGCCGATCACCACGGCGGCGACCGATGGGAGCAGGAACGGCGCGCCGATGCCGAGGTCGGCGGCGTCGTTGAAGCCGACGAGCAGCACGCCGGCGAGCGCCGAGAGCATCCCGCACGTCCCGTAGACGAAGATCTGCACCTGCCAGACGCGCACGCCGGCGAGCCGGCACGCCTCGGGGTTGTCGCCGATCGCGTAGATCATCCGGCCGATGCCGCTGTAGCGCAGGCCGAGGATGATGATGGCGGCGATCGGCGCCCACACGAGCAGGTCGTACGGGATGTAGGTGAGGAAGCGCGCCGAGCCGAGCGTCGCGACGAAGTGCGGAACGAGCTGGGTGAAGCTCGTCTGGGCGTAGACGGTCAGCAGACCGAGCGTGATCGTCGACACGCCGAGGGTCATGATCAGCGGGTTGACCCGGAACAGGGCGACGCCGATCCCGTTCACGAGCCCGATCCCGAGGCCCACGGCGAGCGCGACGGCGATCGCCAGGCCCGCACCGCGGTCGCCGAAGCCCGACACCATGAACGCCCCGGTGGTCGCGGTCGTCGCGACGGAGAGGTCGACGCCCCCGGTCAGCATCACGAGCGTCTGCCCGGCGGCGATCAGGCCCAGGATCGCCGCGTAGAGGAATGTCGTCGAGACCTGCTTGGTGGTCAGGAAGGCGCCCTGACCCTGATGGCGGTTGATGATGTCGGTCGCGACGAAGATCGCGATGAAGACGAAGGTGAGAACGAGCGCGGGGTTGTCGGCAAGCAGCTGGCGGACGTCCACGCGGCGGCGCTCGGTGTCGGCCGGGACGACGCTCATCCGCCCTTGCCCTTCTGCCGGATGGCGAGCCCGCCGGCCATGACGACGAGGACGATGATCGTGCCCTGGATCACCTGGGCCCAGTTCTGGTCGACGCCCTTGATGACGAGGATCGTCTTCACGAGCGTGAGCACGAACGCGCCCATGATCGGGCCGATCAGCCCACCCACTCCGCCGAGGAGCGAGACGCCGCCGAGCACGACCGCGGCCACACTGTTCAGCGTGTAGATGTCACCCGCGTGCGGGTCGCCCGTCGCGACGGCGGCGGTCAGCGCCAGGCCGCCGAGCGCCGCAAACGTGCCCGAGAGCGCGTAGGACATCACGCGCGTCAGCGGGACGTTGATGCCGCTGAGGTAGGCGCGCGGCCGGTTCGACCCGATGGCATAGAGCGCGAGCCCCGGCCGGCGCCAGCGGATCGTCAGCCAGATCAGGGCGTAGGCGAGGAGCAGGATCACGAGCGGCTTGGGCACCCACTTCGTGAGGACGGTGTCGGTCGTGACCAGCGAGCTGAACTCCAGCGGCGCGCCGCCACCGGGCACCTGGAGCACGGCAAGCGCCGCGCCGGCCCAGACGAAGAGCATCGCGAGCGTGACGATGATGTCCGCGACCTTCGTGACCTGGATGATGAGCCCGGTCAGAGCTCCGGCCAGGAAGCCGAAGCCGATCAGCAGGACGGCGACGACGAGCGCGTGCTGGAACGAGCGCGGCGTCACCGTGGTCAGGTCGGTGACCATGTACTTCGCGGCGAGGACGTTGACCAGGCCCATGAGCGACCCGATCGACAGGTCGATGCCGCCGGAGATGATCACGATCGCCTGGCCCATCGCGGCGAACGCGAGCGGAAGCGCATCGATGCAGAGCGACTGGACGTCGAACGAGCCCCAGGGCCGGATCGTGGCCGAGCGCCAGTAGAGGCACATCACAAGGAACAGCACGGCCAGCCCGACCGTCCAGCCGTGGCGGCGGACGAGCCGGCCCCAGTCGGTGCCGCGCGCCGTCGTGGTCGACTCGGCCGTCGTCGTGCTCACGCGACCTGCTCGTCCTCCGACACGAGGCCGTGCATGGCGTACAGCAGCGAGGCCTCGTCGGCCGCCGGACCGGGCAGCTCGCCCGTGACGCGGCCGCCGAAGATGGTGATCACCCGGTCGCACACAAGCGGAAACTCGGCGAGCTCGCTGGAGAAGAAAAGGATCGCCGCGCCCTCGTCGCCGAGCGAGCGCAGCAGGGCGTAGACCTGCCGCTTCGTGCCGACGTCGATCCCGCGCGTCGGGTCGAAGCAGAGCAGGGCGCCGAAGCCCTGGGCGAGCCAGCGCGCGATCGTCACCTTCTGCTGGTTGCCGCCCGAGAGGCGTCGAACCTGGCGCTGCGCGCGCGTATCGATCTGAAGCTCGTCGACGGCCCTGCGCACGCGGCGGCGCTCGGCGCGCATGTTGATCGGGCCCCAGCGGCTGATGCGGTTGTAGCGCGGTGCGGCGATGTTCTCGCCGACGGAGCGCTGGGGCAGCAGCGCCTGGACCCGGTCGGCCGGGACGAGCACGAGGCCGGCCCGGATCGCGTCGTACGGATTGCGCGCGCGCATCTGCCTGCCATGGACGGCAATGGAGCCGCCGTCCGGCGAGCGCTGCCCCGACAGGGCGGCGAAGAGGTCGTCCTGGCCCTGCCCCTCGAGCGCCGCGACGCCCAGGATCTCGCCGCTCCGCAGGGTGAAGCTGACATCGAGGAGGCGGTTCCCGAGGGCGAGCTTCCCGACCTCGACGACCGGCTCGCCCCGCTCGTGGACGGCGACGCGCTGCTCGTCGGTCTCGGCTGCCTCGGCCTCGGCCTTCGCCGCCTCCGGGCCGAGCATGTACTCGACAATGCGCTCCTCGCCGCCCTCCTGGGGAACGAGCGTGCCGACGTCGGCGCCGTCTCGGAGCACCGTGGCGCGGTCGCAGGTGGCGATCACCTCGGCGAGCCGGTGCGTGATGAAGAGCACCGACCGGCCGTGTTCGCGCTGGTCGCGCATCACCGCGAAGACGCGTTCGCTGAGGTCGGACGGCAGCGCCGCAGTGATCTCGTCGAGGAGCAGGAGCTTCGGGTCGCGCGAGAGCGCGCGGGCGAGGTCGAGCATGCGCAGCATCGGTAGGGGCACGTCACCCGCGCGCTCGCTGAAGTCCAGGTCGAGCTCCATGGCGCGCAGGCGCTGGTGCACGCGGTCCGCCGGTGTGCGCGTCAGGTGCAGGTTCTGCGCCACGGTGAGGTCGGGAAGCAGGGCCGGATCCTGGAAGACGGGCGCGAGGCCGATGCGGGCCGCCTGCGCGGGCGAGCCGATCTTCGGCTGCGCGCCGTCGACCGTGACGGTGCCGCTGTCGGCACGGATCACGCCGGTCAGGGCCTTGACGAGCGTGCTCTTGCCGGCGCCGTTGGCGCCCAGCAGGGCGTGCACCTCGCCCGGCTCGACGGTGAGGCTTGCGTCGCGGAGCGCGACCACCGGCCCGTAGCGCTTCGCGACCTCGCGAGCCTCGAGGATTGCGTTCATCGCAGAGAGACGAAGGGGGCGCCGGGCGCCCCCTTCGTGCTCAGACGGACGTCCTTACTTGCAGGCAAACAGCTGCTTCGTGGAGTAGGTCGTCCAGGGCTTCACCTGCAGCCGGGCGCTGTACGTCGGCGCGCGGGTCGGCGAGTAGTTGGCCTGGATGTCGGCCTTGCCCTTGGCGGTGCCGTTGTCCCAGAGCTGCGGGGTCAGCTTGACCCACTTCGGGACCGACTTGCCCTGCAGCAGCTTGAGCGCAATGGCGGCGCCCACGCCGCCGATCGTCGCGGGGTTCGTCACGGCGGCGCCGCGCAGGCCCTTGACGGTCAGCAGCTGCTTCAGGAAGCCGTTGTTGTCCGCGCCCACGATCGGCACGTACGGCTTCCCGGCGGTCTTGAACGCGTTCACGACGGTGTAGTCGATCCCCGACGTCCAGACCCCGTCCACCTTCGTGCCGGAGTTCAGGATGTCGAGCATCTGCTTGCCACCGGTCGCGTACGTCCAGTTCGTGAAGGTCTGCTTCACGACCTTGATGCCGGGGTACTTCTTGAGAGCCTGGTTGAAGCCCGTATGGCGGTCGGTGTCGGCCGGAACGCCGGCGATGCCGCGCATCTCGACGACGTTGCCCTTCCCGTGCAGCTGCTTGAACAGCCACTCGGCCCCGATCCGGCCGTAGGCGACCTGGTCGTTCGTCGCGTTGTACGCCTGCGGCGCCGTCACGCGCTGGTCGACCGACACGACCTTCACCCCGCGGCTCGCAGCCTCGGCGATGACGCTGTTGAGCGCCGTCGAGCTCGACGGGTTGATGACGATCGCGTTCGCGCCCGCCGAGATCAGGTTGCGGATGTCCGCGCTCTGCTCGGCAGCGGTGCCGTTGCGGTTCGCCACCTTGACCTGCTTGACGAGCCCGCT
>DASTZE010000003.1:0-4320 GCA_035764425.1 Gaiellaceae bacterium
GGCGCTGGGTCCTCCGTCGGAAGCTGCCGACATTCATCCCCATCGATTGAGCTCATCATGCCGGCCTCGTGGTGCTCAGCGATGTGGCAGTGGGCCATCCACGTTCCCGGTTCGGTGACCACGCGAGGCAGAGAAGGCTCACGCGATGTCGCTCGCGGCGATGGCGTCGATTGCCAGCAGTAACCTCCTCATCGGTCAGCACCCCAAGGACGACAGGTGATTGCTGTGTTCCCCGCTGCCTCTTGCCGCGGACGCAGAGCGGATGCTAGAGTGGATCGTTTGGTAGTGACGGAGCGTGACGGGTATGGAGACGGTGGGCGAACGAAAACACAACGTCGTTGTGATCGGGTCGGGCTTTGGCGGGACCATGACGGCGCTGAGCATCGGACGAGCGTTCCGCGATCGAAAGCGCGGCGAGACGGTCCATATCCTGGAGCGCGGCACCTGGTGGACGACGCCGGTCGCCACGGTGCAGGACATCGACGTCAGGACTCCCGAGCATCTCAGGAAGAACGGCCAGCGGGCCGTGCAGTATTGGCCGTCCGTCGACCACGCGAGCGGCCTGCTCGACATCATCGGCCGGTGCTTCAGACGCGAATCGAATCCCGATGGTTTGTTTGACATCACCGAGTTTGGCGCCGAGCGCACCGGGCTGTTCGCTCACATTCGCCGCGCGCTGTTCGGGCTCAAGAAATCCGACGGACTGCGCATCGTACATGCAAGCGGCGTGGGTGGTGGATCGCTCGTCTACTCGAACGTCACGATTCGCCCGCCAGAGCCGCTGTTCAGCACCGCGCCCTGGCAACACCTCACGTGGAACGAGGCAGAGCGAAACGCGTATTACGAGCTTGCGCGCCAGGCGATCGGCTACGGCGTTCTGTTCGCGCTCGATCGTCGTCCCAATTCCATGCCACCGAATGCGGACCATGGCCCGGCCGGCGCGGTCAACACGGGGTTGTCAAACATCGTTGCGCGAACAGCAGGGCTCAAGCCAACGCTTCCGCCCACGGCGAATCTGCGCAACGACGTCAAGAAGCTGCCGCTCAAGCAGGACAAGAAGGACACCTCGCTGTGGATCGATCGCGCGCGCGTGTTTCAGACGACGATGGAAGAGGCAGCCGCTCGTGACGGCTTGTCGCCCAAGCCCGACGAGTGGGGAACGGTCGACTCGTCGATCAACGACCTGCCACCGGCTTCGATCCCAGCGGACCAGCGCGCGGCGAATCCACCCGACCTCAGCCAGCCGCTGAACGGAGGTAAGAACTTCTGCCAGCGGATGGGGCGCTGTACCGTTGGATGCTTGCCCGGCGCGCGGCACACGCTGAACAAGCAGCTGATGAAGGCGATGTTTGGACCAGCCGACAATACGGTCCCCGGACACACGCCGTTCGTACCGCCAGCGCCAACGCCGCCGCAGCTGCCCGCGCCCAAGATCGATCTCAAGGACACGCTGAGTCTGACCGTAAGCGCTGCGCCGACCCCACATTGAAGGGCGCCGGCGCTGCTTCGATCATGCAACAGTGCCGAAGCCTGCCCTTGGCGAGCAGGGCCCGCCGGCGTGCGTCGTCCTGAATGCAGGGCGCGCGCTCACGGTGACGACAGGCTGGCAGCCACGGCAGCCGTGCCTGCGACCTGTGGAACCTCGAAGGCAGAGAGTGGGCCAGCAAGCTCCTCAGGTCTCAGCCGACCGCGGGTCGCGTGCCAGTACTTCGGCGCGAGCTCGAGATATCGATCTCTCGGCCAGTATGGGAGGATCCGCAGAATCTCCTCGAGGTACTGGTACGGGTCGATGCGATGGAGACGGCAGGACGCGATGACGCTGAAGATCGCCGCGGCGGCGTCAGCGTGCAGGTCGCTGCCATAGAACATCCAGCTTTTGCGACCGACAACGATTTTTCGTAGCGCCCTTTCGGCGCGCGTGTTGTCCAGCGGCAGGTTGATGTCGTCGAACACGCGCATCAGCTCCGCTTCTTGGTTGACCGCATAGCCGAGCGCCTTGGTCGCGAGGTTGCGGCCGTGCGTGATCTCTCGTGCGGCACGCGCCCAGTCGAAGAAGCCTGCCATCAGCGGCCGCACATGTCGCTCGCGAAGCGCCTGGCGCTCCAACGGTGGTGCACGACGTACGGCGTGGTCAGCGGCGTAGATCGCTCGAATCCGCAGCAGCCCTTGTAAGCCCACTGGGTAGCGGCAGATCGCGGCCTCGAAGAAGTACCGCCTCAGGTGAGCAGTACAACCGACGAGCCGCACGCCTTCATCGCTGTCCTTCGGTGGACCGTGCTCCAGGATGTTGTAGACCGCGCTGGCATCAGCTTGGAGGTAGCCGGTGAAGCCTTCGAACAGCTGCTTCACGAACTCGCTGGTGTGGTGCTCGGCGTACGCGAACAGGATCGCGTCGCAGTCGACGACCGCGGTGAAGAAGTGACCTTTCTTGCACGCCTGCGGCCGGCCGTCCTTGGCCTTCGCCGGCTGGATCAACGCGCCGGTGGCGTCCGTCGAGATCACCTGCGCGTTGGTGATCGCGTCGCGCCACATTGCATGCACGATGGTGGCGCCGAGCGTGCTTCCGGCGTGCTCGACGTAGCGGCACATCGTCCCGCGATCCAGCGGCACGCCCTGATCGGCGAGGTCTTGCTCGAGCCGGTAGTGCGGTACCCCGAGACCGAACTTCGCGACGATGACGTGCGCGATGGCGGACGTGTGAAGCAGCGCCCGCGGGAACAAGGTCTCAGGGCTCGGCACGGTGACGACCGTCGGGCTGCCGTCTTCGATGACCTCGTACTTGGCGACCCGCTTGACCAGCACGGCGAAGCCGCCGCGTCGGAACATCAGCTGCTTGCTTTCCTCGAAGCCGATCCGCCGGCAGCCCTGGGCCTCGAGCTCCTCGTCGAGAATCTCCACCAGGCAGCGCGGCAAGTTACTCGCGAACAGGTCGCGACGCCCTTTCGGCTTGGTCCGCTCGCGCTGTCCCTCGGACTGCTTGGCCTCGGGCTCAGCGTCTCCCTTCGCCTTCTCGACCGCCGCGTCGAGATCCTTCTGCAGCTGCGCCTCGCTGGCGAGCAGGTCGCCCAGCGCGAGCTGAAGCTCGCTAGTGTGGCTGCGCTCCGTCTTGTTGCCGTACAGCCGGCGCTTGAGCAGCGCGTTCTCGTGCGCCAGCTCGGTGATCGTGTCTTCGAGCGACGCGACCTTCACCGCCGTCTCGGCCTTCAGCCCGACGAGCTCGCTCTGCAGCGTCGCGAGCAGGGTCGCCGTCTCCTCTGCCGACATCGTGGTCCGATTCGGATCCGACGGCGTGCTCGTCACGAATTCACCTATACGCGACGGAGATCTTGCAGCGCAAGCACAATGCGCAGGCTCGATCAATGAAGTCGTCGATGAGCAGCGCGCGGCGTGAGCGCGACGCCCTTGTGGATCACTTCGAAGATCGCGTCGCTCACCACGAGATGCTGCTGACCGGGACTCGTCGCACGGGGCAGCTCGAACTTCCCAGCGTCGAGTCTCTTGTGCACCACGATCGTGCCGGTGCCGTCCCACGTCAAAACCTTCATGCTGTGACCGCTCTTGCCCACGAACACGAACAAGGCCCGCGAGCGCGGCTCGGCTCGCATCCGCTCTCGAACGAGGGCACCGAGACGCTCGCTGCCCATCCGCATGTCTACCGGCTCCAGCGCGACATAGATCGGCAGGCCATGCGCGATCACGCTGCGCCCTCGCTCAGTGCCGCAACCACCGCTCGCAGCAGCTCTGCGTCAAACCCTGGCCTCACCTGGATCGCGACCTTGCCGATCCACACCTCGATCGATGAGCCGATCTCGCTGGCACGGACCACTCGCGCGAACGTGGGCTCGGCTGCGATCGCCGCGCTCGCGGTCGCAGGCGTCCTCGATCGCGAGCTGCCAGCTCTGCGAGTCGGTTTCCTCGCCTTCCGAACCCAGTAGCTTGCGGTCGACTTCTGAACGCCGAGCTCGGCCGCAGCCGCCGAAATGGTGGCCCCCGTCGTCGTTACCAGCTCGACGAGCTGGGCTCGCTTCTCCGCCGTGTAGTGCCTGCGCATCCCACATGGTTTCTGTCCCGCCGTCGAACTTCCACGTGCGGTCGATGCAGCGCTTACATCCTGGTCAACACCGTGCCCGCCGGTGCCGAGATCTGGATCAAAGGTCAGGTCCATGGCACGACCCCGATGAAGATCTTCGAAGTCGAGATCGAGTCGACACCTACGATCGAACTCCGACACAGGGATTTCCCACCTCACGAAGTGACACTCAAATGGCAGGCCGACGGTGTCGCTGCTGTCGACTATCGCTTCACACAGTAGTGTGCTGG
>DASTZE010000004.1:0-3451 GCA_035764425.1 Gaiellaceae bacterium
ATCCCGTACTCGACGCCGTTCCGCTTCCGCTTCACGATCGCGGGCGGGAAGCCGATGTAGAACTTGCGCGGGCTCATGCCGACCGCGAGCGCGGCGAAGAAGTGGCCCGCCTCGTGCACGAGCACGAGGAGCGCGAGGCCGAAGATGGCGATGGTGACGTTCACGCCACCGCCAGCTCCTGCTCGGCGAGGGCGCGTGCCCGAGCGTCGGCCTCGACCAGGTCGTCGAGATCGCGCGCCGGCTCGTCGTCCCAGGCGGCGAGCGTCTCCTGGACCACGTCGCCGATGCCGAGGAACGGCAGCCGTCCGCGAAGGAACGCCTCGACCGCCACCTCGTTGGCGGCGTTGTAGGCGCAGGGCGCGGTGCCGCCGCGCTCGCCGGCCGCGCGGGCCAGCTCCAGCAGGGGGAACGTCTCGTGGTCGGGCTCCTCGAACACGAGCGGCGCGCGGGTCAGGTCGAGCGGCGCGACGGGCGTGGCCGAGCGCTGCGGATACGTCAGCGCGTAGGAGATCGGGACGCGCATGTCCGGGTACCCGAGGTGCGCGAGCGCCGCGCCGTCCCGAAAGCGGACGAGCGCATGCACGGTGGAGGTCGGGTGGATGACCACCTCAACACGATCGTAGGGCAGTCCGAACAGGAAATGCGCCTCGATCACCTCGAGACCCTTATTCGCGAGCGTGGCCGAATCGGTTGTGATCTTGGGCCCCATGCTCCAGGTTGGATGGGCCAGCGCGTCCTCCGGCGTGACGTCGCCGAGCTCGTCCCGCGTGCGGCCGCGGAACGGGCCGCCGGAGGCGGTCAGCACGAGCGAGTCGACGGACTCCGGGGCCCGGCCCTCGAGGCACTGGAAGACGGCCGAGTGCTCGCTGTCCACCGGCAGCAGCCGCCCGCCGCCGCGCCGGTGCGCCGCGATGGCGAGGTCGCCGGCGGCGACGAGACTTTCCTTATTGGCCAGCGCAAGATCAATTCCATGTTCGAGCGCCCAGAGCGTCGCGTGGATGCCGGCGAAGCCGACGACCGCGTTGAGGACGACGTCGGGCCGGGCGGCCTCGAGCAGCTCGGTGAGGTCGCCGCCGGTCTGGTGGTGCTCGATGCCGCGGGCCTCCGCGAGCGGGCGCACGTCGGACGAGCCGGCGGCGACGGCACAGAGCTGGAGGTCAGGGTGCGCGTCGGTGATCTCGAGCGCCTGGCGCCCGATCGATCCCGTCGCGCCGAGGAGCGCGATTCGCTTCATCGAGTGGACTGAAGTGTAGGCGGGAACGGTGCCCTGACGCTCAGCTCGCGCCGAATGCCACGATGACGTAGTAGGCGACAGCGCCGGAGAACAGCAGCGCGTCGATCCGGTCGAGCATCCCGCCGTGCCCGGCCAGCAGCCGGCCGCTGTCCTTGACGCCCACGTCGCGCTTGAGCGACGACTCGAACAGGTCGCCCAGCACGGACGAGACGGCCAGCGCGCCGCCGAGGACGAACGAGCGCCAGCCGTCCACGAAGCCCGTCCGGTACAGGGCGATCCACGTGACGAGGATGCAGACCGCGCTGCCGATCACGAAGCCTTCCCAGGTCTTCCCGGGCGACACCGTCGGCGCCATGCGGTGGCGGCCGAACAGCCGGCCGCCCAGGTAGGCGGCGGAGTCGCCGGCGAACACCGCGAGCAGCACGGTGAATGTCGCCAGCTCGCCGTGCTCCGGCAGCGCGCGGATCAGGAGCAGGTAGCCGAGCCCGAGCCCGACCCAGAGCGCGCCGAGCGCCGTGATCGCGATCGACACCGTAACCGACGCGCGTCCGGGCACGAACCCGCGCAGCAGGAACGCGACCGGGATCACGGCGAGGAAGCCGCCGACCATCCAGCCGACGCCGCTCGCCTCGGCACCCAGGAGCGCCAGCAGCCCGCCGACGAACCCGGCGATCGCGACCGGGTGCAGCGCCCGGGTCAGCCGGAACACCTCGTCCAGCGCAACTATCGCCGCCACGGCCGCGAGCCCGAAGAGCCACCAGCCGCCGAGATGGACGAGACCGAGCACGACCGGAAGGCCGACGGCGACGACGGCGAGCCGCGAGAGGAAGCTGCTCACCGGCCGCCGAACCTCCGGCCCCGCCCGCCGAACGCCTCGATCGCGTCCTCGAGATCGGGCCGGTCGAAGTCCGGCCACAGCCTTTCGGTGAAGTACAGCTCGGTGTAGGCGCTCTGCCAGAGGAGGAAGTTCGAGATGCGGAGCTCGCCGGATGTCCGGATCAGGACGTCCGGGTCGGGCATCTCCGGCGCATAGAGCGCCGCCGCGAACCGTGCCTCGTCGACGTCGCCGGCCTCCACCCCGCTCGCGACGAGCGCCCGCGCCGCGTCGACGATCTCGCCCCGGCCGCCGTAGTCGAACGCGATCCAGAGCAGCAGCGTGGCGTTGCCCGCCGTCGCCTGCTCGAGCTCCTCCATGCGTGCGCGCAGCTCGGCCGGCGCGCGGTCGCGGCGCCCGATGAACCTCGTCCGCACGCCCTGCGCCGTGAGGTCGGGCAGCTCGCGGACGATCGTCTCCTCGAAGATCTCCATGAGGTCGCTGACCTCCTCGCGCGACCGCGCCCAGTTCTCGGTCGAGAAGGCGTAGACGGCGAGCGAGCGGATGCCGAGGTCGATCGACGCCTCGACGATTCTCCGGAGCGCCCGCGTGCCGGCCTGGTGGCCCTCGGCGACGGGGAGACCGCGGCGCTGGGCCCAGCGCCCGTTGCCGTCCATGATGATCGCAACGGCGCGCGGGATCTCGACCGGGGCATTCATGGCCGGGCGATCCTACGGAGTTGGCTACTGCCCTAGCCTGACCGCCAGGTCCACGGGCGTCGGACAGTCACCTTGGGACTGTCCCACGTCCTTCAGACTTCCATTATTTCGGACTCTTTGCGCTTCAGGAGCTCGTCGATCTTCGCGGTCCGCTCGTCCGTCAGCTTCTGCACGCGCTCCTCCGCCCGGTGCTCTTCGTCGGCGCCGACCTCGCCGTTGTCGACCATCTCCTTGAGGTGGTGCATGACGTCGCGGCGGACGTTGCGCACGGCGACCTTGCCCTCCTCGGCCATGTTCCGGACGATCTTGACCAGCTCCTTGCGCCGCTCCTCCGTCAGCTGCGGGACGGGCAGGCGGATGATCTTCCCGTCGTTCGACGGCGTCAGCCCCAGGTCGGACTGCTGGATGGCGCGCTCGATCGAGCTCACCGAGCTGGGGTCGAACGGCTGGACGGTGAGCATGCGCGCCTCCGGAACGTTGATCGTCGCCAGCTGCTTCAGCGGCGTCGGCGTGCCGTAGTAGTCGATCTGCACGCGGTCGAGAAGCGCGGCCGACGCGCGCCCGGTGCGCACGCCGTTGAACTCCTGCTGCGTGTGGTCGACGGACTGGTCCATCCGGTGGATGGCGTCCTGGACGAGGTCGTCGATCATTCCTGGCCCTCCTCCGCGGGGGGTGTCGTGATGA
>DASTZE010000005.1:0-22820 GCA_035764425.1 Gaiellaceae bacterium
ACGCCAGCAAACGACGGCCGTTCCAGCTGAGAGCGGCGTTACGGTGAAGCTTCATCCGGATCCCTCCTTGGGACTGAGTTGCCTTCGACAGCACTCAGCCTCCAAGGAGGCCCGGATGAACCAACGTCCTTAGGAACTACAACTAGACGCGCGTTTCGCGCAGGCGATCGGTTCTCCCACCGATGCCGGGGCCGGCCGCGCTCGACACGCTGAGGACATGACCCTTGCCCTTCAGATCGCGGTGACCGTCGTTGCAGCCTGGCTGATGGTGGTCGGCGGCATATCGAAGAACGTGGTGCAGCTACGCGCGCCGGCGCACTGCGCGGCCTGCGGCCGCCGGCTCGAGCGGGGCCGCTGCCGCTGCACGGGAGACGGCGATGGCCGCTGAGCCCGCAGTCCACCGCGGGATGCCCGAGCTCGTGAACCCGGCGCTCGTCGAGCACGCGCGCGAGCGCGCGAACAGCTTCAACAACCGGCTCGCCGACCGCATCACCACCTTCGCCGGGTCGATGAGGTTCGTCTGGATGCACGCGATCTGGTTCACGCTCTGGATCGCGCTCGGCGTCGAGGCGTACCCTTCGGCCTGCTGACGATGATCGTCTCGCTGGAGGCGATCTTCCTCTCGACGATCGTGATGATCAGCCAGAACCGGGCCGACGAGAAGCGTCAGATCCTTGCGAACCAGGAGTGGCGGACCGTGCAGGACGAGGACACCCAGAACGAGGAGCTGCTCAAGCTCTCGCGCCAGATCCTCGAGCTGACGAAAGCCGTGCACGCCTACGCGGAGCAGGAGCGCGTCGCCCGCGAGCAGGCTGCGGCTTCCTAGCTGGGCAGGACGATGCTGCCGTCGGGCTCGAGCCCGAACCCGGGGTTGTGCGCGACCTCCCACGCGTGGCCGTCGAGGTCGCGGAACACGGCGGCGTAGCCGCCGTAGAACGTCTCGGCCGCCTCCCGGCTGATCTCGGCGCCGTTGCTGCGTGCCTGCTCGACGACCGTGTCGACCTCGTCGCGCGAGCCGACGTTGTGGGCGAGCGTGATGCCGCTCCAGGACGAGCCGTCGTCCGCGACGCCGGTGTCCTCGGCGAGCTTCTTCCGCGCCCAGAGCGTCAGCACGACGCCGTTGGCCTGGAAGAAGGCCGTCTCCTCGACGTCGTAGGCGACCGTCCAGCCGAGCGCCTCGTAGAAGGCTTTCGCGCGCGCGTAGTCGGCGACGCCGAGCGTCACCAGCGAGATGCTTTGCTTCACGACCGTGACGGTACTGGGTGAGGCCCGGATCGGGCTCGGCACGAACCGGTTGACGGACGGGCCCGAGCAGGTGCGCTTCCTCCAGGAGGCGGTCGCCGCGGGCCTGCGCCACATCGACACCGCGCACGTCTACACGGGCGGCGCGAGCGAGCGGGCGATCGGCGCGGCGCAGCTGAACGGCGTCGTCGTCGCGACGAAGGGCGGCCGCCGTCCGGGCGAGGGCCGTCCCGAGGTGCTGGCCGCCCAGCTCGAGCAGAGCCTGCGTAGCCTCCGCACCGAGACGATCGGCCTCTACTACCTGCACCGCGTCGACCAAGAGACACCGCTCGAGGAGACGATGGCCGCTCTCGCCGAGCATCGCGACGCGGGGCGCATTCGCCACATCGGCCTGTCCGACGTCGGCATCGCCGAGGTCGAGCGGGCACGCGCGGTCGTCCCGATCGCCGCCGTGCAGAACGCCTACAACCTGTCGGAGCGGGGCTCGGACGAACTCATCGAGTGGTGCGCGGCCGAAGGCATCGTCTTCGTTCCGTACTTCCCCCTGCGCGGCGGGAAGCCCGCGCTCGCCGATATCGCCCGCCGGCGCGGGGTGAGCCCGGCGCGGGTTGCGCTCGCCTGGCTCCTGCGGCGGTCGCCGGCCATGCTGCCGATCCCGGGGACGCTGTCCCTCAGCCACCTGCGCGACAACCTCGCCGCGCTCGAGCTCGAGCTCACCGACGAGGAGTACGAGGCGCTGAGGTAGCGAGAGGCCGCCGCCCAGGGTGGACAGCGGCCTTCTCACGCCGCTGCGGTTACGGGGCGGGGACGGCCACGCGGTTCGCGGGGACGATCTGCGGCTGGAACGCGAACACGTCGCGGCCGTGCGGGTCGACGAGCACCTTGACCCAGTTGACGTCGGTCGTGTCCCAGTCCTTGTTCGCGGCCGGGAATGCGTGGTCGCCGAACGTCTCCCCGCGCGTGAAGTTCTCGACGCGGCGCCCCTGCGCGTCGAGCAGCGGCTTGTCGATCATGAAGTAGTGCGAGTCGCCGTGGACGAGCACGACCGGTCTCCGGAACGCGATCGTCCGGGCGCGGAGGTTCGAGAGGATGTCGTGGAAGCCGTCCGGGTTGCCGTCCGTCTCCACGAGCGTCCTCGGATCGCGCTTCGGCGCACCCTGGAAACCGGCCGTGTCGAAGCCAGGGTCGGCCTGCCAGATGACCATCACGGCGGCCGAGTTGTCCGTGGTCGCCTGGTCGAACGTCTCGTCGAGCCAGGCCTCGTCGGCCTTCTCGCGCGCCTGGTACTCGGCCTCGTCGCCGGCCGCGTCGCCCGTGCCGCTCGAGCAGCGGTTGTTGCACGTGCCCTGCACGTTGAGGGTCGCATACGTCACGTCCTTGAACCTCCAGCGCCGGTTCTCCGAGCAGGCGGTCATGAACGTGTTCGCACCGGTCGGGTCGTTCGTGCCGAGGCAGCTCTTGTCGCTCTGCACCTCCATCTTCATCGGGTGCTCGCCCAGCGACCTGTCCGTGCTGAAGAACAGGTTGCGCTCGTACTGGAGCTGGAACAGGTCGTTGAAGCCGCCGTTCGAAGTGCGGTCGCAGTCCGTCCAGTCGTTGTCGCCGGGCGTGAAGACCGCCGGCTTCTCCAGGGCGTTGAAGTAGCCGAGGCCCTGCGAGTAGATGGTCGGCTCCCGCGCGGTCTGGCAGGTGGTCGGCGTGACCGAGCCGGTGATCGCGTTGCCCGCCTTGAGGTCGCCGTCGTGGACCGAGAACTCGATGTCGGCGTTGTTCATGTCGTCGACGAGGTTCGGCACGCCGACCTGCGCCTGTGTGTCGGAGTACGGCAGGTCTCCCCAGAGCCCGATCGCGTACTGGAAGTGCTTGTCGTTCTTCTTGCCCTCGCCGGCGACCGCGCCCGCGGCGAATGCGGCGGCTACGCCTACTGCGAGCAGTGTCAGAAACACACTTCGTCTGGACATCAAACCCCTCCGGTCGATTGCCGTGGCCGACCTTTCCGGCTCGCGGGCGCCGGGTGGGAAACACGCCGGTGAAGATCGGGTGCTCATGCGGTGAAAGCGCGCCCGTCGTCCTCGTGCGGCGGGACGGCGGCCTGCCCTGGCGACCACTCCGCCCGGCACCTACGCGCAGACGGGCGGCTCGTTCTAGAGCCGCGGGTCGACCGGCTCGCTCTCGAGCGCGAGCACGCCGAAGCAGCACTCGTGCACGCGGCGGAGCGGCTCGCCGCGCACGAAGCGCTCGAGCGCCTCGATGCCGAGCGCGAACTCGCGCACCGCGAGCGACCGCTTCGCGCCCAGGCTGCGCCGCCGCAGACGGTCGAGGTTCTGCGGCTCGGTGTACTCGGGCCCGTAGATGATCCGCAGGTATTCGCGCCCGCGCACCTTCAGCGCCGGCTGCGCGAGGCCCCGGCGGCCCGTGACGGCGAAGTCCATCGGCTTGACCACCATGCCCTCGCCGCCGGCCGAGGTCAGTTCCTCCCACCAGGCGGTGGCGCTCGCCTCGCTTGCCGCATCGGTGACGTCGACCGCCACGTGCGCGGTCGCGTGCAGCAGCTCGTCGTCCGCGGCCGCCAGCCGCGCCGCCTGCTCCATGTGCCAGGCGTGCGGCTTGTCGACGTGCACGGCGTTCTCGCTCGCGAGCAGGTGGAACGGAGCGAGCTTCAGGTCGGTCAGGCTCTCGACCGGCCAGCAGTAGCGGCGGTACGCGTCGACGTACCGGCCCACGTCGGCCAGGCGCGCCCGGTAGCGCTCGGCGAGGTCTCCGGCGCCCGCCTGCTCGAGTGCGCGGACGGCCTCGCCCAGCCCGGCCCGGCCCGCGGCGCCGACCGCGGCGTACTGCTCGCTCAGCAGGCCCTGCGCCTTGGCAGACCAGGGCATCAGCTCGCAGTCGAGGACGAGCCAGTCGGTGGCCAGCTCGTCGAAGATGCCCACGGCCGACTCACGGACGCGCTCGAGGAAGCCCAGCTCGAGCGCGTCGTCCTCGAAGAAGCGGCGGCCCGTGCGCGTGAAGCAGGCGCCGAACCCCTCGTCGACGACGCCGAAGCGGCGGCGGGCGACCGCCTCGTCGCGGCAGACGACGACGACCGCCCGCGAGCCCATGTGCTTCTCCTCGCACAGCACCGACGCGACGCCCTCGTGCCGGTAGTACGCGAAGGCCTCCGCGGGGTGCTCGAGCAGCTCCGGCTCCTGGCTGGTCTCCGCCGGCGACACCGCCGGTGGCAGGTAGACGAGCCATTTCGGGTTGATCGCGAACCGCCCCATAACTTCGAGCGCTGCGATCGCGTTCTCCTCGCGGATGGTCACGTTGCGCGCGAAGCGCGTCTGGACGAGGCGCTTGCCGAGCACGTCCTCGATGTCGAGCAGCTCGTCCTGCCGCTGCTGCGCGGTCAGCTGATCCGGGACCTCGGCGACGGGCAGGAACGGCTTCGCGGGCTCGGCGTAGACCGCGTGCGCCTGCACAGAGACGAGCTCGCGCTCGGGGTAGCGCAGTGCCGTGAGCCGGCCGCCGAAGACGCAGCCGGTGTCGACGTTGATCGTCCGGTTCAGCCACTCGGGCTCCGGAACCGGGGTGTGCCCGTAGACGACGGTCGCGTGGCCGCGGTACTCGGCCGCCCAGTTCCACCGCACCGGCAGGCCGAACTCGTCCGTCTCTCCGGTCGTCTCGCCATAGAGCGCGAAGTCGCGCACCTTGCCGGAGCCGCGGCCCTGCATCTCCTCCTTCATGCCCGCGTGCGCGACGACGAGGTTGCCGTCGTCGAAGACGTAGTGGCTGACGAGCGAGTCGAGGAAGGCACCGACCTGCGCGCGCCGTTCCTCGGGCGCGCCGTCCAGCTCGGCGAGGCTGCGGTCGAGCCCGTGCGTGATCTGCACGTCGCGGCCGCGCAGCGCGCGCACGAGCTTCATGTCGTGGTTGCCGGGCACCGCGAGCGCGGAGCCCTGCTCGACCATCGCCTGCACGATCGCGACCGTGTCGAGGATGCGCGGCCCGCGATCGACGAGGTCGCCGACGAACACCGCGCGGCGGCCCGCGGGGTGCCGGTAGGCGCCCCGGAAGACCTCGTAGCCGAGCAGGCCGAGCAGCTCCTCGAGCTCGCCCGCGCAGCCGTGGACGTCGCCGACGATGTCGAAGGGGCCGTGCTCGCTGCGCCGGTCGTTCCAGAGCGGCGTCCGCTCGATCACCACGGCCTCGACCGCCTCGGGCGAGTCGAGCACGTGGATCTGACGAAAGCCCTCGCGCCTGAGCCCGCGCAGCCCGCGGCGCAGCTGCCGCTGCTGGTTGCGGATGACGTGCGGGCCGAAGTCGCGATCGGGGCGACTGCTGTTGCGGTCCTGGCAGAGCCGTTCGGGGAGATCGAAGACGATCGCCACGGGCAGCACGTGGTACCGCCGCGCCAGGGCAACGAGTGGCCGCCGCGCCTCCGTCTGCACGTTCGTCGCGTCGACGACGGTGAGGCGTCCGCGCTCGAGCCGCTTGCCGGCGATGTAGTGCAGGAGCTCGAACGCGTCCCCGGTCGCGTCCTGTGCGTTCTCGTCGTCCGAGACGAGCCCGCGGCAGAAGTCGGACGACACGACCTCCGTCGGCAGGAAGTGCGTGCGGCCGAACGTCGACTTGCCGGAGCCCGAGACGCCGATGAGCACGACGAGCGACAGCTGCGGGAGCTCGAGTCTCACGCCTCGAACACCGCCATCTGCGTCGGGGAGCCGAGCTCTGGGTCGACGGGCCCAACGGGCAGGAAGCGGACGCCGTACGCGTGGTCGGCCGCGACACGGCCTGCCCACGCCTCGAACTCCGCACGCGTCCACTCGAAGCGGTGGTCGCGGTGCCGAAAGCGGCCGGCCGGCAGCCCCTCGAACTTCGCGTTGTACTCGCGGTTCGGCGTGGTGACGACCACCGTCCGCGGCTTCGCGTGGCCAAAGACGACGCGCTCGAAGCTGCGCAGACGCGCCTCGTCGAAGTGCTCGATCACCTCGACGACCGCCGCGGCGTCGAAGCCGGCGAGCCTCTGGTCGCGGTACGTGAGCGCCGTCTGGAAGAGCTCGAGCCGGTCGCGCTGGCGCGGTGCCAGCCGGTCGAGGCGGAGCCGGCTCTTCGCCGTCTCGAGCGCCGCGTAGGCGATGTCGACGCCGACGATCTGCTCGAAGGCGGGCTCGGCCATCAGCGACCGGAGCAGCTTGCCACTGCCGCAGCCGAGGTCGAGCACGCGCGCGGCGCCGCTCGCGCGCAGCACCGAGACGACGGCGCCGAGCCGCTGCTCGTTCAGCCGGATCGGCACCTCGACCGCCTCCTCCTCCGCCTCGCGCTCGCCCGCGTCGTCGTCGACCGCCTGATCCTCCTCGACGAGCAGCTGCTCCAGCGCCGCCCGCGCCAGCGGGCGCCGGTACTTCAGGTAGCGGTTGACGATCAGCTCGCGGTCGGGATGGGCGGCCAGCCAGCCCTCGCCGCGCGCGAGGAGCTTCTCGACCTCGTCGTCCCCGACCCAGTAGTGCTTCTGCGCGTCGAGCACCGGGATGAGGACGTAGAGATGCGTGAGCAGGTCGCGCAGCCGCAGGATGCCTCGGAGGTGCACGGTGTGGTACCTGCTCGCGCCCCAGTCAGGGAAGCGCTCGTCGAGTGGGTGCTGGACGCTGTCGATCTCGTAGCCGAGCGGCTCGAAGAGCCGCCGCACGATCTCCTCGCCGCCGGTGACCGGCAGCGTGGCCAGCCGCGCCTCGAGCGGAAGCAACTCGTCCGGCAGCTCCGGCCGCTCCGCGCACCTGCCGGCGAGCGCGGTGTGGTAGACCCGCGCGAGCGCGACGCTGACGAACGAGGAGCAGACGTACGGTCGGTCATTGACGTACTGGTCGAGGCGCGCAAAGCGGACGCCGCGGCGGATCAGCCCGACGGGATCGACGTCGAGCAGCAGCGCCGCCGTGCAGCGCTCCTGCGTGGCCTCGGGGTAGAAAACGTGCGCCGCCCCGAACGGCAGCGGGAACTCCTGCACCCGCTCCGGGTGCTTGTGCAGCAGGTAGCCGAGGTCGGTCGCCGGCGGCCGCGTGAGGGTGAGCGTCAGGAGCATGAAAAAGGGCGACCGCCTGGCCGCCCTCTACCCCGCTGATCCGGTTCGCACCGGTGCGGATCGAGGGCTACGCCGTCGGCGCCTCCAGGGCGTGCGGGTGGACCAACGAGAAGACGGGGGCGAGGTCGGCGTGCATGCGCCTGCCACCGTATGCGGTCGGCTTCCCCGGCGCAACCGGCGCAATAGGGTGGGTGGGTGACGCCCGTCGAGGCAGCGCACGCCCTCGTCGCCGCGCTCGGCGACTCGGTGGAGGCCGCCTATGCGATCGGCTCGGTCGCGACCGGCGGCTTCGAGCCCGGCTCGAGCGACCTCGACGTGGTCGTCGTGCTCCGCGGCTCGCCCTCCCTCACGGAGCTCGCCGCGCTCGCCGACGCGGCCCGCGCCGTCGATGTCACGCCCGCGCGCGGGCTCGAGCTGGTCGCCTACGCGCGCGGCGAGGTCGTGCTCAACGTCAACACCGGCCCCGGGATGACAGAGCACGTCGGCTTCGCCGGCGACGACCCGGCCTTCTGGTTCGTCCTCGACCGCGCGATCGCCGAGCAGCACGCGCTCCCGCTCGTCGGGCCGCCGTGGGCGGAGAGCTTCCCTCCGCTGCCGCGCGACGAGGTACTCGCGGCGCTCCGGGAGTCGCTCGACTGGCATGACGCCGCCGAGCCTGCGAGCCGGAACGCCGTCCTCAACGCCGTGCGGACGTGGCGGTGGCTCGAGACCGGCGAGTGGGTATCGAAGCCCGAGGGCTTCGACTGGCTCACCGCTCGCATCCGCGCGCGGCTACTCGACGACGTACCTGACCCCCGGCACGGAACGTAAGGTCGCGCCGGTGACGGGCGCGAGCTTCTTCGAGCCGCTCGGCGGCGGCCGGTACCGCTCGACCGAGCACACCGTCGGCCCGTGGGATCCGGGCTCGCAGCACGGGGGGCCGCCGGCGGCGCTGCTCGGACGGGCGATCGAGGCCGAGTCGCCGTCCTGGCCGGCGACCGTGGTCCGGGTCACCGTGGAGATCCTGAGCGCGGTGCCTCTCCGGGAGCTCATGGTTCGCAGCCGCGTGCTGCGGCCGGGGCGGAGCGTCGAGCTCGTCGAGGCGGCGCTCGAGGCAGATGATCAGACGGTCATGCGCGCGCAGGCATGGCGCATCCGTGCGGCGGAGCTCGAGTTGCCGTCGCACCCCGCGATCGAGGAACCAGTCCCCCCGTTCCCTGCGGAGGACCTCCCCTGGCCGGGACGAAGCGGCGGCTATCTGAGCGCGATGGAGTGGCGGCCTGCCGGCGGCACGCCCGGCGAGCCCGGGCCGGCGACGATCTGGGGCCGCATGCGTTACCCGTTGGTGCCGGACGAAGAGCCGACCGGGCTCCAGCGGCTGCTGATCCTCGCGGACTCCGGCAACGGCGTCTCGACCGTGCTGCCCTGGACGGACTGGCTCTTCATCAACCCCGAGCTGACCGTCCACGTCGCGGCGGTGCCGCGCGGCGAGTGGATGTGCCTCGACGCTCAGACGCGGGTCGATCCCCACGGGTTCGGGCTCGCCCTCTCGCGGCTCTTCGACCGGGAGCGGCTCGTCGGGCGCGGCGCGCAGTCGCTGTACATCGGCCGGCGAGGATGACATTCCCGCCGGCCTCCGAGCCCTGGCACGGCGCCGCGGTCGCGGGGATCGTCGCAGCGCTCTTCCTCGGCGCATGGCTCGTCAGCCGCCTCGCCAAGCGGCTCGCGACCCGCCTCGTCGACCGCGCCGAGCGCCCGCGCGACGGCCGCTCGCGGCTCGAGCTGGCCACGGCCGTCCAGGTCCGCCAACGCGAGACGGCAATCGCGCTGATCTCGACCAGCGTCCGCTACCTCGCGTTCGCCCTGGCCGCTGTCCTCGCGTTCGTCGCCATCTCCGGGCCGCAGCGGATCCAGACGATCGTGGGCGCGTCATTCCTCGTCATCGTGCTGGCGTTCGCGGTCCAGCGCTTCCTGCTCGACATCGTCGCCGGCCTGCTCATGTTCTTCGACGGCTGGTTCCGGATCGGCGACACGGTGGCGGTCGACGCGTGGAACGCGCAGGGCGTGGTCGAGGAGGTGTCGCTGCGGGCGCTCACGCTCCGGACGATCCACGGCGAGGTCGTGCACATTCCGAACTCGCAGGTCGTTGCGCTCCGCGTGATCCCGAGCGGCTACCGGGAGATCGAGATCGAGTTCTTCGTCACTGACGCCGAGGCGGGCCGTGCACTCGTCGAGCAGGTCGCGCGCCTCGTGCCGGTCGGCCCGACGCGCTTCCTGCGCCGGCCCACCGTGACCGAGGTCGAGCGGCTCGACGACGACCTGCACCGGATCACCGCGAGCTGCGCGGTCGCGGTGGGCCGCGAGTGGCTGGCCGAGGACTTCCTTTCGGCGCTGACGAGGGAGCGGGCCAAGGAGGGCCTCATCGCGCACGGGCCGATCGTGACCATCGTCGACGAGCGCACGCGCCGGAGCTTCGCCCGCTCGACCGCGCGGCACGCCGGGCCGGAGGGCCGCGAGCGGCTGCCGGGCCTCTTCCCGCCCAACCAGGGAACCGACAACTAGCGTTCCCGCATGGCGACGAGCGCGGTCGAGCCCGGGTACAGCGGCCGCACCGCCTGGGCCCGTAACCTCGAGACGCCGCTGCGCATGTTCCTGCGCACCGAGACGGGCAGCGCGACGGTGCTCGTCGGCGCGGTCGTCTTCGCGCTCCTGTGGGCGAACGTCGACCTCGACTCGTACGTTCGGCTCTGGGAGCACACGACGCTGTCCATCAGCGTGGGAGACCACGCGCTCTCTCACGACCTCCGCTACTGGGTGAACAGCGGCCTGATGACGCTGTTCTTCTTCGTCGTCGGCCTCGAGGCGCGGCGCGAATTCGACCTCGGCGAGCTGCGCGAGCGCTCCCGCGCCGCGATCCCGCTCGCGGCCGGCATCGGCGGCATGATCGTGCCGATCGCGATCTTCCTCGCGTTCAATGCCGGCAGCTCGTCGCGGAGCGGCTGGGGCGTCGCGATGTCGACCGACACCGCCTTTGCGCTCGGCCTGCTGTCGCTCGTCGGCCGCCGCGTTCCGTTCCGGTTGCGCGCGTTCCTGCTGACCTTCTCGGTCGTCGACGACCTGGCGGCGATCGCTGTCATAGCGACCGTCTACGCGGCGGCGATCGACATGTCCGCGTTGGCCTTCGCGTTCGCGATCTTCGTGCTCATGGTCGCGATGCCGCGCCTCCGAATCCGCCGCGGCGCAAGCTGCCTGATACTCGGCACGGCCGCCTGGATCGCGCTCTCGAAGTCGGGTGTCGACCCGATCGTCATCGGGCTGGCGATGGGGCTGATTACGTACTCCGCTGCGCCGGCGCGCGACGACCTCGAGCGCGCCACCGACCTGTTCCGGATGTTCCGCGAGCAGCCGACGCCGGAGCTCGCCCGCACCGCGCGCGCCGGGCTGGCCAGCACGATCTCGCCGAACGAGCGGCTGCAGCAGGTCCTGCACCCGTGGACGAGCTTCGTCATCGTCCCGCTGTTCGCGATCGCGAACGCCGGGATCGCGCTGCACGGAGGCTTCCTCGGGCGCGCCGCCACGTCGCCGATCACGCTCGGGATCATCGTCGGGTACGTGCTCGGCAAGCCCGTCGGCATCGTCGGCGCGTCGTGGCTCGTGACGCGGCTGAGCCGCGGACGGCTGCGGCCGCCGGTGGGATGGGGCGCGCTCGTCGGCGGCGGCGCGATCGCCGGCATCGGCTTCACCGTGTCGCTGCTGATCGCGGACACGGCGTTCAGCGGTGACCAGCTCGACGAGGCGAAGGCCGGGGTGCTCGGCTCCGTCGTGTTCGCGTCGCTCGTGTCCGCCGGCGTCTTCCGGCTCGTGCGCCACTTGCCGCTCGAACGGCGCATCACCGCCGTCCTCGGCGGCTCGGAGCCGATCGTCGACCTGGCGGTGCCGGTCGACTCGGAGCGCGACCACGTGCGCGGCCCGATGGAGGCACCGATCACTCTGCTCGAGTACGGCGACTTCGAGTGCCCGTACTGCGGCCGCGCCGAGCCGGTCATCCGCGACCTGCTCGCCGATTTCGGCGACCTGCGCTACGTCTGGCGGCACTTGCCGCTGAACGACGTCCACCCGCACACGCAGCTCGCCGCCGAGGCCTCCGAGGCGGCGGCCGACCAGGGCGTGTTCTGGCCGATGTACGACCTGCTGATCACCCACCAGGACGCGCTCGAGGAGCCCGACCTGGTCTCGTACGCCGAGGAGCTCGGCCTCGACATCGAGCGGTTCGAGGAAGACCTGCGCCGCCACAGCATGGCGTCGCGCGTCGCCGAGGACGTCGACAGCGCCGACCTGAGCGGCGTCTCGGGGACGCCGTCGTTCTTCATCAACGGGCGGCGGTACCAGGGCGCCTACGACATCGAGACGCTCTCTGCGGCCGTACGCGTCGCGCGCGCACGCGCGAGCATCGCGGCCTGACTCGGCAGACCTGCCCCCCGGGAGTACCCTCGCTGAATGGCAGGGTCCGGCAGCCCGTCGCTCTCCCCGTCGCAGCTGGCCACGCTCGCCGCGCTCGGCGAGGAGCGCACCGCGAAGCCTGGCGACGTGCTCTTCACGGTCGGCGACCGGCGCTACCCGTTGATCGCGATCGTGGAGGGCGAGGTCGCGATCCTCGACCCGGCGGGCCACGAGATCGTTCGCCACGGGGCCTCCGGCTTCCTCGGCGAGCTGAACCTCCTCACGGGGCAGACCGTGTTCCTGACCGCCGTGGCCGCGAAGCCGCTGCGCTACATCGCCGTGGACCGCGACGTGCTGCGGCCGCTCCTGTTCGACGACGGCCCGCTCAGCGATCTGCTGCTGTCGACGTTCATCGCCCGCCGCGAGCTGCTCCAGCGCGTCGACGGCATCGGCGTCGAGATCGTCGGCCCGCACACGTCGGCGGCGACCCGGCAGATGCTCGACTTCGTGCGCAGCAGCAAGCTGCCGTACACCTGGCGTGATCCCGCCCACGACGCGGAGGCGGCGGCACTCGTCGCCGGCCTCGACGCGGCAAGCATCCCGCTGGTCCGGCTACCGGGCGGGACCGACCTACAAGGCCCCTCCCCGGGCGAGGTCTCGCGCCGGCTGGGGATCGGTCTGGACCTCGCCCCACGCGAGGAGGTCGACCTGCTCGTGGTCGGCGGCGGCCCGGCCGGCCTCGGTGCGGCGGTCTACGGCGCCTCCGAGGGGCTCGAGACGCTCGTCGTGGAGAGCACGGCGCTCGGCGGGCAGGCGGGATCGTCCCGCCGGATCGAGAACTACCTGGGCTTCCCGGCCGGCATCACGGGCGCCGAGCTGACCGGCCGCGCGGTCACGCAGGCGCGCAAGTTCGGCGGCCGCACGGCGACGCCGTACCGGGCCGCGTCGCTCGAGCGGCTCGACGACCGCTACCTCGTGCGCCTCGACGAGGACCGCGAGGTCGTCGCCCACACCGTGCTGCTCGCCACCGGAGCGCAGTACCGGCGGCTCCCGGTGGAGGGCCTCGCCGACTTCGAGGGCACCTCGGTCTTCTACGCGGCCGGGCCCCCCGAGGGCGCGCTGTGCGGCGCCTCGCGCGTCGGCGTCGTCGGCGGCGGGAACTCCGCCGGCCAGGCCGCAGTCTGGCTCGCCCGCGGCGGCGCACTCGTCACGCTCCTCCATCGCCGCGCCGACCTGCACGAGACGATGTCGGACTATCTCGTGCGCGAGCTCGAGCGCTACGGCGTCGCCGTCCGCGACCGGAGCGAGATCGCCGAGCTGCACGGCAGCGACGGCCGCCTCGAGGCGGTGACGCTGACCGACGGCGAGCGGGTGCCGGTCTCGTTCCTCTTCCTGTTCCTCGGCGCGCTTCCGTGCACCGACTGGATCGGCGACGCCGTCGCCCGCGACGACGACGGCTTCATCCTGACCGGCGACGCCGCCGGCGGCGACTACCTGCTCGAGACCAGCCTCCCGCGCGTCTTCGCCGCGGGCGACGCCCGCTCCGGGTCGACCAAGCGCTGCGCGACCGCCGTCGGCGAAGGCGCGATGGCCGTGCAGCTCGTGCACGCCCGGCTCGCGCAACCGGCTGCCACACGCGCCTAGGCCAGGGCTTGGCCGAGCTCGCGCCGCGAGCTGATCTCGAGCTTCATGAAGACCTTGCGCAGGTGCCACTCCACCGTGCGCGGGCTCAGGTACAGCTTGGCGCCGATCTCCGGGTTGGTGTGCCCCTGGCGCGCCAGCGAGGCGATCTGGGCCTCCTGCGCCGTGAGCTGGTCGCGCGCCTCGTCCGTGCGCTTGCGCGGCGTCGCGCCGGTCGCGATCAGCTCGCGGGCGGCACGCTCCGCGAAGCCGTCGGCGCCGGCGGACGTGAACAGGTCGTGGGCCGCGGTCAGCGGCGCGCGCGAGTCGCTGCGCCTCGCCGCGCGGCGCAGCCATTCGCCGTACAGCAGCTCCGCGCGCGCGGCGAACATGCGCATCCTCGTCCGGCCGAGCAGGTCGATCGCCTCGCGGTAGGCAGGCTCGGCCTCCGCGCCGTCGGAGACGAGCGCCCGGGTCCGGGCCTCGAGGCCGCGCGCGAAGTCGGTGCCGGACGGACCCGTGCGCGCAGCGAGGCGCTCGAACGCCTCCCGCGCGACGTCCGCGTGCCCGCAGCGAACGGCGGCCTCCACGAGCTCCGGCAGTGCCCATCCGGTCACGCCGAGCTCCTCGTGGGCTGTCGCGCGCTGTGCAGCCGCGAAGGCTGCCTCGTACTCGCCCAGGCCGTTATGAACGATGGCGGTCGCGTAGTCGCACATGGACAGTGTGAGCCCTTCGCCGCGGCCCGTCGCCACGGGGTCGATGATGTCGCAGTAGCGTCGGGTCTCCGCCTCGTCGCCGCGGTAGGCGGCCAACCTGACCCGCATCGCGTCGCCGAGGGTGAGGGTCGCCGATCTGCTGATGGTGTCCGACTCGTCGAGCAGCAGCGCCGCGGCGTCGAGGTCGCCTTCGCAGATCCGCACGGCGGCGAGGTAGTTGAGGGTGGCCGGCAGCACGCTCAGCACGCCGTCCTCGCGCGAGAACTCGACGTGGCGCGTCGTGAGCGCGATCCAGGCCTCGTCGTCGTAGAGCTCGGCCGCCACGCGGGACGCGATCCGCGTCGCGCGTAGCGGGCGCTCGTCGCGGCCGTCCTCCTCCAGGGCACGGCCCACGGCGCGCTGCAGGAGGGGCGTCGCCACTTCATGGCCCTCGGTGAAGAGCACCGCCAGGCCATCGAGCAGGAGGTCGCTCGCGTCCGGCGTACCGACCGGCGGCGGCGCCGAGCGGGCGGCGTCTGCGGGCCCGCGCGTCCCGTCACCAAGGCGGGCGGCGCTGTTCGCGGTGAAGATGGCGTCCAGATAGGCGTCCCGGGCGAGTGCGATGTCGAGCGGCTCGAGCTGCCGGGCCGCCTCGAGCAGCGTCGGCACAGCGTCGCCCATCGGCCCCGCGTCCTGGCGGAGCTGGCCGTGGAGCCGGAGCGCGAGCGCGCGCTCGAGCTCGTCGAGCGGCCCCTGCTCCGCGGCGGCGAGCAGTGTCCCCGCCGCCTCCGCCTGCCCGGTGAGCCGCTTTCGCCGCGCCGCTTCGAGCGTCCGCTGGGCGCGGTGGTGAGGGTCCGGAGTCAGCTGGGCGGCGCGCTCGAAGAACGCGGCCGTGGCGGCGAGGCCGCCGCGCGCCCGCGCGCGGTTCGCCGAGCGTTCGAGTTCGGCGGCGACGTCCTCGTCCGGGCCGAGTGCGGCATGGGCGCGATGCCAGGCGTGGCGGTCGGGGTCGACGCCGGGGTGCGTGGCCTCCGCCAGGGCGCCGTGAACGGCGCGCCGGTGCTCGCGGGGCGCGGCGTCGTAGACGGCCGAGCGCAGCAGCGGATGGCGGAACGTGACGCGGGCGCCGATGGCGATGAGCTCGGCCGACTCCGCCGGCGCTGCCGTCTCGGGCCGCAGACCGAGGCCGGCGGCCGCGCTCCAGAGCAGGGCGGGGTCCCCAAGCGGCTCGGCCGCGGCGACCAGCAGGAGCAGCTGGGTCTCCTCGGGCAGCTCCTCGACGCGACTGCGGAAGCTCGCCTCGATCCGCCCCTGCAGTGCGACGGCAAAACCCCCGGCAAGGCCGGCGGGCGACACCGCACGCGGCAGCTCGAGCAGCGCGAGCGGGTTCCCGCGCGTCTCGGCGATGATCCGCGCGCGGACGCGCTCGTCCAGCGGTCCGAGGCTGGCGGCGGCAAGAAGCGCGTACGCGTCCGCGTCCGTCAGGCGGCCGACGTGCAGTTCCTCGATCCCGGCGAGATCGCCGGTCGTGTCGGCATCCCGTTCGGCGAAGACCATCAGCACGCCCTCGGCGTCGAGGCGCCGTGCGACGAAGGCGAGCACGTGAGCCGACGCACGGTCCAGCCACTGCGCGTCGTCGACCAGGCAGACGAGTGGCTGCGCCTCGGCCGCGTCGGAGAGCAGGGTCAGGACTGCGAGCCCGACGAGGAAGGGATCGGGGCGCGGGCCGGCGCGCAGCCCGAAGGCCGTGCCCAGCGCGTCGTGCTGGGGCGTCGGGAGGCGGGCGATGTCGCCGAGCAGCGGCGAGCAGAGCTGCTGCAGCGCGGCAAAGGGCAGCTCGATGTCGGCCTGCGCGCCTTCTGCGCGGAGCAGGCGCGCGTCGCCGGCGCGCGCGGCGACGTGATCGAGGAGCGCCGTCTTGCCGATGCCCGCCTCGCCGCGCAGCACGACCGCGCCGCTCGTCCCCTGCCGTGCGGCGTCGAGCAGCTCGTCGAGCCTGCCGAGCTCGGTGGCACGCCCGCGGAGCATCCGCCGCCATCCAACCGCGACGGCACGTCCCGCGCAAACACGACCTTGGTCAGTGCACTGGGATCAGTACGAGTTTCCCCGTCGTGCGGCGCGCCTCGAGGTCCTCGTGCGCGCGGCGAGCCTCGGCGAGCGGGTAGCGGCCGCCGACGCGCACGTCCAGGCGGCCGGCCGCGATGAGGCCGAAGACGTCGCCGGCGCGCTGCAGGAGCTCCTCCCGCGTTGCGGTGTAGTGGACGAGCGTGGGCCGCGTCAGGAAGAGCGATCCGCCGCGTGCGAGGCGCATGGGCTCGACCGCGTCGGGGTTGCCGCTCGACGAGCCGAAGAGCACCATCGTCCCCCGGGGGCGGAGGGCCTGCAGGCTCGTCTCGAACGTGTCCTTGCCGACGCCGTCGAAGACTGCCGCGACGCCGGCGCCGGTCAACTCCTTCGCGCGCGCGAGCACGTCGTCGTAGCGCACGACCTCGTCGGCGCCTGCGGCACGCGCGAGCTCGGCCTTCTCCTCCGTCGAGGTCGTGGCGAGCACGTGGGCGCCGCGCAGCTTCGCGAACTGCGTGACGAGCAGTCCTGCGCCGCCGGCCGCGGCGTGGACGACGACCCAGTCGCCGGGCTGCACGGCGTAGGTGGCGGTGGTCAGGTACTGCGCAGTCAGCCCCTGGAGAAGCGCCGCGGCGGCGAGCTTGTCCGAGACGCCGTCGGGCACCGGGACGGCCTCGCGCACCGCGACGACGACCTGCTCCGCGTAGCTTCCCGGCGCCTCCTTCCAGGCAACGCGGTCACCGGGGCCGAACTCGGTGACGCCGACGCCGACCGCGGTGACCGTGCCGGCGCCCTCGACGCCGAGGATGCGTGGCGGGTCGCCGCCGTAACCGGGTGTGACGCGCTCGTAGATGTCGCGGTAGTTGACGCCCGCCGCGCCGAGCCGCACGAGCACGGTGCCCGGCCCGGGCTCGGGCGCCGCTCGCTCCACGGCCTCCATGACCTCGGGGCCGCCCTTGCGCTCGATCGCGACTGCGCGCACGTTCGGCTGTAACGAGGGTGTCGCCGCCTGGATTCCGCGCTAGCGTCCTGGGATGGGCCGGCGCGCGGCGTGTCTCGCGGCTCTCACCGTGCTTCTCGCGATTCCCGCGAATCAGGCGGCTCCTGCTGCACTGCCCACCGCGGCGGTCTACGGCGGGCTCGGGTCGTGGCTCGACATCTTCGCGGACGACGCCTGGTCGAGCCCCGCCGCCGTCGTGGCGAAAGCCAGGGCGGCCGGAGTGCGGACGCTCTACCTGCAGACATCGAACTACCGTCAGGGCGCGGGCATTGCCAGGCCCGCGGCGCTGGGAAGGTTCGTCGACGCGGCGCACGCCGCCGGGCTCCGCGTCGTCGCCTGGTACCTGCCGGGCTTCGCGAAGCCGGGCCTCGATGCGCGGCGGACCCTGGCCGCGCTCCGTTTCCGCTCGGCCACGGGCGAGGCATTCGACGGCTTCGCGCTCGACATCGAAGCGAGCGTCGTCCGGAACGTCGCGGTGCGGAACACCCGCCTCCTTTCGCTCGCCGCGCTGCTCCGCCGCGCGGCACCGGGGAGCTACCCGCTCGGCGCCATCATCCCGTCCCCCGTCGGGATCCGCCGCCACCGCCACTACTGGCCCGGCTTCCCGTACGCCGCGCTCACGCGGTCGTTCGACGCGATCCTGCCGATGGCGTACTTCAGCCACTACGCGCACTCGGCGCAGGCTGCGTACGCCTATGCGCACGACGCGATGACGCTGCTCCGTGCGCATACCGCGGGGCGCCAGCCCTTCGTGCACATGATCGGCGGCAGCGGAAAGAACATCCCGGCGGCGACACTGGCCGGTTTCGTGCGCGCCGCGTCCGAGTGTGGGGCGCAGGGAATCAGCCTGTACGCGTTTCCGCAGACGAGCCCGGCGGACTGGGCCGTCCTCCGCACGGCGTCACTCGGCGACCCTGCGCGTGCGTCGTGCGTGCCGTAGGCGCGACCGGTACCCGCCGTTCCGGCTCAGCCCGTGAACGCCGTGTAGCCCTCGGGTCGAGTCAGTCGAAGCCAAGCGCGTGCGCGGCCGCGACGACGCATGCCTCGTCCTCGGCCGCGGTCGCGCCGCTTGCACCGAGCCCGCCGACGAGGACCCCGTCCACGAGCAGCGGGATGCCGCCTGCGTAGACGACGATGCGGGCATCGGTCGTGTTCCACGCCCAGTCGTCACCGCCCGGCTGCGTGGTCTCCATGAACGCGCCGGTCGGCGTCGCCCAGAGGACCGAGGTGTATGCCTTCCCGCGTGCGAGCTTCATCGCGCCGAGTGACGCTCCGTCCATCCGCTGGCCGGCCAGGAGGTGGCCGCCGTCGTCGACGACGGCGGCCGCGAGCTCGAGCCCGCGCGACGCCGCTTCTTCGCGGACCCGCGCGAGCAGTGCGAGCGCGATGTCCAGCGACACACGGCGCCGGTCGAGAAGGCCGTCCACCAGGCGATCTTACGGTCGTAGACTTGATCGTCTTCCAGGGAGGAGCCGAAATGGCTGTCACGGTACGGGCGCTCGACAACTTCGTCGGGGGCGCATGGGTCACGGCGAGCAGCGAGCGCGTGCGGCGCATCGTCTCGCCGGTCACGGGCGAGACGATCGCCGAGGCGCCGGATGCAAGCCGGGCCGACGTCGATTCCGCGGTCGCGGCGGCGCGGGCGGCGCAGCCGGGCTGGGAGGCGCGCACCGCCTGGGAACGCGCGGAGGTCTGCCATGCGATCGCCGACCTGATCGAGGAGCGCCGCGAGGAGTTCGCCCGGGCACTGACGATCGAGCAGGGCAAGCCGTACGAGGCCGAGGCGCTGCCGGACATCGACGAGACGGCCGAGAACTTCCGCATCGCCGCGGAGGACGTGAAGCGCATGGAGACGGCCGTCATCCCGTCGCGCGACCCGGGCAAGCGCATCCTCACGTTCCGCCGGGCGAACGGGGTCTACGCCGCGATCACGCCGTGGAACTTCCCGACGCTGATCCCGGTCGAGCTGATCGCGCCGGGGATCGCGGCCGGCAACACCCTCGTCGTCAAGCCGTCCGAGTGGACGCCCGTGGCGATGGCGAACTTCGTGCAGATCATGGCCGATGCCGGGCTCCCCGACGGCGTCGTCAACGTCGTCTACGGCGGCGGCGAGGTCGGCGAGGCGCTGGTCACGCACCCTGGCATCGACTGCATCGGCTTCGTCGGGTCGCACGTGACCGGAGAGAAGATCGTGCGCGCGGCCGGGCTCAAGCGCACGCTGATCGAGGCGAGCGGCAACGGCCCGGTGATCGTCTGCGAGGACGCGGACCTCGGGCGCGCCGCCGAGGGCGCGGTGTTCGGCGGGTTCTTCTGCGCCGGACAGGTGTGCTGCGCCACCGAACGCGTGCTCGTCCACGAGCGCGTCCACGACGCCTTCGTCGAAGAGGTCCTCCGGGCCGCCGCGGAGTGGCCGCTCGGCGATCCCCTCGAAGGCGCGACGAAGGTCGGGCCGATGAACAACGAGCCGACCGCGCGAAAGATGGACGACCACCTCTCCGACGCGACCGGGAAGGGCGCGACCGTCGTGCTCGGCGGCGCGCGCGAGGGCGGCCGGCCGACCGACCTCTACTACCAGCCGACCGTCGTGACCGACGTCGGGCTCGACACGCTGATCAACCGCGAGGAGACCTTCGGGCCGATCGTCCCGCTCATCCGCGTGTCCTCGGACGAGGAGGCGCTCCGCGTCGCGAACGACTCCCAGCTCGGCCTGCAGGCGGCGGTCTACACCGCCGACCTGAGCCGGGCGTTCCGCTACGCAGACGGGCTGCGTGCCGGCAACGTCGTCGTCAACGACTCGACCGACTACTGGGAGGCGCACGAGCCGTTCGGCGGCGCGTCCGGCACCAGGACGGGCTGGGGGCGGATCGGCGGGCGCTACACCATGCTGGACATGACCGACCTGAGGACGGTTGTCCTCGACGTCGGCGCGCCGGGCTGACGCTCGTGTCGGGAACCGGCGCGATCGCGCTCGAGGGAGTCAGCAAGCGGTTCGGCAAGGCGGCGGCCGTGCGCGACGTGAACCTGACCATCCACGAGGGCGAGTTCTTCGCGCTGCTCGGGCCGAGCGGCTGTGGCAAGACGACGACGCTGAGGATGATCGCGGGCTTCGAGACGCCCGACGAGGGGCGCATCCTTCTGCAGGGCGAGGACGTGACGACCGTGCTGCCGAGCCGCCGGCCGGTGAACATGGTCTTCCAGCAGTACGCCCTCTTCCCGCACATGTCGATCTACGACAACCTCGCCTTCGGGCTGAAGGTCAAGCGCGTGCCCCGTAGCCAGCACCGGGGGCGGATCGAGGAGCTGCTGCGGCTGGTCCAGCTCGAAGGGCTCGAGCGACGCCGGCCGCGCCAGCTGTCGGGCGGCCAGCAGCAGCGAGTCGCCCTCGCGCGTGCGCTGGTGAACCGGCCCGCGGCGCTGCTCCTGGACGAGCCGCTCGGAGCGCTGGACGTGAAGCTACGCAAGCAGATGCAGCACCTGCTCAAGAACCTCCAGCACGACCTGGGCACGACGTTCGTCCACGTCACCCACGACCAGGAGGAGGCGCTGGCGATGTCCGACCGGATCGCCGTGATGAACGGCGGCCGTGTCGAGCAGATCGGCAGCCCGCGCGACATCTACGAGCACCCGGCGACGGCGTTCGTCGCCGACTTCGTCGGCTCGCTGAACGCGCTCGAGGTGACGGTCGACGAGCTGGTCGGCGACTACGCCCTGGCCCGCCTCGGCGAGGGGCAGCGGGTCGTGATCCCGGCCGGTCCGGGCGTGGCCGCGGGCGAGCCCGTCCGTGTCGCGGTGCGGCCCGAGCGAGTCCGGATCGATACCTCGGGGGAGACTGCGTCTGACGGCGGGTCACGCCTGGACGGAACCGTGCGCGAGGTCGTCTACCTCGGCATGTACACGCAGTTCCACGTCGACACGCCTGCCGGAAGCCTCCTCTCCCATCGCCTCGCCGACGAGCTGCTCGCGCCGTTCGAGACCGGCTCGGGCGTCGTCCTCTCGTGGGAGCCGGAGCACACCGCCGTGCTCAGCTAGCAGCGCCCAGTCGGCGCTCGGCGACGCGGCGGCCGACCTCGGCCGCGACCACGACGAGCAGCGAGATGCTGATCACGAGCACGGCGACCGCGATCACCTGCGGCAGCTGGTACGGATCGCGCAGCGCGGCGTAGAGGTAGATCGGGAACGTCTCGAGCGTCCCCTTGACGAACGAGGCGACCGCGTACTCGTCGAACGAGGTGGTGAAGGCGATCAGGTAGGCCGAGACCACGGCCGGCAGCAGCAGCGGCAGCGTGATCGACCGGAACGTGCGCAGGCGGCTCGCGCCGAGGTCGTACGCGGCCTCCTCCAGCGAGACGTCGATCTGCTGGAGCCGGGGCATCAGGACGAGGATCGTGTACGGGAGGCTGATGACGATGTGCCCGATCACCACCCTGAGCAGGGGCTGCCAGTAGCCGACGGCGCTCGGGAACCCGATCGCCTGGAAGAGCAGGAGCAGCGAGACCCCGAAGACGAGGTACGGGATGACGAGCGGGCTGAGCAGGAACGCCGAGACCGGCGACTTGCCGCGGAACTGCCGCCTGACGAGGGCGATCGCGGCGAGGATCCCGAGCAGGACCGCGCCGAGGCTCGAGAGCGCCGCGACCGCCGCGCTCGCCTTGAGCGCGCCCTGGAGCTCGGGGTTGTGGATGAACTGGCCGTACCAGTGGAGCGTGAAGCCGCTGAGCGGGAACGCGGGGATGTTCGACGTGTTGAAGGAGAAGATCAGCAGGATCACGATCGGGGCGTAGAGGAACAGGACGACGAGGAGGAAGAAGCCCCGCAGGAGCCACACGCCCGTCCTGGAGAGCGCGACGTCCATCAGTCCGCGGCCACCTGCCGCGGCTGCAGGAACCGGGCGAAGACGACGGCCAGCACGACCACGACGCCGAGCAGGAAGAGCGCGAGCACCGAGCCGGTCTGCCAGTCGGGGAAGCCGGTCTGGAAGAGCGCGACGATCTGGTTGCCGTACATGTAGCCGCTCGTGCCGCCGACGAGCGACGGCGTGACGAACTCGCCGAGCGTCGGGATGAAGACGAACAGGAAGGCGGCGAAGACGCCCGGCGCAGAGAGCGGGAGCGTCACGCGGACGAAGGCCTCGAGGCGGCTCGCGCCGAGGTCGCTCGCCGCCTCCAGCAGCCGCCGGTCGAGGCTCTCGAGCGAGACGAAGATCGGTAGGGCGACGAACGGCAGCCAGATGTACGCGAGCACGAGCATGACCGCGAACCTGGTGTCGATGAGCGTGACCGGATTGTCAGGGGAGCGCAGTCCGGTCCAAAAGAAGAACGAGTTGATGGGCCCCTCGTCGCCGAGCAGCACCTTCCAAGCGAGCACACGGAGCAGGTAGCTGGTCAGAAACGGCGCGATCAGGAGCAGTAGCAGCACGTACTTGCGCTTCGTGCCGGAGAGCGCCAGGTAGTACGCCAGCGGGTACGCGAGCACGACGACGACGACCGAGACGACCAGCGAGAGCTTGACCGACTTCCAGAAGAGGCTGAGGTACTCCGACCCGTGCAGGAAGTCGTGCCAGGCCTGGAAGGTGATCGAGTGCTCGCCCGGGAAGAGCGGCAGGTAGAGCCAGTCGATGCTGTAGGCGCCGACGATCGCGACCGGCACGACGAAGAACAGGGCCAGCCACCCGACCGGCAGGCCCAGCAGCGCAGGCGTCGTCAGGTCGGGCCGGCGGCGGCGGCGC
>DASTZE010000006.1:0-5096 GCA_035764425.1 Gaiellaceae bacterium
GTCGTAGATCTCGTTGAACTCCTTGCCGCGCTTCGCCATCTTCTCGTAGATCGAGTAGAAGTGCTTCGGGCGGCCCGAGATCTCGGCCGGGATGTCGACCTTGTCGAGCTCGGCCTGGAGCAGGAGCGCCGCCTCCTTGACATGTTCGTCGCGATCGGCGCGCCGCTCGCTGACCATCGCCTTGATCTCGTCGTACTTGCGCGGGTGCAGCGTCTGGAAGGCGAGGTCCTCGAGCTCCCACTTGAGCGTGTGGATACCGAGCCGGTGCGCCAGGGGCGCGTACACCTCGAGCGCCTCCCGCGACTTCTGAAGCTGCTTCTGCCGGCCGAGGTACTCGATCGTGCGCAGGTTGTGCAGCCGGTCGGCGAGCTTGATCAGGATGACGCGCGGGTCCTGCGCCATCGCCAGGATCAGCTTCCGGTAGTTCTCGGCCTCGGCCTGCTCGCGGCTGGCGAACTGGACACGGGTCAGCTTCGTGACGCCCTCGACCAGCTGCGCGATCTCATCGCCGAAGTCCGCGCGGATGTCCTCGATCTCGGCATCGGTGTCCTCCACGACGTCGTGCAGGAGGGCGGCGGCGATCGTCTGCTCGTCGAGGTGCAGCTCGGCGCAGATCTTCGCCACCCCGAACGGGTGGTTGATGAAGGCCTCGCCGGAGCGCCGCTGCTGCCCCTCGTGATGCTCCGCTGCGAAGGCAAACGCCGATGCGACGAGCTCGGTATCGGCGCCCGCCTTGTAGGCGGTGACGTCGGCCAGCAGCTCGTCAAGGAGATTCTGGTGCCGGCCAGCGGCCTCGACGACGGCCATCAACGAATTGTACTGGGCGACAATTGGCTCACCTTCCCCAGGCAGGACTGGCGCGACGCGCCCCGAACCGGGGCGGGTGCTCCTCAGACGACGTCATCGCAAGGCCACGCAGCTCGCGCGCATGCTGATCCAGCTCGAGCGGGACGCTGCCCGTCCGACGGCCTCACGGCCACGGGCCAAGCGCATCTCGCTGCGCGGGGCCTAGGCCGCCTCCGCCAGCGGCGCGGCGTCCGCGTCGGCCAATAGCTCCCGGAACCGCTCTGACTCGAGCAGGTTGCGCGACGCCGTACCGCCGGGCTCGAGGCCGAGCTCGCCGAATACCGCGCGCGCCTCCACCGTCCACGCGTCCTCCCCGGCCCGCCATTCGCCGGCGAGCCTTTCACGGAGCCGCTCGTAGCGCGGGTCGGCCTCCCAGACCTCCCGGACGACGAGCTGCGGCGCGACCGTGCCGTTCCAGTGGTTCTCCTCGAAGCGGAAGACGACGTCGAAGGGCAGCGTGCGGCGCAGGGAGTCGGCGCGCGCGCCGAGGCCGAACGCGATCGCGCCGCCGGCCGGAACGCCCTCGTGGCGGACACGGAAGCGCAGGTGCTTGCCGTCGCCGACGGCGGCCGGCTCCTGGATCTCGCAACCGGGGGCGAGCAGCGTGACGCCCGGGTTGCCGAGACCGAAGGGGCGCAGCTGCTTGAGCTCGGCGCACAGGGCGGTCGTCAGCTCGCGGCCACGCACGACCGCGTCGACGACAGTGACCGGCTCGAGATCCTCCACGGTGAGCGCCGCGTCGGCGTGCTCGGCGAACGCCGCGGCAAAGGCCGGTACCGCCTCGCGCCTGATCGAGAGGCCGGCCGCGGCTCGGTGCCCGCCCCAGCGCTCGAGGTCGCCGGCGCAGGCGGCGAGCGCGCCGTGCAGGTCGAACGCGGGGATCGACCGGCCCGAGCCCTTCCAGAGGCCGTCGGTGCCGGCGATCAGAACGACCGGGCGCCGGAAGCGCTCGACCAGGCGGGAGGCGACGATGCCCACGACGCCCTCGTGCCAGTCCTCGCCCGCCACGACGTAGCCCCGGGCGCCGCGCCGCGCCTCGGGCCAGGCCTCGACCTGGGCGACCGCCTCGCGCAGGATGCGGTCCTCGATCAGCTGGCGCTCGCGGTTCAGCTCCTCGAGCCGCTCGGCGAGCGGCTTCGCGGTCTCGTCGTCCGGCGCGAGCAGGAGCTCGAGCGCGATCTCCGGCTCGCAGAGCCGGCCGGCGGCGTTGATCCGCGGCGCCAGGCGGAAGGCGATGCCGCCCTCGTCGAGCGTGGCCGGATCGACGCGACCGACGCGCATGAGCGCCCTGAGCCCCGGCTTCTGCGTGCGGGCCAGCGCGTGCACGCCGGCACGCGCCAGCGCGCGGTTCTCGTCGACGAGCGGCACGACGTCTGCGATGGTCGCGATGGCGACGAGGTCGAGGTGCTCCCTCAGTGCCGGATGGCCCGGGCCGAGGAGGGCCTGGCCGAGCTTGAGCACGACCCCGGTTCCACAGAGCTCCGGGAACGGGTAGTTGGACGGGCGCGTCGCGACGATCGCGCAATCGGGCAGCGTGTCGCCGGGCCGGTGATGGTCGGTGACGACGACCTCGAGACCGCGCGCCTTCGCGGCGGCGACCTCGTCGACGGCAGTGATCCCGCAGTCGACGGTCAGGACGAGCCCGCACCCCTCGTCCGCGAGCCGCTCGATCGTGCCGAGCGACATTCCGTAGCCTTCGTCGAAGCGATTGGGCAGGTGCCAGTCGACGTCCGCGCCGAGCTCACGCAGGATGGTGACGGCGAGCGCGGTCGCGCAGATGCCGTCGGCGTCGTAATCGCCGTGCACGCAGATGCGCTCGCCGGCGTCGATCGCGGCGAGGATCGCCGTGCAGGCGGCGGGCATGTCGCCGAGCAGGAAAGGGTCGTGCGACGGCGCCTTCCCGTCCAGGAAGGACCTAGCACTCGCGGCGTCGGCGAAGCCGCGCCGGACGAGGACCCGCGCCGTGGTATCGGTGACGCCGAGCTCGCGTGCGAGCTCGCGCGCAGTGTCCGGATCGCAGTGGCTGATCGTCCACGACATCGGACACTTGACCGTACGGCGAGGCCCGGACGGCGCCCGGGGCCGCGACGCATGAAACACTCACGGACGGGTCTCGAAAGCGTGACAAGGGCGCCGCCGACGCCGGGGCTATCCTCCGGCCCGTGACAGAGGCGAACTACTCCTCGGGGCAGGACTACGTCGTCGAGTTCCTGGGCTACGAGTTCGCCTTCAACGCGCTCGACTTCGAGGAGCGTGTCATCGCTGCGGCCGTGCGCCTGGGTCTGATCCCGGACAACGACCTCGACGACGACGAGACCGCGGACCTGGTCGAGCTCGCCGCCGACGGCCGCATCGAGGAGCCGCAGAGCCGGCTCGGCACCTACCTCGTCCGCAACTGGGACCGCGTCGGCCTCGTCGGAAGCGAGTCGCTCGTCTACTGGCTGCGCAAGCTCGTCTTCCGCGGCGCGTGGCTCGACCACCGCGTCAAGGAAGGACTGCTCGAGGTCTCGTGGGACGACAGCCAGGCCGAGTTCGGGTACCGGAACCCGAACGGCGACCGGGCGCTGCTCGACCTCGCGCTCGTGCCCTCCTGGCACGAGGTGCAGTTCCGGCCCTAGGAACCCACGCCCGACTTTTTCGTATACAGCCGCGACAGGCCCGGAACCGCTCACCTCCGGGGCGACCGCCAGCTGCTCGAGGCGCACTGGTCGTACATGGACGCGTTCGCCGGCTCGATGGTCGCCCGCGGGCCGACGTTCGGCCCCGACCGGGAGACCCCGACCGGCAGCCTGCACGTCGTCGATCTGCCGAGCGCCGAGGCCGCGCGGGAGTTCGTCGCGCGCGAGCCGAACAACCGCGCGGGCGTGTACGGGGAGCACCTCGTTCGCGGCTTCGAGAACCTGCTCGGGCGCACGATGTGGGAGTTCTCCACCAAGGCCGACGAGCCGATGTTCCTGCTCATCGCCCTCGCCGAGGAGGGCGGACACCCGGCACTCGAGAGTCTCCCGGCGGCGTTACGGGAGCGGCTGATCCTCTACGGCGCGCTGGCCGTGCTCGACGCCGGCCCCGGCGGTGTCGCGCTGATCGTTCGGGCGCGGGACCAGCATGCCGCCCGGGCGCTCGCCGCGGACGCACTGGACGACGCTTCCGGCCTCGAGGTGCACGACTGGGAGTTCGGCGGGCGACGCTGAGCTCAGCCGCGGCGACGCACGAGGCGCTTTGCGCTCACGGCGACCGTGCCCGCGCCCGCGATGAGCAGCCCGACCGCATTCGTCGTCGCGCAGGTCCGGCAGGCGTTGCAGCAGACCGTCGCCATCGGTGCGTGCTCGCCGTAGCGCGCCGCGGCCTGTGCGACCTTGCCAGTCCAGATCTGCTTCACGGCATGAGTATGACGCTTTGAGGGATCGCCTACGCGCGCGCGTCGGGGTAGTCCCGGCGGGGACTGCCCCGTCTCAGAAGAGGCTGCGCTCGGCGTCCGCGGCAGCGCCCACGTGCGCCCGCCCGAGTGCCGTGATCACGCGTCCGCGCGGCGTGCGCTGGATGAAGCCGAGCTGGAGCAGGTACGGCTCGTAGACGTCCTCGATCGTGTCCGGCTCCTCGCCGAGCGCGACCGCCAGGGTCGAGAGGCCGACCGGGCCTCCCTCGAACTTGTCGGCGATGGCCTCGAGCAGCTCCCGGTCGGTGCGCTCGAGCCCTTGCTCGTCGACCTCGTGCAGCTCCAGTGCCTCGTCGGCGATGGCGGCGGTGATCGCGCCCTGATGGCGCACCTCCGCCACGTCGCGCACGCGCCGGAGGATCCGGTTCGCGATGCGCGGGGTTCCGCGCGACCGCCGCGCGATTTCCTCGGCCGCCTCGTCTGCGATCTCGACGCCGAGGATGCGCGCCGAGCGGCGCACGATCAGCCCCAGCTCCTCAGGTTCGTAGTAGCCCAGCCGGAATGTCATGCCGAACCGGTCGCGCAACGGCGTGGTCAGCAGCCCGGTCCGCGTCGTCGCGCCGACGAGCGTGAACGGCGGCACGTCGAGCGTCAGCGTGCGCGCTGCCGGGCCCTGGCCGACGACGATGTCCAGCCGGAAGTCCTCGAGCGCCGGGTACAGCACCTCCTCGACCGCACGGTTCAGCCGGTGGATCTCGTCGACGAAGAGCACGTCGCGCGCCTCGAGCGCGGTCAGGATCGCCGCCATGTCCCCCTTCCGCTCGAGCGCCGGGCCGGCGATCGTGCGGATGCCGACCCCGAGCTCCTCGCGGAT
>DASTZE010000007.1:0-12061 GCA_035764425.1 Gaiellaceae bacterium
GGCGCCGTCTACGGCTCAAGCCGCGAACGAACCGCCGCCCTTGACGGCTGGCTCTGGCACTACAACCATCGACGCCGACATTCAGCCCTCGGCCACCAACCCCCGGTCAGCCGAACCAACCTGCTTGGGTCTTACATCTAGCCGTGGGTGCGCCGTAGACGACGAACCGCGTCGGATCGATCGCTGCCAGAAGACGCTCGGCGAACTTCTCTCCAAACGCCGACAGGTGCGCCAGGACGGCTTCCGAATTGGCATATCGCTTATACGAGCGGATCGCAGTCTCGTCGTCGCCAATCGACCACTCGTAGACCAGCGCGCCCGGTTCGTTCCGCGTGGAGTCGACCATCTCGGGAATGAGAGTGCGAACGACATCGATCTGGTTCGGCTTGACCGCCAGCTCCAGGAACCAGGAAATCTCTTCGCTCATCTCGCCTCCTCCTGTTCCCGAGGCGGGGCGGCCGACGCATGGCGCGTTGCGAGCCGCCATCCTGCGTCGCCCCGGACCCAGACGTCTGTGTACCGGAACGTCATCGAAAACGCCGACCCATCGTGGGTTCCGTCCTGCGTACTCTCGGCCAGCACGACGCCGACGTCGCCGTACTTCCGGCTGGCGAGCAGCCGGAGGTCGAACCGCTCGAGGGTCATCCGCTCTCGCGCTGCGTCGAGCCAGGCACGCTTCCCGACCGGCTCCGGGAGCCAGCCGGCAGTCGTGATGAGGAAGTCGTCGCGGAGGAACTCGGCAACCGCGGCTGGATCACCGCTTCGAAGCGCCTCCAACAGCCCGCGCTCAGCGGCCTCGAGGTCGTGCACGGGCCGACCTTATGCCATCGGCGGTCGCGCCTCCATCCGTCAGGGCTTGACGCGATAGATCACACCGCTCTGGTCGCCGGCGTAGAGGTAGCCGCCGGCGGTGCCGAGCGCGATGACGGGTGCAGGGAACCCCGACAGGAAGGGTGTCGGCGTGCCGCCGCTCGGCGGCAACGACACGACTACGGGGCCTTTGCCGAGGCCGCCGTAGAGCGCGACGTAGAGCTTCCCGTTCAGGTAGCCGAGTCCCATCGGGGAGGCATGGGCCGGGAACTGGACGAGCGGCCGGTCGTAGATCGCACACGTCCTTGGGCTTGCCGGGCAGGCCGGGAAGCCGTAGTTCGCGCCGCGCGTGATCGCAAGGAGGTAGTCGCGCGGGCGGTGCGGGCCGAGGTTGTCCTGGTTCAGATCGGAGACGAGAGGTAATGCATGGCCGGGTAGGAAGAGTGGCTGCCAGGGCTGGCGCATCCCGGATGCGATGACGGTGACCGAACCGCTTGCCGGATTGACGGACACCAGGGAAGCGTTGTAGTTCGCCGTCGGCGGGGGAAGCGTGGTGTCGGCTCCGACGTAGATCAACCCGTCGGGCCCGACGGCCGGTGCCCTGAAGTTTCCGTAGGGGGCCCGCGTCGGGACAATGCGTCTCTTGAGAAAACGCGTGCCGTTCCAGCCGCTCCACGCGAGGAGCGCCTGGTTGGTGCTCAGGTAGAGCGTGCTCTTCCCGGCCGCGAGGCCGTACACATGGTGCGGCGAGCCTGGCAGTCTGATCGCCCTGCCGCCGCGGAGCATGTAGACGCCCCCCGCCACGTCCGGGTTGTGCTCAGCGCCGTACGCGGCAACAAAGAGCCGTCCGGCGAAGACGGCGAACTCCGTCGGAGTGGGCACACCACGAGCGGCGACCGTGACCGTGCGGTGACCGGTTGCCCGCGGCAGCGGGGGAGCCTTGGCCGCCGCCGCGACGGCGGTTAGAGCAATCGCAGCAGCAACTGCTGCGATCCAGACCCTCAGCGTCAGCGCCGTATCCACTGCTCGAATCATGCCGGGCGCATGCCTGCCGATCAGTGCCAGGCACGGCTGCGACGTTGTGACAGTGCCAGGCTCTGTAACGCGGGCGTCACAGTGCCTGGCACTGATCGGACCGGTAGAGGTGCTCCCCGTATCTAGCGTGCGCCCATGCCCTGGTGGGCCTTGATCCTGGTCAGCGTCGGCGTTCTGCTGATCGTCTACGCCGGCTTCGTGATCGCGCTCGTCGCAGCGGGCCGGCGGAGTGATGCGCGCGTTCTGGCGAGCTTCATCCCTGACTGCATCGTCCTCGTGACGCGGCTCGCACGCGATCCGCGCGTCCCCCGCCGCCGCAAGCTGCTGCTGCTCGCCCTCGTCGGCTACCTGGCGCTGCCGTTCGACCTCGTCCCGGACTTCATCCCGGTCGCGGGGCAGCTCGACGACGCGATCATCGTTGCGCTCGTTCTCCGGAGCTTCATCCGGTCCGGCGGCATTGACCTCATCCGCGAGCTCTGGCCCGGTCCGGAGCAGTCGCTCGGGCTCATTCTCAGGCTGGCGGGGCGCCGGCCGGATGAGTTTCAGGCCGATGGAGACAGCGCGATCTCCGCCGGCAGCACCTCGGGCGCCTCCTCGTGCTCGAGCTCCTCGCGCGCGCGCACGTCGAAGTAGACGTACGAGGTCACCAGCGCGACGAAGGGCATGGTCAGTGCGTAGACCACGCCTGCGACGACGTTCAGGAGCGCGAGCGGCGCGTTCGTGACGAGGATCAGGAGCGCGCCGACGAACGGCCCGAGGACGAACGCGAGCAGCGCGCCCGCCCCGACGAGCGAGGCGACGCGCAGCCAGTGGCCGCGCACAAGCGCCGAACTGCGGCGGAGGCCGCCGAACGCCGACGCTTCCTCGAGCTCGACCGTCTGGGCGAGCAGCAGCCAGCGTCCGCCGAGCCAGACGGCCACCGGGATGAGCACCGTGACCGCGCTCAACGCCAGGACGACGAGGACCGCGATGGCGATCCCTCCGAATAGCGGCCCGACTCGGCGCAGCCCGGCGCGGTAGGCCTGGATCGGTCCCATCGGCCGGCCGGCGTCGATCTCGACGAGCGCGGCCGCGGTCGCCGCCTGGACGACCCCGAGCCCGAGCAGCGCGAGCGTCGTCCCGAGCGTGACGACCAGGAGGACGAGCGACCCGGCCGCTTCGCCGGTCGTGTCGACCCCGGCCAGGCCGAAGCCGCCCACGACAAGCGCCTGGACGAGCGAGATGACGGCGCCGAGCGGGATGAACAGGAGCCCGAGTGCGAGGAACAACCTGACCCGGGCGATGTACATGCGGCCGGCGGCCGACACGATCTGGCCCCACTGGCGGCGCCGCGCGACATGCAGGGGCGTGCTGGGCCGCCAGCGCGTGCGCCGGACCGCGACGATCACGAGCAGCAGCAGGACGGCCAGGATGAGGATGGTCAGCCCTGTGTTGCGCAGGAGCCTGACGAGGCCGCGTGAGCCGGTGGCGACGGCGATGCAGAAGAAGTCGGTCGCGCGCGTCCCGAGCAGCCCGCCGGTGGGCACGGCGTAGCTCCGGTCGCGCCAGCCCTGCGACCACTCGACCGGCCGGGTCCACTGCGTCTTCAGGTTCGGGCCGGTCGGGCCGTTGAAGAACGCCGGCGCGAGCTGTCCCCAGCGGCCGTCGAAACGGATCCACGGGTAGTCGCGCCCGGCGGCGACCGGATCACTCGGGATCGTCTTCACGACCGGCAGGACCTCGCGATGCGGGCCCTGCGTGTCGTCGCAGCCGACGCCGGTGTCGGCCGAGCTGCCGAGGTAGAGCGCCGCCGTGTACTTGTTCGCGTGCGACCCGGCGGCCGGGTAGACGACCGGGTGCGTGCCGTCGACGATCTCGAGCTTCGGGTCGTCCCAGGCCGACCGTTCGGCGCCCTCGTGCGAGCTGTAGCCGATTTCGACCGGCGTGGTCTCGAGCGCTGCACTGGCGTCGGCGGCGTCGAAGTTGAGCTGGATCATCTCCCAGTCGCCCTCATGCGTGTTGTTGAAGTCGTTGAACGCGTAGAAGAACCAGTACTGGAGCGCGAGCTTCCCAGGGTGGTCCGGGTCGGTGGCCACGTGCGCGTAGACGGTGGGCTTCGTTCCCTCCGTGATCCGCCGGTTCCACCTCTCGTAGTCGCAGCCGGGGTTGAGCGGGTCGCCGGGGAAGTCGAGGTGGGACTCGTAGCGCCCGACGAGGTCGGTCGCGGCGGGCCCGATCTTGACGAGGTCGGGCGGGTTCCAGGGCCCACGCAGCGCCACGGTGTCCTGCCCGAAGAGCGCGTTCACGTCCATCGGGTCGTACGGCTCGCCGTGCCCACATTCGTGCGTCTGCTCGACGAGCCGGACGACCGGTGCGTACTTCGCGGCGAGTGCTTGCTCATCCGCGAGGTCGGCGCCTGCGGGCGCGGCGAGAATGAGCGTGACCGCGGCTGCCGCGGCGATGGTCGTGGCCCGCAGGATCACCCGACGGGCTTCGACATCAGGCGGTGCTTTCCCGCCGCGCGTTTGCCGCCGTGGAAACCGGGCCTACGATTCCGGGCCGTGGCCGACGGAGAGCCCACGGTCTCCGGCCGCATCGCCCGCTGGGCCGAGCGCAGCCGGCTCCTCAGGGCACGCGTCCAGGAGGCCCGCACACGCCACGGCACGCTGGACCTCGGCCTGGAGCTGGTCGAGCGCGACTCGGCGATCGGCGGGGCGTTGCTCGCGGGCGCGCTCGCGTACCGGCTGTTCGTCCTGCTCCTGCCCACGAGCCTGCTGCTGATCACCGGCCTCGGCCTCTATGCCGGCAGCGTCGGCGAGAGCGTGTCGAAAGCGGCGCACGACGCCGGGCTGCATGGCGTCATCGGCTCGCAGGTGGCCGAGACCGCCTCCGGACGGCACAAGCTCCTGGTCTTCCTGCTGATGATCCCGGCCATCGCGTACGCGCTGGCCACGCTGTACCGCGCGATCGCGAAGGTTCACGGTCTTGCGTGGCTCGGCTCCGCGCGCGGCGTCCGCACCTCCGCCCGCGGCATCGCCCTGCTCGGCGCGGCGCTCGCCGTCCAGTTGGTCGCGACCGAGATCGTCACGCTGGTCAGTCGCACGAGCCTGCTCGAGGCCGTGCTCGCCCTGCTCGTGTACGCGGCCCTGGTCGCGGCTGCGTGGCTCGCGGTCTCGCTGGAGCTTCCCCACGGCGACGTCGGCTGGGCGCGGCTCCTACCCGGGGCGGCGTTGGTCGGGGTCGGGCTCTTCGGCGTCCATGTCTTCAACCGCTACATCACGACCTGGATCATCGAGGGCCGCGCCAACACGTACGGGGCGCTCGGCATCGCGACCGCCCTGCTCTTCTCGCTGGTGCTCGTCGGTCGGCTGATCGTGGTGTCGGCCCAGTTGAATGCAGCGCTCGACGAACGTCGAACAGAACGGGATGCCGCTCTACCTGACCGAAGCTGACGTCGAGGCCGTGCTCTCGCCGGCCGCGGCGGTCGACGCCGTGGAGGCGTCCTTCCACCACATCGCCGCCGGCCGCGTCGAGAACCGGCCGCGCTACCGGCTCGGGCTCGACGACGGGCGCCTCGCGGTCATGGCCGCCGCAGACCTCGAGCTCGGCTACGCGGGTGCGAAGGTCTACAGCGCGTTCGGCGAGGGCGCTCGCTTCTGCGTCCTGCTCTTCGACGCCCGGACGCCGGAGCTCCATGCGGTGATCGACGCCGACGCGCTCGGCCGGCTGCGCACGGGCGCCGCGAGCGGGGTGGCAGCGAAGTATCTCGCCAAGACCGACGCGGTGAGCCTCGGCGTCATCGGCTGCGGCTGGCAGGCCCGCGGCCAGGTCGACGCGATCCGAGCTGCGGTTCCCGGGATCGAGCGCGTCGCGGCCTGGTGCCGGACGCCGGAGAGCCTCGCCGAGTTCTGCAAGGCGACCGGCGCCGAGCCGGCCGAGGATGCCCGTGATGCGGCGGCGCAGGACGTCGTCGTGACCATCACGTCGTCGCGCGATCCGGTTTTGCGCGGCGAGTGGCTCAGCCCGGGCGCGCTCGTGTGCGCCGCGGGCGCCAACAACGGCCGCTCGCGCGAGCTCGACAACGTCGTGCTCGAACGTGCCGTCTTCGTCTGCGTCGACTCGATCGAGCAGGCGCGGCAGGAGTCGGCCGACCTGATCGAGCCCGTCGAGGTCGGCACCCTCGACTGGCTCGAGGTGCACGAGCTGCACGAGGTCGTCGGCGGCGAGGTACGCGGCCGCGAGTCCGCCGACGATATCGTCGTCTTCAAGTCCAACGGGATCGCCGCGTGGGATGTCGCCGCCGGCGCCGCCGCCTTCGAGGCCGCCCGCGAGCAGGGCGTCGGGACGACCGTTTAGCCCAGGGTCGCCCGCGCCTGGGCGATGGAGTCCTCGCCGATCGCGCGGACGATGTCCGGGTTGTCGAGGAGCCGCGCTCGCTGCTCCTCGGTCGTGCGGTTCTTGACGTACGGGTCCTCGAGGATCTCGGTCAGCGGCCGTCCGCGCTCGTGCTCGCGGAGGACGTAGGTGGCCAAACGGTCGAGCGGATCGCGCGGGCTGAACAGGTTGCGGATGAAGTCCCCGAGTCCCATCCGGGCGGATGCTAATGAAGCGGCCTATCATCTCGGGTGATGCGTCGCGCGTCGTCCGGCGTTTTCGCCCAGCGGGTCGTCCTCGGAGTCGACGACGCGGGCGCGGACGAGCGGATCCTGATCTGGATCGAGCGCCAGAAAGGGGCCGTCTGGGCCGTCGGCCGCTGCGTCAACCCGGAGTTCCCGCCCGGGAGCGGCGGCACCAAGGACTACGTCTTCCAGGGCTTCGAGCTGGACGATGCGCTCGAGCACGCCAACGGCACGCTGACCGACGACCTGCACGTCTCGAACGGCGACGGGCGGGCACAGGACGTGGATCCCTTCACACGCGAGGAGCTCCTCAAGCCCCTCGAACGCTGGTTCTTCGGGCGCCGCTGACGTCCGGCTCGCGCAAGGGCACGCCGGTGTCACGGTCGCTGGTACCGTCCGGCGTCCGTGCAGATCCGCCTCGGACACAGCCCCGATCCCGACGACGCGTTCATGTTCTGGGGCCTCGCAGCCGAGGCGGTCGACACGCAGGGATTCGAGTTCGAGCATGTCCTGGCGGACATTCAGTCGCTGAACGAATGGGCGCTCGAGGGCAGGCTCGAGGTCACTGCGCTCTCGCTGCACGCGTACCCGTTCGTGCAGGACCGTTACATCCTGCTGCCGCACGGGGCGAGCATGGGCTCCGGCTACGGCCCGGTCGTCGTCACGCGCGACAAGATGACGCAGGAGGACATCGGCGAGCTCGAGATCGCGGTCCCAGGCCGACTGACGACCGCGTTTCTCCTGCTCCGTCTCCTGCTCGGCGACTTCCGCTACCGCGAGGTCCCGTTCGACCAGATCATCGACGAGGTCCAGGCCGGCACGGTCGACGCGGGCCTGCTCATCCACGAGGGCCAGCTGACCTACGAGTCGCTCGGGCTGCACAAGGTCGTCGATCTGGGCGAATGGTGGCTCCTCGAGACCGGCCTGCCGCTGCCGCTCGGCGTCAACGCCGCCCGCCGCGATCTCGGCGAGGATGTCCTCGAGCGGCTGTCCGGCGTGCTGGAGGCGTCGATCCGCGCCGGGCTGGACAACCGTGCCGAGGCGCTCGCCTATGCCAAGCGCTGGGGCCGTGGGCTGTCAGACGACCTCACCGACCGCTTCGTCGGCATGTACGTCAACGAGCTGACGTGCGACTACGGCGACGAGGGTCGGGAGGCCGTCCGCGAGCTGCTCCGCCGTGGCGAGGCAGCAGGCGCGTTCGACCGTCCCGTCCGCGTCGACTTCGTGGGCGCCGCCGCTGCCTAGACCGTTCGTCGCCCGGCGACCAGGCCGACCACGAGCACGATCAGCGCCACGATCAGGAGCAGCCAGAGCACCTTGGCAACGAGGATTCCGCCGCCGATCGCGGCGACGAGGAGCAGCAGCAGGATGATCAAGAGCAGTGTGGACATGGGCGTGCGTGTCCCCGGACCGGGTATCGCCGAAACGCGATGACCCCGCGCGCCGTCGTCATCTCTGCGGTGCGCACGCCGGTCGGCCGCTACGGCGGGGCGTTGGCCGAGACGCGGCCCGACGACCTGGGCGCCGTCGTCCTGCGCGCGGCGGTCCAGCGGGCCGGCATCGATCCCGCGGATATCGACGACGTCTACCTCGGCTGCGCCAATCAGGCCGGCGAGGACAACCGCAACGTCGCCCGCATGGCGACCCTGCTCGCCGGCTTCCCGGAGACCGTCCCGGGCGTCACCGTCAATCGGCTCTGCGCGTCGGGGCTCTCGGCCGTCGTCGAGGCCTGCCGAGCGATTGCGGCCGGCGACGGCGACCTCTTCGTCGCCGGCGGCGTCGAGTCGATGAGCCGCGCCCCGCTCGCCATGGCCAAGCCCGACCGGGCCTTCCCGCGCGGCAACCAGACGGTCTGGGACACGACGCTCGGCTGGCGGTTTCCCAACCCGCGCATGGAGGCGATGTTCCCGCTCGAGTCGATGGGCGAGACCGGCGAGAACGTTGCCGCGCGCTGGGGCGTGAGCCGCGAGGACCAGGATGCGTTCGCCCTCGCCTCCCAGCGCCGCTGGGCCGCGGCGCACAAGGCGGGCCGCTTCGCGGACGAGCTCGTCCCGATGGAGGGCCTCGCTCGCGACGAGCATCCGCGGCCGGACACCGACGGGGAGAAGCTCGCGGCGCTCAAGCCCGCGTTCCGCCGCGACGGCACGGTCACGGCCGGGAACTCGAGCGGGATCAACGACGGCGCCGCGGCGCTGGTGATCGCGAGCGAGGAGCGAGCGCGCGAGCTCGATGCCGAGCCGCTGGCCGCCTTCGCCGGCAGCGCGGCCGCCGGCGTCGACCCACGGGTGATGGGCATCGGGCCCGTCCCCGCCGTGCGCAAGCTGCTTGCGCGCGCCGGGATCACCGTGCGCGAGCTCGACCTCGTCGAGCTGAACGAGGCGTTCGCGTCGCAGAGCCTCGCCGTCATCCGGGAGCTGGGCCTCGACGCGGAGCGGGTCAATGTGAACGGCGGCGCGATCGCGCTCGGCCATCCGCTGGGCATGAGCGGCGCGCGCCTCGTCGTGACGCTGCTCCACGAGCTGCGCCGGCGCGGCGGCCGCTACGGGCTGGCGACGCTGTGCGTCGGCGTCGGCCAGGGACAGGCTGCGCTGTTCGAGCGCTAGCACGGGCATCCGGGCGCTTACGCTTCTATGGCCTTGGACGCCGTCCGCGGATACCTCGAGCTCGGCCTGCGCCTGAATCGGCACCTGGACGGTCTCGTCGACGGCTACTTCGGCCCGCCCGAGATCCCGGCCGCCGTTGAAGCCGAGCCCCTGCGCGCGCCCGGCGACCTGGTCGCCGACGCTGCGGCGCTCCGCGAGTCGCTGGACGGCCTCGAGCCGACCCGCGCCCGGTGGCTCGACGCGCAGCTGCTCGGGCTCGAGACCGTTGCCCGACGGCTCGCCGGCGAGGAGATCTCCTTCATCGACGAGGTCGAGCGTTGCTACGGCATCCGGCCGCAGCGAGTGCCGGAGGAGGTCTTCGAAGACGCACACCAGGAGCTCGAGGCGCTGCTGCAAGGCCCCGGGTCACTCGCCGATCGTTTCCAGGCGTGGCAGGACGGCGACGCGCTGTCACCCGAGCAGCTGGCCCCGTTCGCCGAGAGCCTCGCGTCAGACCTGCGCCGCCGCACGGCGGACGCGTTTGGTCTTCCCGCGGGCGAGTCGGTCCGGTTCGAGCTCGTCGGCAACGAGCCGTGGGCCGCGTACAACTACTACGAAGGCGGGCTGCACAGCCGGATCGCGATCAACACCGACGTGCCGCTCGCCGCCGAGCGGGCGCTGCACATGGTCGCCCACGAGACGTATCCCGGCCATCACACCGAGCACGCCTGGAAGGAGCAGCTCCTCGTCCGGGACGGCGGTCGACTCGAGGAGGCCGTGCTGATGATCGGCACGCCGCAGGCGCTGATCGCCGAGGGCATTGCCGAGACCGGCGCGCGGACGCTGCTCGGCGACGGGCTCGAGGAGGTCGGGGGCGAGCACCTCGCACGAGTCGGGATCCGCTTCGATCCCGACCACGCGCGTGCCGTGCGACGCGCACTCGGGCGCCTGGAAGGGGTCGCCGGCAACGTCGCCCTGATGCTTCACGAAACCGGCGCGTCGCCTGCGGAGGCGACCGCCTACCTCACCCGCTGGAACCTGACCTCCGAGCAGCGGGCCGCGAAGACGATCCAGTTCCTGTCGAGCCCGCTCTGGCGCTCCTACGTCACGACCTACGCCGACGGCGAGCGCGTCTGCGCGGCCTGGATCGACGGCGACCGGCAGCGCTTCCGCCGGCTGCTCACGGAGCAGCTGACGCCGGCAGATCTCCTCTAGGAGAGCGGCGGGCGGATGTAGACGACGCCTTCGTGCTTGAGCGGCACGAACGGTGCCCCGATGCTCATGATCACCTGCTCGGCCTGCGCGAAGACCGCGTCGGCCAGCTCTGCAGGGGAGCTCTCGGTGGGCACCTCGATGCCGACCTCGCCCTCGGGCTGCGCGTCCAGGCCGGCGGCGCGTAACTCCTGAAGCAGTCGGTCGCGGTCGGGGATGCGCGCGGCCTCGACGTGAACGATGTCCGTCATCTCGCCATTATTCTGCCGTTCTGCGGCTGGCTGCAAACTCGCTATCGTCCGCGCCGTGGCGGTGGCGACCGAGCGCGAGTACGGCCTGCACATCGGTGGCGAGTCGGTCGAGCCGGCGTCCGGCGAGATCCGGGAGCTGACCGAGCCGGCCACCGGCGCGCCGCTGGCGCGCGCGGCCATGGCCGGCGAGGCGGACGTCGACCGCGCGGTCGCGGCCGCCCGTGAGGCGCTCGACGGCGCCTGGGCTAAGACGCCGCCGACCGAGCGCTCGCGCCTGCTGCATGCGTTCGCCGACGCGATCGCCGCGAACCGCAAGGAGCTCGCCGAGCTCGAGTCCCGCAACGTGGGCAAGGCGATCTCGTCGGTGAAGGCCGCGCTGTTCCAGGCGGTCGAGAACTTCCGCTTCTACGCGTCGGCGATCGCGTCGATCGCCGGCCGCTCCAACCCCGTCGGCGGCTCCCTGCTCTTTTACTCGCTGAAGGAGCCGGTCGGAGTCGCCGGCCAGATCGTGCCGTGGAACTACCCGTTGATGATGGCGACCTGGAAGCTGTCGCCGGCCCTCGCGGCGGGCTGCACCGTGGTGCTGAAGCCGGACCCGGCGACCCCGCTGACGGCCCTGCGTCTCGGCGAGCTGGCCACCGAGGTCGGCTTCCCGCCCGGCGTCGTCAACGTGGTGCCCGGCGACGGCCCGACGACCGGCGCGTACCTCGTCCGTCACCCGGGCGTCGACAAGGTCGCGTTCACGGGCTCGACGAGGACCGGCGGTGAGATCATGCGGCTCTGCTCGGAGCCGATCAAGCGGCTCACCCTCGAGCTCGGCGGCAAGAGCCCCAACATCCTCTTCGCGGACGCCGACCTGGCCGACGCGATCCCGAGCGCCGCCTGGTCGGTGTTCTACGCGGCCGGGCAGAGCTGCGAGGCGCGCTCACGCGTGCTGGTCGAGGCGCCCGTCTACGACGAGGTCGTCGCGCAGCTCGCCGACGCGGCGGGCCGGATCAAGGTCGGCGATCCGCTCGATCCCGAGACGCAGATGGGCTCGCTCATCTCGACCGCGCACCGCGACCGCGTGCACGGCTACGTCGAGACGGGCCAGGGCGAGGGCGCCGAGGTCGTGACCGGCGGCGCCCCGGGTGAAGGGGCCGGCGCGTTCTACCCGCCGACCGTGCTCGCCAAGGTCAACGGCGAGATGACGGTCGCGCAGGAGGAGATCTTCGGCCCGGTGGTCACCGTGATCCCGTTCGAGGACGAGCGCGACGCGGCACGGATCGCCAACGACGTCCGGTACGGGCTGTTCGCCACGGTCTGGACGAAGGACTCCGCAAAGGGCCACCGCCTGGCACGCCGGATCAAGGCGGGCACGGTCGGCATCAACATGCCCTACACCGCCTTCCCGGGCATCCCGTTCGGCGGCTACAAGCAGTCCGGCTTCGGTCGCGAGCTGGGCCTCGAGACGCTCGAGCTCTACCTCGAGACCAAGAGCGTCATCCACTCCACCTCGCCGAAGCCCTTCAATCCGTTCGGGCTGTAGAGCACCACGCCGCTCCGAGGATTCGCGGCGGGCCGGTCGCCCGGG
>DASTZE010000008.1:0-6481 GCA_035764425.1 Gaiellaceae bacterium
GCAACGTCGCCCAGCACCGGGCGATCCTCGACGCGATCGCGGCGGGCAGCGCCTCGGGCGCCCGCGCACTCGCGCGCGAGCACGTGATCGACTCGTGGCACCTGCTCGAGGTCATCCTCGATCACGTCGCCGCCACGACGCCGGCCACGAACGGCCACCGGCGCGCCTCGTAACGTCGTCAAAAACCGCAGCTATGATCGGCGCCCGTGGCCACCGCTGTTGTTACCGGCGGTGCCGGGTTCCTTGGATCGCACCTCTGTGAAGCGCTCCTGAGCCGCGGCTACCGCGTGATCTGCGTGGACAACCTCCAGTCGTCGGCGCTCACGAACATCGAGCACCTGCGCGACGACGCGTTCGCGTTCCGCTACCACGACGTCATCGAGCCGATCGAGATCGAGGGCTCCGTCGAGTTCGTCTTCCACCTCGCCGCGCTCGCCAGCCCGATCGACTACCTGCGCCAGCCGCTCCACTCGCTGAAGACCGGCTCGTACGGGACGCACAACGCGCTCGGCCTCGCGAAGTGGAAGCGCGCGCGGTTCGTGCTCGCCTCGACGTCCGAGATCTACGGCGACCCGCTCGTCCACCCGCAGCGGGAGACCTACTGGGGCAACGTCAACCCGGTCGGCCCGCGCGGCGTGTACGACGAGGCGAAGCGCTACGCCGAGGCGATGACGATGGCGTACCACTCCGCGCAGGGTGTCGACACGGCGATCGTCCGGATCTTTAACTCGATCCTGGAGGACGAGCAGGTTCTTTACGACGACGGACGCGAACTGCGCCGCGAATCCATCGCAGATGCTGCGGCGCGAGTTGCATCGCGCGCCGTCGCGGCGGGATACGTGCCGACGTCGCAGCCCTCGAGTCTCGCTCCCCCTGGGTCGGGCTTCTCGCCGGCGCTCCAGTATCCGCTTGATGGCTACGTGGTGCCGTCCTTCGGTACGGACTCGCGCATGACGGCGCGGCCTGCCGTTTCCCTTGTGGCCCACCCGACTGACCAGCCGTGTTACGAGATACGGACCCGCTACGGCCGGTCGGTCCGCGTGACAGCCGACCATTCCGTCTTTGTCGAGGGCGATGACGGCCAGCCGCGGGCAATCGAAGCCGCGCAGCTGCGCATCGGGGATCGAATCGCGGTCGCGCGCCGAATCGACGTGCCGGAGCGCGACAGGACGCACGTCAGCATGCTGGATGCCTGGGCCTTCGCCGAAAACGATCCCTGGAATCTGCTGATCGAAGCTCCCGGCCTGGGCGCACTCGCATGGGAGAAGCGCGACGATCTCTTCGGGCTTGTCGCCTCCGAGCACCGGAACAACGGCCCGAATTGGCGGAACGGCGCATGGACGCAGGTCATCCGGATGCGCGACGCCGATCGCGTGCCGCTTCCTGCACTGCGACGTCTCGTCTCCGCTATCCCGGCGGGTGCCCGCGTTCGCCAGCGTGTCGCGGGTCGAAGCGTGTCGATGCCGGCGACGGTTGATCTCAGTGACACGCTTCTTTGGCTGCTCGGGGTCTGGGTCGCCGAGGGGGGGATGTATGAAGCGAAGGGAGCGTCATGCGTCCACATCAGCGGTGACGAAGCGCTTCTGAGTCGCGCCGCGGACGTCATAGAGGCCGAGCTCGGCTTGCACGTCGTGTGGGCCGAGGGCTCCGAGGACCGAAGCGCATCGATCTACGTGCACTCGAAGCTCTTCCTCAGGCTGCTCGAGTACCTCGGCTTCGAACGGAAGGCCAAGCGAATCCCTGGGTGGATACTCGGTCTCCCGCTAAGTCGTCTCAAATGGTTCATCGAGGGCTATCGCGAGGGTGACGGCGTCCACTCGGGCGAGAAACTCCTCGACGGCCGTCGGCACGAATTCTCGACCGTCAACGACGAACTCAAGGATGATCTCATCGTCGCGCTGGCACGCTTCGGCATTGCGCCGTCCGTCGGACGATACGAGACCATGTTCCGTCAGCGGACCGGTGATCGTCGTTACCCATTCTGGCGCCTGACGGTGTCCGCAGTTGCTCCGTGGAGTCCACTCGAATGGGATCAGGGCGTCGAGCAGACGCTTCAGGCGCGGGTGACTGGCGACATCGTTTGGGCGCCGGTCAAGGCGATTGACGAGATTCCCACGACAGCGCTGGTCTACGACTTCTCAGTGCCCGGGACGGAGAATTTCTGGGCCGGGACGGGTGTGATGTGCCACAACACCTACGGCCCGCGCATGCGCTCGCACGATGGCCGCGCCATCCCGAACTTCATGCGCCAGGCGCTCGACGGTGCGCCGCTGACGATCTACGGCGACGGCTCGCAGACGCGCAGCTTCTGTTACGTCGACGACCTCATCCGCGGCCTCGTCCTGCTCGCCGAATCGGGTGAGCATCTCCCGGTCAACCTCGGCAACCCCGGCGAGTTCACGATCCGCGAGCTCGCCGAGACGGTGCTGCGGGTGACCGGCTCGGAGAGCGAGATCGTCTACGAGGCGCTGCCGGTCGACGACCCGCAGATCCGCCAGCCCGACATCACCCGCGCGAAGCAGGTGCTGCGCTGGGAGCCGGAGATCCCGCTCGAGGAAGGCCTACGGAGGATGCTGGGCTCCATGCGCGAAAGCTCAGTCGTTGCGTAGGTGGTTCATCCTCTTGGCGGTTGCCGTGGCCGCCGCCGGGTTCACTGCGGGCCAGGTCTCGGCCTCGAGCAAGCTCCAGCTCGGGATCTTCGACGACCCGCAGGTGCTCGGCCGGCCCGACCAGACCTTTCCGCTGCTCACGCAGCTGAAGGTGCGCGTGATCCGCGTGACGCTGCACTGGGGCGGCGGGCTCGGAGTCGCCGGCGACAAGCGGCCGAAGGACGCGACCGACCCCTCCGATCCCGCGTACGACTGGTCCCCGTACGACCGGGCGGTCGAGGACGCCGACGCCGCCGGCATCAAGGTGCTCTTCTCGATCGTCGACACGCCGCACTGGGCGAACGGCGACCGCGGGATCAATCGCGCGCCGACGAAGATGAGCGACCTCCGCGACTTCGCGTACGCGGCGGCCAAGCGTTACAGCGGCTTCTACACGCCGACCGACGTGGCCGCCGACCCGGGCACGACCACCGAGCCGCTGCCGGCGGTGCGCCTCTGGCTCGCGTGGAACGAGCCGAACAACCCCGTCTTCCTCGTGCCGCAGTACGTCAGGAAGAAGGGCAAGTGGATCGCAAATAGTCCGGCCGTCTACGCGAAGCTCTGCCAGTCCATCTTCACCGGTGTCCACCTGACGGTGCTGAGCGGCGAGAAGGTCGCCTGCGGCGCGACCGCGCCGCGCGGCAACAACAACCCGAGGGGCATCCGCCCGGCGATCGGCCCGATCCCGTTCCTGCGCGGGCTCAAGAAGGCCGGCCTGAAGCACTTCGACGCCTACGCGCACCACCCGTACTACGCAAATCCCAGCGAGACGCCGAAGTTCACGCCGAAGACCAACCGCGGCAAGCTGGGCAAGATCGCGCCGCCGGTCGTGCTCGGCAACATCGGCGACCTGACCAAGGTGCTCAAGCAGCTCTACGGCAACAAACGGCTCTGGATCACCGAGTACGGCTACCAGACCAACCCGCCCGACAGGTCGTTCGGCGTCACCTACGCCAAGCAGGCGGCGTACCTGAAGCAGGCGGTCCAGATCGCGCGCAAGAACCCGTCGATCGACATGCTGGTCTGGTTCCTCCTGCGCGACGAGACGAACATCGGCGGCTGGCAGTCGGGGCTGATGACGGCCGCGCTCAAGCCGAAACCGGCGTTCGGCGCGTTCCGCGCGGCCAGTCGCTGACCCGATGACAGGGCCCGTCCTCGTCACGGGCGGGCAGGGCTTCGTCGGCGCGCACCTGCTCCGGCTGCTCGTCGAGGCCGCCGCGCCGGAGGCGGACGTGACCGACCCCGTCGCACTGCGCGCGGCCGTGCACGAGGTCCGGCCGAGCGCGGTCGTCCACTTGGCGGCGCTGTCGAACGTCGCCGAGTCGTTCCGCGACCCCGCCGGGGTTTGGCAGGTCAACGCCATCGGAACCGTCAACCTGCTCGAGGCCGTCCGCGCCGAGTGCCCCGACGCGCGCGTGCTTGTCGTCTCGACCGGGGAGGTGTACGGCGACGCTGACGTGGTGCCCACACCGGAGAGCGAGGGGTACAAGCCGCGCTCGCCCTACGCCGCGTCCAAGGCCGCCGCGGAGCTGGCCGCGGGGCAGTCAGGCCTCGACGTCGTCGTCGCCCGCGCCTTCCAGCACGAGGGGCCCGGACGGGACGATCGCTTCGCGATCGGCTCCTGGACGTCCCAGCTCGCGGAGCTCGAGCTCGCCGGCGGCGGAATGCTTCGCGTCGGCAACCTCGATGTCGAGCGTGACATCACCGACGTCCGCGACGTCTGCCGCGCCTACCGCGCGCTGCTCGACCGGGACGTGCCGCCCGGTGTCTACAACGTCGCGAGCGGGCGCGCCGTTTCCCTGCGCGAGGTCCTCGACCGGCTCGTCGCGCTGTGCCGTGTCCCGGTGTCGGTCGAGGCTGACCCCGACCGGATGCGTGCGTCCGACGTCGCCGTCGTGTGCGGCGACCCCTCGAAGCTTCGAGCCGCGACGGGGTGGCAGCCCGAGATCGCGCTCGAGCGCACGCTCGCCGACACCCTCGAAACCGCACGCGAGCGCGCCACGACGGGCAGGATGCCGTCGTGAGCGAGCCGCGGCGGGCACTGATCACGGGCATCACGGGCCAGGACGGCTCGTACCTCGCCGAGCTGCTGCTCGACAAGGGCTACGAGGTCTACGGGGTCAACCGCCGCGCCTCGACCGAGAACCTCGAGCGGATCGAGCACCTGCTCGACCGCATCACGCTGCTCCAGGCCGACGTGCTCGACCAGGTCTCGCTCGGGCAGGCCCTCGCCGACGCGCGGCCGCATGAGGTCTACAACCTGGCGGCGCAGAGCTTCGTGCCCACCTCGTGGAACCAGCCGGTGCTCACGGCGGAGTTCACGGCGGTCGGGGTCACGAGGCTGCTCGAGGCGATCCGCGCCGTCGACCCCGGCATCCGCTTCTACCAGGCATCGTCGTCGGAGATGTTCGGGAAGGTGCGAGAGGTGCCCCAGACCGAGATGACCCCGTTCCATCCGCGCTCCCCGTACGGCGTCGCGAAGACGTACGGGCATTACATCACCGTCAACTACCGCGAGTCGTACGACCTGTTCGCGGTCAGCGGCATCCTCTTCAATCACGAGAGCCCGCGCCGCGGGCTCGAGTTCGTGACCCGCAAGATCAGCGACGGGGTGGCGAGGATCAAGCTTGGGCTTACCGACGAGCTCGTGCTCGGCGACCTCGAGCCGAAGCGTGACTGGGGCTTCTCCGGCGATTACGTCGAGGCGATGTGGCTGATGCTCCAACAGAAGGAGCCCGAGGACTTCGTCGTCGCCACGGGCGAGGAGCACTCGGTGCGCGAGTTCGTCGAGCTCGCGTTTGCTCATGCGGGTCTCGACCCGGACGACCACGTCCGCTCCGACCCACGCTTCATGCGCCCTGCCGAGGTCGTGCACCTCGTCGGCGACGCGTCGAAGGCCCGCGAGAAGCTCGGCTGGCGGCCGCGAACGACTTTTCGCGAGCTCGTCGAGCTGATGGTCGACGCGGACATCGAACGGCTCGCGGCGATTGGAAGAGCCGCGGCAGCGTCGTAGGATGCGCCGCACCGTGGAGAGGAAGACCGTCCCGCCGCCGGCGACCGGCGAGGAGCCAACGCGGCTGGCGCTCGTCACGGCCGAGGGCGACGTCCGCTCGAGCCGGCCGCATGCGCTCGCGCGGGCGCTCAGCGCGGGCGGCCGCCGGATCGCCAGCATCTCGGCGCTCGTTCTCCTCGATCTCTGCGGGCTGACCCTCGGGCTCTATACCGCTCTCGTCCTTCGCAGCGTCTACTACGACGCAAACCAGCCGCTCTGGGGGGCGCTGTGGCGCGCCGAGAGCGACTGGCTGCCGTTCGTCGCGCTGATCATGGTGCTTGTCTTCGCCCAGGCGGGTCTCTACCGCCACCGCGAGAAGCGCGAGCGGATGGGTCGCGTCTTCGCCTCGCTCGTGCTCGTCGCCGTGCTCGTGCTCGCCTTCGGCGTCGGCGTGGGCAACGAATTCAAGACCTTCGGGCTCGCGCCCACCGCTGTCATCACGACCACGATCTTCGTCGCCCTGCTGCGCGGGTCGTACGAGATCGTCTCCGGCGAGCTGCTCCGGCGCGCCGGTGTGCAACGGCGAGCGGTCCTCGTTGGGCCTGCGGCCGAGGTCGCAGGCCTGCGCGAGAAGCTCGGCGACCAGCGCAGCGGCATCGAGTACGACTTCGTCGGCGTCGTCAGCGAGGACCGGGACGTCCCGGACCGGCTCGGCGGGTACGCCGACATGGCCGCCATCGTCGCCGGCGATGTCGACGAGGTGATCGTCACCGGCGACGTGCGCGACCAGCAGCTGCTCGAGATGGTCGAGGCCGCGCACCGCGCAGGCGTCCAGGTGCGC
>DASTZE010000009.1:0-4693 GCA_035764425.1 Gaiellaceae bacterium
TCAACATCGAGCCCGGCACGATGGTCGAGCTGGCGGAGATCCCGTCGGTGCGAGCCGTCAAGCAGGCGAACGACGGCCTCGACCAGGCGCGCCGCATCCTCGCCGAGACGGATCTCGACGTGTACGCGGGGGACGACAACCTGGTCTTCCCGTTCCTGCAGCTGGGCGGCGTGGGCGGGATCTGCGTGCGCAGCCACATTGCCGGCGAGCGCATGAAGGAGATGATCCGGCTCCATCGTGCGGGCGACGTGGAGGGCGCCCAGCGCATCCACGAAGAGCTGATTCCGATCTTCGACCTCGACCGCGTGGCGATAAACCCGATTCCGGTCAAGACCGCCCTGGCCATGCTCGGGCACGAGGTCGGCGGCTTCCGCCTGCCGCTCGTCGATGCGACGGACGCCGAACGCGAATCGATCCGGGACGCCCTGGAGCGCGTCGGAATTCACGCACCGGCGCCGGCCTGAGCGCACGCCATTCGGCGCAGGCGGCCGGAAGTCCGACGGGTGCGGTGCACGCCGAGCACCTCTGGCTCTTCGGCGTACAGCCGTTCCATCGCGGCGACGACGATCGGACAGAACTGCGAGCCCACATGCGCGCGGAGCTCGTCGAGCGCCTCGGAGACGCTGCGGCCGAGCCGGTACGGGCGGTCGCTCGTCAACGCGTCGAACGCGTCCGCGACGAACACGATCCTCGCGGGCAGCGGGATATCGTCGCCGGCCCGTCCGTCCGGATAGCCGTCACCGTCGATCCGCTCGTGGCTCGAGCGGGCCACCTGGACGACGATCGGGTCGAGGCCGGCCTCCGAGAGGATGGACTCGGAGATGACCGGGTGCTCCATCATGACCGCCCACTCGTCCTCGTCCAGCGGGCCGGGCTTCTGCAGGATGCGCTCCGGGATCCCGATCTTGCCGATGTCGTGAAGCAGGGCGCCGATCTCGATCGCCTCCCGCTTCTCGCCGACGAAGCCGAGCCTGCTCGCGAGGGCGAACGCCACCCGGGCGACCCGCTCCGTGTGGCCGCCCGTGTAGACGTCCTTCGCCGCCATGCTCTTCGATAGGGCGGCGACGGTCGCGCGGTGCGTGCGGCGGCGAGCTTTGATCGGCGCGCGGGCCACCGGCGTGAGCGTCTCTTCGGCGTAACCGAGCACGAGCGCCTCCGCGTTCACCGCCGGCGCGATGTGGGGACGGCGGCGTGTAGCAGCTTCACCCGGCGGTGCGTCTTTGTGCGGTCGACAACGTCGCCCGCCGGACGGGCGCCGGCACGTACCACGGTGCGATGGTCGGGCGACAATCGCCCCGCCTGCGCTCCGACGGGCAGCAGGAGTGCCGCCACGCCGGCCGCGACTGGCAGCCACCCGCATCTGCTCGGCACGTGCCGCATACACACGTTCTCCCCCCGCTTGTCGCGGGGGTCGATCCCTGAAACGGGTATTTCTCCACGGCGGATGCCGATCCGGGCGGCCGTTATGCTGGCCGGCGATGGCGGACGGAGCCTTGCGCATCATCCCTCTCGGCGGGCTCGGCGAGGTGGGGAAGAACCTGACCGTCTACGAGTACGGGGACGACATCGTGGTCATCGACGCGGGCCTCGCGTTCCCACGCGACGAACAGCTCGGCGTCGACCTCGTCCTACCCGATTTCGGCTACCTGTCGGACAACGCCGACCGCGTCCGGGCCGTCCTGCTCACGCATGGCCACGAGGATCACGTCGGCGGGCTCCCGTACCTGCTCCGGCGCGTGCCCATTCGGCACATCTGGGGCACGAGGCTCACACTCGCACTCGTCCAGTCGAAGCTGGACGAGCACGGGCTGCTGCGTGCTGCCGAGCTGCACGAAGCCGATCCCGAAGGCGATCCCGTCGACATCGGGGTCTTCCGCGTCGAGTGGGTGCGCATGGCGCACTCCATCCCCGACACGGTGGCCATCGTGATCGAGACGCCGGCCGGCCGGATCGTGCACACGGGCGACTACAAGATCGACCACACGCCGGTTGACGGGATCCGAACCGACGTCGGCCGGCTCGCGGACATCGGCAACCGGGGCGTCGACCTGCTCGTCGGCGACTCGACGAACGCCGAGCGCCCTGGCGTGACCCCGTCGGAGCGCGTCGTCGGCGAGGCGTTTCGCCAGCTCATCCCCGTGCGCAACGGCCGCATCTTCGTCTCCTCGTTCGCGTCGAACGTGCACCGCATGCAGCAGGCGATCGACGTGGCGTCCGAGGTGGGGCGGAAGGTCGCCGTCATCGGCCGGTCGATGCGCAAGACGCTGAACATCTCGCGCAACCTCGGCTACATCGAGATTCCCGACGACATGCTCCTGAAGCCCCAGGAGCTCGAGGAGTATCCGCGCGGGAAGACCCTCGTGCTCTGCTCGGGCAGCCAGGGCGAGCCGCTCTCGGCGCTGACGCGCATCGCCTACAACGACCACCCGGCGACGAGCGTCGAGCGCGGCGACACGGTGATCATCTCGGCCAAGCCCATCCCGGGGAACGAGCTGCGCGTGCACGACACGATCAACGGTCTGGCGCGGCTGGGAGCGGAGGTGCTGCACGAGGAAAACGCCGTCGTCCACGCATCCGGGCACGCGAACGCGGAGGAGCTGCGGACGGTGCTGTCGCTGCTGCGCCCGCGGTGCGTGATGCCCGTCCACGGCGAGTACCGGATGCAGGCCGCGCACGCGCGCCTGGCCGAGGACGCCGGCGTCGATCCGCGGAACATCGTCATCGCGGAGAACGGCTCGGTGGTCGAGCTGAACGACGACGGCGTCGCGATTGTCGACGAGGTGCAGTCGGGCGTCACGTTCGTTGACGGGCTCGGCGTGGGCGACGTTCGGGACGTCGCCATCCGCGACCGCCAGCGCCTCTCGGAAGACGGCGTCGTGATCGTGGTCGCCACGCTCGCGGCTTCGAACGGGGGCGCGATGTCGCCGCCGGAGCTGATCGTGCGGGGCGTCGGGGACGCGCAGCCGATCATCGACGAGCTGCGCGCCGAGGCCAACCAGACGCTCCGCGAGTGCCTGGAGCAGAACATCACGGAGATCAAGCTGCTCCAGGAGCACCTCCACGACAGCGTCGGGCAGGTGCTCTACGACCGGACTGGGCGGCGGCCGATGATCCTGCCGGTCATTGTCGAAGTGTGACCTGGGACAGTCCCTGGCCGGGGACTGTCCCACCCCTACGCGGCCCGCGTCCCTAGACTCCGAAGAGTGAGCGTTCTTCAATCGAGCCGCCCGGGATGGGCCGAAGTGCTCGCCTTCCACGCCGCCGACACCGGCACCGGGCCGCGCGTCATCGCGCAGCTCCGCGCCTGCGAGGCGTCGGCGGTCGCGTTCTGCCGGCTGCTCGAGCGCTGGGCCCGGGGCGACGCCGACCCCTGCACGCCCGGGAAGCGGCAGGCCGCTTTCCGCCGGGCCGCCGAGCGGGTCGAGACGGCGCTGATGGGGCTCGAGGAGCCGCTCGGCCGCTACCTGCTCGAGCTCGAGCCGGACCGGGCCGAAGGCGCGTCCTGGTACGGCGAGCCATCGGCCGCCGAGTTCGTGGAGTGGGGGCCGGTGCTGAAGCGCGCCGGCGTCGCCGTCTCCGAGGAGCGCGTCGCGCGCGCCTACCTGGAGCTCGCCGTGTTCGTCCGCGCCCTCGAGGGCCTGGCCGCGGCGGCGCAGTGGGACGTCGTCCCCGATCGCTCCGCGCTCTGGGCGGGGCTCTTCGACCTGCGCGAGAACCTCATGGGCGGCGCCGCGCAGGACCTGCGCGCACTCGCCGCGTAGCAGATTCTCTTCTCCATGCACTGCGGTGACCTGGGCAGACCTGTACGGGACAGGCGGGACGCCTGTCCCGTGGTTTGCAGGGGGTAGGCGGTCCGACGTCGAAACAGGCGTCCCATGGCCCGCCGCCGTGCCACCAAGCGACCCCTGCGCCCGCGCAAGCCCGCGCGCGTCAAGAAGCGCACGCGGCGCAAGAGCGCCCAGAGCCACCACCGGCCTGAGCTGATCGGGCTCGGCCTGCTCGCGACCGGGCTCTTTCTCGCTGCCCTGCTCTACCTCGGCTGGGACGGCGGCGCCGGCGGCCAGAAGGTCGTGGACTGGCTCGACCAGGCGATCGGGCAGCTGTCGTACGTGCTGCCGATCGTGCTCGTCGCCTTCGGCCTGCTGCTCGTCACGCGGTCGGAGCTCCTCGATATGCGCCCGTTCCGCACGGGGAGCACGATCGTGATGCTCGGCCTCTTCCTGGTGCTCGGGCCGAGCGCCGGGCTGGTCGGCTCGGGCCTCGACACGATGGTCGGCCGCTTCATCGGCTCGACCGGCCGCGTGCTGCTCGGCGCCACCGCGACCCTCGCCGGCATCCTGCTGCTCACCGGCGCCTCGATCGGCGCCATCCTGCGCCGCTCCCACCACGTCGTCCGTCGCGCCGCCACGCGCGCAAGGCCACCCGCGCGCCCGCGCGAGACGGCGCCCGCGCTGCCGACGCTGGTTCCGCACCGGCCGCCGGTGGACGCCGCCGCCGCGTTCCCGGACGTCGTCGGGGAGCCCGAGCCGGAGCCGCGCGCCGGCCAGCTCGAGCTCACACCCGAAGAGCCGGACGAGATCTCCTCCGAGGACGGCCTCCCGGCCACGAAGGCGCGCGGCGAGTACCGGCTCCCCGACCGCGCGCTGCTGCACCGCTCCCCGCCCGGCAACGGCGGCTCCGCCGACGCGAACGC
>DASTZE010000010.1:0-4237 GCA_035764425.1 Gaiellaceae bacterium
CGGCCGCCGCGGCGGCGGCGGCGGCGGCGAGCAGCGCGACCACAGCGTGGCGTCGCATGCCCGTCAGTACTAGCGCGCGCGTCAATCGGATGCGAGCGCGAGCAGCTTCGTCACGGTGTTCCAGTTGCGCGCGGTGCCGACCGTTCCGAGCCCGTCGGTGATCAATGCCATGAGCTTCGAGCGCTGGAGCCCGTCCGGGTGCCAGCTGTAGACGTCCTTGCCGTGCAGCACCGCCTGCTCGGCGCCGAAGTCGCCTCGGAGCGCCTTCGCAGAGGCCGCTGCCGGCCTCTCGGCGAGGAAGGTGACGAGGTAGCGCGACGGGTTGGCGGCGACCTGCGCCAGCGGGTTCCGGTCGACCACCTTCGCGAGCTCCGCCCGGCTCCGAACGACGACCCGCGTCTCGAGCCCGAGCCGCTCGGCGAGCACCTGCTCGAGCTCCCGCTCGAGCGCGCGGCCCGACGGTTTCGCGTCGAGCACGACGTTCCCGCTCTGCCCGTGCGTGACCACGTCTCCGTAGGCGTCGAGCGCCTCGCGGAGCTGCGCCATGGGCACACGCCGGTTGCGTCCGAGGTTGATGCCGCGCAGGAAGACGGCCTGCCGGGGCATCAGCCTGCGCGCACCGCGTCGTGGATCTCACGGGTCAGTGCGGCGACGCTCTCCGTCAGCTCCTTGTCCTGGCGGGTCAGGGTGGTGTTCGCCTCGAGGAGCTGCTTCAGCTCGTGCGTCTGCCGGTTCACGTCGTTCTCGCGCTCACGCAGGTGATTGATGATCGTGTCGCGGTGCCGGATGTCGCGCTCGGCCGTCATCTTGTCCCTGTCGGCCTGCCGGGTCTGCGCCAGCAGGATGAGCGGCGCCGCGTACGCGGCCTGCAGCGAGAAGGCGAGGTTCAGCAGGATGAACGGGTACGGGTCCCAGCCGAGGCTGAGGCCGAGCGCGTTCAGGGTGATCCAGACCGCGACGACCAATGTCTGCCCGACGATGTACTGCGGCGTGCCGAAGAAGCGCGCGGCGCCCTCGGCGTAGCGGCCGAATGCGTCCTCGCCGAACGCCGACTGCGTCACGGCGCAGTATTCGGGGCGGCGCCGACAAGCCCTTCGGCGGGGCGGGCCGCAGCGACGATCAGCAGCAGACCGAACGCCAGCTGGTACGCGACGATGCCCTCGCTCAGGAATCCGATCGCGTGCAGCTGCGAGAACATCGCCACCAGGCCGGCCGCGAGCTGGACGGCGAGCAGCACGATCAGCACCGGCGCCCGCCTTGCGTGCACGATCGCCGCCGCGATCCCGAGCTCGAGCGGGAAGAGCGCCGCGCTCACGGCGACGTGCGTCCAGTAGAAAGCGCCGTCCACGGTGTCCGGCGTGGCCAGGTCGAGCAGGAACAGGACGGCGAGCACCCGAAGCGCCTGTGCAAACGGCTCGTCCAGGTGCACGGCCGCGCGCCATGTGAACCCGGCGGAGAGGGCGAGCCCGAGCCCGAACGGGACGGCGGTGCGGACGTGCTCGCCGTAGTAGCTCGGTCCGTGGTTGTTCATAAAGCCCTGGTCCGTCAAGAGCGCGGCAACCAGCAGAAAGCCGAAGAACGACACCTGCGCGAGGACGAGATCCCTGAGCGCCGCCGGGTTCATACCTCGTCGTGGTATACCAGGACTGCGATGCGTGCGCCTGTCGCCGTCCTGCTGCTCGTCCTCGCCGCCGCGGCCGTGAGCGCGGGCGCGCGCCCCGCCTCGGGGCCGACGCTGGCCCAGCTCGCGGGCGCGCACGTCCTCATCCGCATGCGCGGCCCCGCGCCGAGCGCGGCCCTGCTCACGCGCATCAAGCGGGGCCAGGTCGGCGGCGTCGTGCTTTTCTCGAACACCATTCCGCCGGAAGGCCCGCTTCCGCTCGTCCGGCAGCTGCAGGCGGCCGCGCGGGCGGGCGGCCAGCCGCCGCTCCTGATCGCCATCGACCAGGAGGGCGGCGCCGTCAAGCGGCTGCCTGGGCCGCCGACCGACGCGCCGAGCCAAATGGGTACGGCCCCCGTGGCCTTCGCCCAGGGGCGGGCGACCGGCCGCTACCTGCACGGCCTCGGGATCGGCGTCGACCTCGCTCCCGTGCTCGACGTGCCACTCTCGCAGTACGCCTTCATCTACGCGCGCGCGTTCTCGACCGACCCGGCGGCGGTGAGCAGGAACGGCATCGCCTTCGCGAAGGGGCTCGCCAAGGGTGGCGTCGCGGCGACCGCCAAGCACTTCCCCGGGCTCGGGCGGCTCGGGCGCAGCACCGACTATGGGCCCGGGCGCCTGTCCACCCCGCGCGCCGCCCTCGCCGCGCGCGATCTCGCGCCGTTTCGGGCCGCAATCGAGGCCGGGGTTCCCATCGTCATGGTCGGGACGGCCGTGTATCCCGCCTACGACTCCGTGCCCGCGGCCACGTCGCCGGCGATCGTGGGCGGGCTCTTACGAAAGACCCTCGGGTTCCGGGGCGTGACGATGAGCGACGACCTCGCCACCCGCGGGGTGAGCCCGTGGTTCGACGCCGGCGAGGCCACCGTCCGCGCGGTCGGCGCGGGGATCGACCTGGTGTACGTCGCCGGCAACGGCGGGAGCGGCGGCGAGACGGTCGGCGAGCAGGCGTACGCGGCGCTGCTGAAAGCGGCGAAGAGCGGCCGGCTCAGCCGGCCTGCGCTCGAGGCGTCGTACGTACGCATCGCAGCGCTGCGTCAGCACTACGACTGAGGCCGCGCGAACTCGCGCAGGGCGGCCGTCACCCAGTCGTCCTCGTGCGTGCGCCAGAACCCGTCCGTGTGGCCGCCCTCGTACTCGGCGTACGCGGGGCGGATCCCCGCCGCCGACAGCGCGCGGTCGAAGTCGCGGTTGTCGTCGAGGAACGTCGGGTCGTTGGTGCCGACGAAGTGCCCGTCGTGCGTGTTCGGGTAGCGCGCGAAGATGCGCTTGAGCCTGGGCACGAGCGTGGCTGCGTCGGCCCAGTCGTTCGCATCCTTCGAGCCCAGATCGAGCCGCGCCGTCCCCGCGGGGTTGGTCGCATGGAGGTAGCCGCTCCAGGACTGGACGACCGAGTAGACCGACGGGTTGTGGATCGCGATCAGCGTGGCGCCGTAGCCGCCGGCAGAGATCCCGATCAGCGCACGGGCGCGCCGCGCGGGAATCGTGCGGTAGCGCCCGTCGATCACGTGCACGAGCTCGCGCGCGGTCGCCGTCTCCCAGTCCCGCCCCGGCCCTCGGTTCGCCCACTCGGGATCGGTGTCGCCCTTCCGCGCGCCCTGCGCGCCGACCACGATCGCCGGCATTCCCGAGCGCTCGACCGGGCGGGTGATGAAGCCGATGCTCTGGTACGCGTCGGCCGCGGCCGGCAGGCCGTGCAGGAGGTAGACGACCGGGTACCTCCGGCTGCCCGAGCCGTAACCGGCCGGGAGGTACACGCGGTAGTGGATCGTCCCGCGCAGCGCGTGCGACCGGTAGGAGCCGTCGATCGTCCGTGCCGGCGAGAGCGACGCCGCGCTGCTCCCGCCGCAGCCTGCGAGCACTGCGAGCAGGAAGGCCACGGCCAGGGCACGCACGCGGCCGCGGACCGTAGCCCCGGGGTGTCGCGGGAAGCGCGCTCGGCGCGTTAAGCGTTGCGTCGCGGCGTGCCGGCGAACCGCTAGCGTGACCGCCCGGTGGGCGATCGCGACATCGAGCTGGGCCCGTTCTTCACGGCAGGCGTCGTGCTCGTCATCTACGGGCTCCGCCGCCGGCGGCCGCTCCCCGTCGCGCTGGGGATCGCCGCAATCGCCTTCGAGCAGGGGACGGAGCCCGGCCGTGCGCTGCGCCGGCGGATCCGGCAGGCGGTCGAGAGAACAACGCCGCCGGAGTGAGCCGACCGTCGCTCGCGGCAGCCGTCGCGGACGTCGCCGCGCGGGATCCGGTCGTCGCAAACCTCGTCCACCTCGCCGGGCCGCTCCGTCACCGGCCGCGCGACCCCGACGGCCACTTCGGCTCGCTCGTACGCGCCATCGTCTTCCAGCAGCTGGCCGGGTCGGCGGCGAGGGCGATCCACGCACGCGTTCGCGCGACGGTGCGCGGGCCGCTGACCCCCGAAGCGCTTGCTGCCGTGCCCGACGAGACCCTGCGCGGCGCAGGGCTGTCCGCCAACAAGCTCGCGTCCCTGCGCGACCTCTCCGCGAAGGTCATGAGCGGCGCCGTCGATCTGGACCGCTCGGCACGGCGCACCGACGACGAGGTCGTCGCCGCCCTCGTCAC
>DASTZE010000011.1:0-28357 GCA_035764425.1 Gaiellaceae bacterium
GTCGTCACCGCGATGCGGCGCAGCGTCTCGCGGTCGGGCGGCACCGGGATCTGGCGGACGCCGAAGTCGAGCACGCCCTGGTCGGTGCCGAGCGCGATCGTGTAGACGGGGACGCACAGCGACTTGGCCTTCGCCGCCCCCTGGTCCGGGGTCAGCGCGCCCGCGGTCTGGAACCCGTCGGAGAGGAACAGCACCGCGACCGGCTCCTTGTTCCCCGTCGCCTGGCAGCTCGTGACGGCGGCGAGCCGCCGGTCGCCGGCGTTGCCGACGGCATCGTGCCCGAGCTGCGCGGCCCGCGCCACGGCGTCGCCGATCGCCGTCCCGCGCTGGGGCGAGAGGTACGAGAGCGCGTCGCGCACGAGCTGCCGGTCGCGCGTGACCGGCGCGGCCACCTGGGCGTCGCCGGCGAAGGCGACCAGGCCGACCCGGAACTTCGGCGGCAGCCGGTCGAGGAAGTGGTTGACGGCGGCCTGGGCGGCCTGGAGCCGGCTCGGCTGCACGTCCTGGGCGAACATCGACCCGGACTCGTCGACGGCCAGCACGATCGTCGCCTGCTCGCGCGTGCGCTGCACGTTCAGGTGCGGCCGCGCCATCGCAGCGGTCGCGGCGGCGAGCGCGAGCAGGAACAGGACCGGTGCGACCCAGCGCCGCCAGCTGCCGCGGCGATCGACGACGCTCGCGAGCACGTCGAGGTTCGTGAACGTCACGGCGTAGCGCGACGGGCGCCGGCGCACCAGCAGGTACACGATCAGCATCGCCGGGACGAGCGCGAGCGCGACCAGGGCGAGCGGCCACTCGAAGCTCATGCCGGCCCCCTCGCGCACAGCAGCTGTACCTGGAGCAGGACGCGCATGGCGGCCGGTACGGCGAAGGTCCGCTGCACGGTGGCCATCGACCTGCCGGCCGCCCGGCGCAGCCTCACCGCGACCCCGGAGAGGACCGTCGGGCCCGGCTGCAAGCGCGTGTGGAACCCGACCGCGTAGGTGACGCCCGCGAGGCGCTCACCAGACCGGCACGCGGTGATGACGCCGACAGGCCGGTGCCCGCGCACCGAGACGGTGTGGAATCGGCGCTGCAGCGGCTTGGGCTTCGCCGCGGTGTACGCAGTGGTCGCGCGGCCGCCGCCGCCGCTCGTCGGGATGCACCCGACCACCGGGCGGAAGGCCGTCGGCCGCGCCCGCGCCGAGAGCGCCTGGAAGACGACGCTGCGCCGCGTCGAAATGCCGGGATTGATGGGGCTGCCGAGCAGGCCGAGCCACCGCACCTCCAGCGTCGGGTCGCCGAGGATGGCGTCGAGGCCGCCCGCGACGCTCCGCTTCGGGCAGGTGACCTGATAGAGCACCGTGCTCGCGCCGCCTGCCTGCGCGGCCGGGACGGCGACCCACGGCCCGGGGACGGTGATGCAGACGTCGAGGCCCCGGCACTCGTTCGTGGCGCCTGCGCTGACGGGCAGGGCGAGCAGGACGAGGCCGACGGCCGGGGCGGCGAGCAGCGCGCGCCTCACGGGAGCCTCCGGAAGAGCAGCGACGAGAGCGCGCCGGACGCCAGCAGGAGAAGCACGCCCGCACCGGCGAACGCGGCCGTGATCTCGGCCGGCTTGCGCACGTGGCCGAGCCGCTTGCCGAGGTCGGAGTAGACCTTCTTCAGGTCGGCGTCGGTCGCCGCCGTGAACGACTGGCCGCCGCTGAGCTGTGCGACCTGCTGGAGCGTGGTGGGGTCGGCCGGGACGCGGATGCGTTCGGTATACCCGCCCACGAGCTTCTGCGTGATCACGCCGTCCGGGGTGCCGAGCGCGACGGTATAGATCGGTACGCCGGCCGCCTTTGCGCGTCGTGCGGCCGCGGTCGGGGTGATCGCGCCGACGGTCTGCGCGCCGTCCGAGACCAGGAGGATCGCAGCGGGCGGCGGCTTGCCGTCGCTGCCGCGCACCTTGCTCGCCGAGCGCAGCGCGAGCGAGATCGCCTCGCCGATCGTCGTGCCCGCCCCGGTCCTGGCCTCGGCGAGGCTCTGGCGGACGACGTCCCGGTCGCTGGTCGGCGGCGCGACCACGGCGGCACGGTCGGCGAACGTGACCACGCCGACCTGCACCGATTTTGGCACCACCTTAAGGAAGCGGTCGATCGCCGCGCCGGCCGCCGCGAGGCGGGTCGGGTTGACGTCCTTTGCCTCCATCGATCGCGAGATGTCCACCGCCAAGATGACGGTCGCCTCATTGCGCGTCACCGTCCGTTTGGCGTGCGGGCGTGCGAAGCCCGTCACCAGCACGGCAACGGCGAGCAGCAGGATGGCGACCGGCACGTGGCGCCAGCGGCCGGGGCTGCGCCCGACGACGTTCGGAAAGAGCGCCGGCGAGGCGTAGACCGCGGCGTCGTGCGCGCGGCGCCGGCGCTCGAGCAGCACGTAGGCGACCGCCGCCAGCGGCACGAGCAGCAGCGCGAGCAGCGCCAGGGGCCACTCGAAAGAGAGGTTCACCGCCGCGCGCCTCCTCGGCGCAGGAATGGCACGAGCACGCGCAGCCAGTCGCCCTCGGTCGGCAGGACGACGTGGCGGACGCCGACCGACGTGAACGTCGCGGCGACCGCTGAGCGCTCGTCCGCGGCGGCGTTGGCGAAGCGGGCGCGCAGGCGCGGGCTGCGCGTGTCGACGCGGAGCTTGCGGCCGGTCTCCGGGTCGACGAGCCAGAGCTCGCCCATCTTCGGCAGCTCCTGCTCGCGCGGGTCGCGGATCTCGATGGCGACCACGTCATGACGGGCGGCCAGCTGGATCAGCTGGGGACGCCAGTCGAGCGGGCCGCGGAAGTCGGAGATGACGGCCACGAGCGCGCGCTGGCGCGCGACCGCAGCCGCGCGGGAGAAGGCGGCCGCGAACGACGTCGCTCCGTCCTCCGGCTCGCGCTCCTCGCCCAGCTCGGTGAGCATGCCGAGCAGCCCGGCCCGGCCCTGCCGCGGCGGCAGGACGCGCAGCTCGGCGCCGCCGAACGAGACCACACCGAGCCGGTTGCCGCGCCGCGTGGCCACGTGCGCGATCGCGAGCGCGGCGCCCTCGGCGACGTCGGCCTTGCGGCGGTCGGCAGTGCCGAACCGCATCGACGCCGATGCGTCGACCACCACCCAGCTCGTGAGCACGCGCTCGGCGAGGTGCACGCGTACGTGCGGGACCTGCGTCCGAGCGGTCACGTTCCAGTCGATCATGCGGACGTCGTCGCCGGGCTCGTAGACCCGCACCTGCGCGAGCTCCGTGCCGGGCCCGAGCCGCGACGAGCGGTAGTCGCCCGCGAGCAGCCCTTCGACGCGCCGGCCGATGGTCAGGTCCAGCGCGCGGAGCACGCTCCCGGGGAGCGGCCCGGGGCCCGGGCGCGACGGGTCCCGCCGCGCGGCGAGCGCGTCGACGGTCATGCCGCGGCGCGCCGTCCGAGATCGATCTGCGGCAGCGGGAGCGCGGCGAGCACCCGGTCGAGGATCACGTCCGGATGCACCTCCTCCGCCAGCGCGCGGTACGAGAGCACGAGCCGGTGCCGGAGCGCGTCCTTGGCGAGCTCCCACAGGTCGGCGCCGACGGTGTAGTCGCGGCCGCGGATCAGCGCGAGCGCGCGGGCGCTCTGGACGAGGCTGATCGGCCCGCGCGGGCTGGCGCCGAAGGCGATGTAGTCCGTGAGCTCCGGGATGTTGTAGTCGGCCGGGCGCCGGGTGACGTCGGCGAGGGTCACCGACCAGCTGATCAGCGCCGGGTCGACGTAGACCTGCGCCACCTGGCGCTGGATCTCGAGCAGATCCTCCACGCTGAGCGTCCGGCGCAGGTCGGGCGCCGCGACGAGCGAGCGCTGCACGACCGTCAGCTCGTCGTCGTGCGCGGGGTAGCCGACCAGGATCTTCAGCATGAAACGGTCGATCTGGGCCTCCGGCAGCGGGTACGTGCCCTCGGACTCGATCGGATTCTGGGTGGCCATGACCAGGAACGGGTCGGGCACCGGGTACGTCGTGTGGCCGATCGTCACCTGATGCTCCTGCATGACCTCGAGCAGCGCCGACTGCACCTTGGCCGGAGCGCGGTTGATCTCGTCCGCGAGCAGGAAGTTGCAGAACACCGGCCCGAGCTCGGTGTCGAACTCGCCGCTGTCCGGGCGGTAGATCCGCGTCCCGACGAGGTCAGAGGGGACGAGGTCGGGCGTGAACTGGACGCGGTGGAAGGTGCCGCCGAGCACACCGGCGGTCGTCTTGATGGTCAGGGTCTTGGCCAGCCCCGGGACGCCCTCGATCAGGAGGTGCCCGCCGGCAAGCAGGCAGACGAGCACGCGCTCGAGCATCTGCTCCTGGCCGGCGATGACGCGCCGGATCTCGAACAGCGCCTCCTCCAGGCGGTCGTGGACGGTGCTGCCTTCGGGAGGGGTTGCGTCGGGCTCGACTGTCGCCACGGTTGCTCCTTCGCGTTCGCTGGTCTCGGGGCGGCCGCGTGGCGACCGCGTTCTCCCGACGATGGAAGCACAGATGGGCTAAGAGGCGGGTGAGAAATTCCTACGTTTTCTCAACCACAGCACGATTGCCGCAGCGCCCAGGATGAGCGCGAGCGCAGCCGCGATGACGCCGATCGTGCCGTAGCTGCGCCTCCCGCTCGAGACCGCCTGCGGGGCGACCGTGACGCCGTGCGAGGCCGCTAGCTTCTGCACCGCGACCTCGGCCGTGTCGATCAGTCCGTCCGCGGCCTGCGGCTTGGCCACCTGCTTCAGCAGGGCGTACTCCTGCGTCGTCGGGTGCTTCGTGTGGTTGAAGCCGAGGCCGGCCGGCATGACGATGAGCAGCGGCCCCTTGTAGAGAAATGCCAGCTCCTGCCCGAGGAAATGCGCGTACGTCCGCGGCTGCCCCCAGAGCGAGGTCACGGCGCCGAGGTCGGACTTGTTCGCGATCAGCGCGACGCGGATCTTGTAGCCCTTGTCGTTCGCTTCCTTGACCAGCGCCGCGAGCTCCTGTTGCTTGTTCTCCGGGTACCTGACGCTGAACGGGAAGAAGACCTGCTGCGAGAGTAGGTAGTCGCTCGCCGGGTCGCCGTCGGCGCGGGCTGCGCCGGCGAGCGCCGCTGCCGCGAGCGGGGCGGCGAGGAGGCAGGCCGCCCGTTTCATCCGTTGGCGCGGTCGACGAGCACGACGTCAAAGGGTGCCTTGCCCGGCGGCGCGATCTCGAAGGTCAGGCCCCAGCGGCCGACCATGACGAGCGCGGGCGTCGACTTCACGTAGAGGCCGGGCGACCGCTCGGGGAGGCGGTACGACTGGCTGGGCATCTCCATGTCGAGCATCGCGAAGGTCTGCGTCACGTCCGCGCCGGTGACCGCCTTGCCGTCCTTGGTGATCCGCACCCCGAACGCGTTGTCGACCGCAGCCCTGTTCGGCGTCACCCGGAGCTCCACCCGGTAGCCGTTCTGGCTGACGACGCTGACGACCCGGCCAGGACCGACCGTCGCCGCGACCTTCCCCAGCCCGGCCAGTGCTTTCGGCGGCGGGGGCAGGCTCGACAGCACGGCGGCGGCGAAGATCGCCGACGCGACGAGCAGGACCTCGACGCCGACGAGGCGGCGGAGCAGGCGCGAGGCCCTGACGCTGCCGTCGCCGGTCGCCGCCAGGCCCGGGATCGACCGCAGCTTGTTGACCGCGCCGAGCGTCATCGCGATGAAGAGGATCCCGACCTTCCAGAGAATCGCGTGCCCGTACGACGTGCTCCAGAGCGACGACACGGTCGGCAGGTGCAGCACCGAGGCGGTGATGCCGGTCGCCCAGATCGCGATCACCGAGGCGAGGGCGACGGTCGAGAAGCGCGGCACGCACACGAGCAGCCCGGCGACGCGCTTCCCCACCTCGAGGCTGCGCCAGAGCACGAGCAGGCCGATCAGGCCGCCGATCCAGAGCGAACCGGCGCCGACGTGCACCCAGTCGACCCCGAGCGCGAGGCAGCGCGGCGACGTCTGCGCCGCGTGCCCGGCGGCGGCAGGCCCGAGGAGCGCGGCCGCGGCTGCCATCAGCGCCCCGAGGAGCGCGAGCAGCGCCGCGACCGAGCGGACCGCGCGCTCGGGCCGGTCGAGCCAGAGCGCCGCGGCGGCCGCCAGCGCGAACAGCCCAAGGGCGAACTCGATGTCGAGGTAGCCGCGGCCGAACGAGGAGACCCGCATGAGCGGCACGAGGTCGCCGATCGACCACACCGACCGCAGCGCGAACTCCGCCGTGGCCACCAGGACGTAAATCGGCGTCGCGACGAGCGCGACGGCGAGCGCGATCCAGAACGCGATCGAGACGGCCCGCAGCCGCGTGCCGGCAACGCGCGAGACGACGGGGCGCGCGATGGCGATCCGCAGGACGAAGAGGCCGACGGCGGCCATGATCGAGAGGAACGTGATCCAGCGTGCCGCCAGCAGGTTGGGCGTGGTGGCGGTCTCCGAAAGCGACGGGACGACGAAGCGCGGCGGCGGGCCTGGGTTCGGCCCGACCTTGAACGTGAACGCCCCCCGGACCGGGTGGCCGTCGACGGAGATGACCCGCCAGAAGACGAGGTACCAGCCCTCGGGGACGCGCTTCAGTGGCACGACGAGCTGGTTCGGGTTCGTCGCCGACCGTCGCACCGCACCGTCGACCTGCTGGCCGGCGGCCGCGTTCGTGACCGAGACGATCGCGAAGCGCGGCTCGACCGCCTCGCTGTACGTCAGCCGCACCTGCGGCGGAGGCGTGTTGACCTCGGCGCTCGCGGCCGGGAACGTCTTCAGCAGGGCGGCGTGGCCCCACGCGGCGCCCGGAGCGGCGAGCGCGACCAGGAGCGCGCAGGCGAGGATCAGGCGACGCGGAGCGTGAACGACGCCGTCACCACCTTCCCGTGCACCCGGGTCTGCAGGAACAGGCGCCAGGTGCCCCCGACGGGGAGCAGAACGCCGACCTTGAGCCGACCCGGCGTGCTCGACGTGCCGGTGACCTTGGCGCCGCCCAGGACGCTGGCGCAGCCGGTCGCGCCCGGCGCGCAGACGTGCGTGTGGAAGTAGTCGAGCGAGCCGGTGCGGAAGAAGATCGCGTGGGCTAGCGCGCCGAACCAGGGCGTGAACGTGGCCGGCTTGCCGCCCGGGCCGGTGACCGTGAAGTCGAGCAGGCCGGCCTCGGCGGCGCGGAGCTTCGGCTTGCCGGTGACCGCGAACCGGTAGCCGTCCTCGGTCTCGACGGGCTTGAACGCCGGCGTGGGATCGGCGTGGTACGGCCCCTTGACGTTCACCTTGTCGAAGAGCTGGAAGCTCGGCACCGCACCGGCGTTCTTCGGATACGCGTCGATGACGACGCGGTATGGGCCCGGCTTCGCGAAGGTGACCGTGTCGCTGACCTTCCCGTCCTTCCCGACCGGCGGGTGGTGGTGGATGATCTCGCTCAGGTCGCGGCGGACGATGATCACGTGCACGCCGTTGTGCGGGCCTGCGCCATGCCGGTACTGAGTGAGCGGCTTGCCGGCCGGCCGGACGATGGTGAACGAGAGCGGCGTCGGCTTGCCGGCCGTGACCGGGCCGCTGGGCATGAAGCCCTCCAGGTGGTACGACTGGCCCGGCTGGACCGTGATCGACGGCCCGCCGGAGCCGCCGCCGCAGGCGGCGAGGGCGAGCGGCGCGAGCAGCGCGATGACGACAATGCGGACGGTCATGTGGTGTCTCCTCGGAGTTCGGTGGTGAGCCCGGCGGCGGTTGCGCTCGCCGCCGTGGCGCTGCTCGTGCCGACGCCGATCGGCGTGGGGCCGCGCTTCCAGCCGCCGCCCGCGGCGCGCGGCGCGTGCGCGCCCGGCCAGCTGGACGGCGGCGGGCGCGTCCACGTGGAACTGTTCGCCGCGGGGCGGGTGGTGATCGTCCCGGCCGGCATCGGCGTGCGCGGCGGGCGTACTCGTCTCGGGCGCATCGCCGCGGCGCGCTGCCGCGGCGCCGTCTGGACGGCCGACCCCACCGGCGTCGTCCACTTCGAGGGCGCGCGTACCCTCGGCTCCCTGTTCTCGGCGTGGGGCCGGCGCTTGCGCCCGGAGCGCCTGCTCTCGTTCCGCGGCCGGGTTCGCCTGTACCGGAACGGCGTGCCCGCCCGCGGCGACCCGCGGCTCGTGCCGCTGCGCGACGGCGACCAGCTCGTGCTGCAGGTCGGGCCGTTCGTCCCGCCGCACCGCTCGTACCGCTTCCCGTAGGCCGCTCACACCGGCCCCGGTGTCCGTCCGAGCAGCACGATCATCACGACGACGGCGGCGATCCCTGCGGCGAGCGCGAGCAGCGCGACCAGGAGGCGCAGCGTCTGGCCGTTCACGCGGCCGCCCGTTCCGGCCCGAACTGGGCCCACAGCGTCACCGCAAGCAGGCCGGCGCCCAGGCCGAGGATGGAGGTCACCCCGGCGCGTGCCGCCGCGGTCGGGAGCACGGTGAGCGCGTACCCATGTGTGACCATGGGCGCGAACGCGATGCCCTGGAAGAGGCTGCCGATGCCGACCAGGCAGGCCGTGAAGAGCGGGACGCCGCCAGGGCCGCGGAGGAGCGCCCACAGGAGCGCCGCGCCGACCGCCGTGGTGAACGCGATCGCCAGGAAGTTCGAGGCCGCGAGGTCGGGCCGGCCGTAGAGCTCGCGCGCGATCCGGATCGTTCCCGTCAGCACGACGGCGGCGACGGCGACCGCGACGGTGGCCCCCTGCCAGGCCGGGCGGGCGGCCGCGACCAGCGCGCAGACGAGGATCGCGAGGCCGCAGGCGCCCCCGATCCAGGCCCAGGTGGCGCCTGGCGGCCGGTAGCGCAGCGTCCCGATGAGGGCATGGCGGCGGCCGTCGATCAGCAGCGGAACCGCCCAGCGACCGAGCTCGGCCTCGGACGCGCGCCGGGCGGCGAGCGGCTCGAGCGCGTGCAGCCGGTGCTCGTGCCAGCGGTACGTATGGCCGGTGGTGAGCCGGTGCCAGAGCGGCGGAGCCTGTGGATTGGCCACCGGGCGGAGGGCCCCCGGCGCGACGCGGTCGGACTGCGCCGTCAACGAGCGGCGGTTCACGAAGACGCCCGCGGGCGTGAAGCGCAGGAGCGGCTCGCCGAGCGCACCAGGGATGGCCACCTGCGCCGACGGGGCGACGGTGAGCGACAGCTGGCGGTCGCCGTCGACGACGACGGCGCGCACGGCGTCCGCGGGCGGGACGAGCCCGCGGATGCGCGCGCTGAAGTCGGTCGCGACCGGAGCGCCGCGCACCACATGCGCGGCGGCCGTGCCGGGCACGACGAGCGCCGCCAGGACCGCGAACACGACGGCCACCCGTCTCATGCCAGCGTCCGGCCTCCTCGCCCGCCGACAAGCCCGACGATCGCGAGGATCAGCGCGAGCCCGGCGACGACGAGCGCGATGATCGCGAGCGTCGAGTTGCCGCTGCTGCCGCCGAGCGAGGAGACGGCCTCGACCGTCGGCGCGGGCGTGTCGGACGACTCCGGCCCGCTCCAGTCGACGACCTTGCCGCTGGAGTACGTCTGGCGGACACCGAACGTGTACGTCTTGGCTGCGTCGGCCGAGGCGTTGAAGCGGAAGACCGAGTCCTGCTCGGTCGGGACGCGACCGCCGGTCCAGGTGACCTTCTGGACGACCGTGTTCTCACCGGCGCCCGTCGTCTGCTCCTCCATCTTCCAGCCGGAGCCGGCAGGCGTCGGCTCGAACGAGTCGATGGCGAACCCCGACGGGACGGTGAGCTCGATCTCGGTGGTGGTCGCCCCCTCCTCCTCGGTCGGGACGGAGAGCGTGAACTGCTGAAGCTTTGCTTTCACCGCAACGGGCGGGGACACGATCGCGTGCGCCCAGGCCGTGGTGGGTACGGCCAGCGCGGCCGCCGCCGCGAGAACGGGTACGAGCAGGCGTGCGTTGCCTCTCACGGAGCCTCCTTCAAGCGTGGTCGGGAACGGCGGGTGGTCGCCCGCCGTGACGGCTACGCGAGGAGCTGAGGCGGCCCGCGGCTGGCCAGGCGGTGCGCGAGCGGCGAGCGGCGGCGGCCGGCGACGGGCTGCGGCGGCCGCTGCGGTGCGACGGCGAAGACGACGGGGCGCGGCGCGGCGCCGAGGGCGCGCCCTGCGCGCTCGGCGGCCCGGAGCAGCACGCGCGCGACGAGGTACGCCGCCAGCGCGAACGGCAATTGCAGGAGCAGTCCGGGGAGGAACGTGGGCGCCTCGACTGCCTGCCAGACGAACGACCCGGTGTGCACGGACCGCTCCAGCACCTCCTGGAGCACGAACGCGACCGGCGGCAGCAGCGCGAAGGCGGAGGCCGGGAGGCGCTCCACGTGCCGGCCCCGGGCCGCGTCCGCCGCCGCGAAGACCAAGGCGACGAGCGCGACAGCACCGCCGGCGGCCAGCACGAACGGCAGCCGATCGAGGTAGCCGTGCCCGGTAACGAATAGCGCGTGCAGGCGCACGTCCGTCGACGGATAGACCCAGCGGTACGCGAGAACGTGCGCAGCCTGCGAGCCGGCCAGCATCAGCGGCAGCGCGAAGAGCCAGGCCAGCCCGCGACGCATCACGCGGAATCCTGCCACAGAGATCTATGTGCCTCGTGCGTCCGCGGTCTTTTGTGCGCCCGGCAGCTTGGTACGGTCCGGCGATGGCCGTCGGGCCCGCAGCGCCGTCGACGCAGCCGCGAGGCGAGAGCCTGGCCGAGGCAGTCCGCTCGCGCCCGGTCGCCGCGCACCTGACGCTCATGGGGGCGCTCGCGTTCAGCGCCGGCGTGCACGCCGGGCTCGTGCCGCAGCACGTCGCCCAGTCGCCGTACCTCGGCGCCGCGTTCATTGGCGCCGTGGTGGCGACGACGGCGGTCGCGCTCGCGCTCGCGCTCGATCCCGGCAGCGCCTGGCCGCCGCGAGCGGCGGCGCTGCTCTTCGCCGCCGAGATCGTCGCCTACTTCCTGTTCACCGAGAACGTCGCCGACCCCACCGGCGTGCTGACCAAGCTGGTCGAGGCAACGGGGCTCGGCGTCGCGCTGCTGATCCGGCCCACGCCGGAACTGCAGGCGCAGCGGCGCGCCTATGCGCCCGCGTACCTGCTCCTCGCAGCGTTCGCGCTGCTCGTCGCGCTGCAGGCGTCCGGGCACCGGCACTAGGCGTCGAGCGTCGTCTCGACGCGCCCGCGCGCAAGTGGTCCGGGTTGCAGCAGCGCCCTTGGGGACGCCGAGTGTGGCGAGAACGCCGCCTGTGTGCAGGGTGTGAATTTCCTGTAAATGGCGGGCTCTTTTGGCTTCCCCTGAAGGCAGCCGGGGCACGACTTCTCTAGGCAGAACGCCAAGAAGGGAGCCTGACATGAAGAAGTTGCTACTGCTCATGACCGGTGCGCTACTGGTAGCGGTCGGCACTGCCGCCGCGGCAAAACAGGCGAAACCGCAGGTAACTATCGCGGCCTCGCCGCCGGTCGTCACCTTCGGCGGCTCGGTCTCGCTGTCCGGGGCAGTTGCGACCCACGCGGCCGGCCAGACGGTCGACGTGCTCGCTCAGCCGTCCGGTCAGGCGAGCTTTGCCGCTCTGACGTCCGTTGACACGACGGCCGGCGGCGACTGGACGTACGCCGCCAAGCCGGCGATCGAGACGTCCTACGAGGCGCGATCGCTGGCGGTGACGAGCCAACCAGTGGTCGTGAAGGTGCGCCCGCAGCTGGCGCTCACGAAGGTGAGCCTGAGCGGGCACAAGGGCACGTTCTCGGTGAAGGCGACCGCAAACCGCTCCTTCGCCGGGAAGTTCGTGCTGGTGCAGCGGCTCGCCGCTGCCGGCGTGATCCAGCTGAAGAAGGTCGTCCTCGGGAACGACTCGTCGGCGACATTCACGATTCGCGTCCAGCCGGGCAGGTCGCGCCTGCGCGCCGTGATGCCGACGTCGCAGACGCAGCCTGGCTACGTGGCCGCGCAGAGCGCGGTGCTCACGATCCATTAGCCGAGAGCCGGGTCGCATTGCAAGAGGCCCGGCGCGAATCGGCGCCGGGCCTCCGGGAGCTAACCCGCGACCTGCGCGTTCACGGTGTCGTCGCCCACCTCCTTGCCGGCGGCGTCGTACGAGCGCACGTGGATGGTGGCCGACGACGTCTTCACGTCGATGCCGTCTGTGGTGCTGACCCGCACCGGATAGGCGCTGCCGGCGTCGTAGACCTCGCGGAAATGGTCGTGATCGACCACCAGCCAGCGGGCGCGTGCCGGCGGGACGACCCAGGTGTACGCCACGGTTGCCCCGTCGGCCGTGAGGCAGTTCGCCAGGTCGAGCCGCGGGTCCTCGATGCCGCCGCCGCCGAGCCACCTGGTCGTCGCCGTCCCGCACCAGCGCCGGGACGGCCGCCGGCGGGCGGCGCCGTCGCAGGCGACGAGTCGCTGCCGGTCCGCGGTCGAAAACGTGAGCGTGTGCCCGTCGACAGTCACCGCCTCCACGGCGGCAAGCGGCGGCGCACCGCCCGGCATGTTCTTGATGCAGTCGACCGCGGGCGCGTCCTCGAGGTCGCGGCCGTGCAGGGTGCGCGTGCCGGTCATGACGGCGCCTTCGATGCCCTTCAGCGCCGCGGGCAGGGCGGGTGGCGTGCTGCCGTCGCTCAGGCGATCGGGCGCGAGCAGGCCCGAGCCGCCGCACCCGCCGGCCGCGAGCAGCAGCGTGGCGGCCGCTGCCGGCCGCCACGCAGTCGACCCTCTCGCTACGCGTCCCATCCGAGGCGCCGCACGCCTCCGTACGCCGAGCTGCCACGGTAGGTACGCGTCCAGATGTTCACGCCGTATGCCTCGCCCTTGGCCTCGATGACCTGGTCGCTGCCGTCGGCGTTGCGGGCGTAGATCATCCCGATGTGGTCCGTGCTGGCGAGCGCGTCCATCCGGATCAGACCGCTCTTGGGATAGGTGGAGTTGGGGGCACCGACGCCGTACAGGAAGCTGGCGGCGCTGTACGGCCCGTGGACGTTGCGGAGCATGTTCCACTGCCAGGCGCCCTGGTTCGAGGTGTCGAGGTCCTCCCGCCACACCTTGAAGGTGAAGCCGGAGCAGTCTGGGCCTTCGCCGCGGGTGTCGGAGCGCTCGACCGGGTCGCCCGGCGACTGGTCGACGTCGTCGTCGTTCCAGCAGCCCCCGCCCCACTGGTAGCCCTCCCAGCGCGCGCGGAGCGCCACGGTCATGGAGCCGTCCCGCGTGAAGTAGCTCGTGTACTCGGGCGCGTTGTAGTTGCAGTACGCGCCGGTGAAGTTGGTGTGGTAGGCCCACGCGACGCCCGCGAGGGCCATCGAAAGCGCCACTGCGCCCGCGAAGGCAAGGGCGGGCGCGGGGATTCGCCGGGTCATGACGCCACCTCCAGGTCGAAGCGGTCGACGTGGACGCCCGACGGGGTCGAGCCGAGCTGGTACAGCGACGAGCCCGAGAGCCGGAAGCGCGAGAGCGGCATCGTCTCCGCCCAGTCATCGGAGGCCAGGGCGAACGAGGCCACCGGCCCGCGCGCGCCCAGCTGCACGACCTCGAACTCGGCGCGGGTGTCGGTGTACGTCCGCACCACGAGCAGGACGCCGTCAGCGTACGGCTCGGCGAGCTGCACCTCCGCCAGCGGCGTCGTGCTAAGCACGCGCCACGCACGCTCCACACCGCCTGGTCCGACGATTGCGACGCGCACCTCGTCTCCGGCGCGCACGACCGCGACCTGCCGGCTCGCGGAGACGGCACGCAGCGGCTCGGCCCCGCGGCGCTGGGCGCGCAGGCCGAGGGCAGCGCCGTCCTCGACGGCCGGCACCCACTGCTCGGACGGGTACTCCTTCACGATCGGCCCGGCGGGCCCGATGCGCAGCTGGGCCGCGGTCCGCGTTCCGAGCGGCACCTCGCCCTGGGCGGAGCCGTCCCGCCTGAACTCCTTCAGCATCGGCGCGTCCGCCCCGGCCGTCTCGAGCACCCAGAGCGGCCCGCTGCCCCCGCCGGCCAGGTCGGCGAGCGTGCCGTTGATGTCGAGCGGGACGTCGTGCACTGCGGGGGCGCCGGCGGCCTGGACGAGCGCACGGTGGTGCACCTGGTCCAGCACCGTGACGGCGCCGTCGGCGCCGACGACGAACGAGCCCGGCCCCACGGGCTCCGTCTCGCGGCCGCCCTCGAGACCGGCGTCCGCCGGACCGTCGCCCCACACGGCGGAGAACACCCGCGCAGTCGCCGCCCGTGTGCGCCCGAACGCATGCCCGCCGAGCTCCACGGGGATCATCCCGGCGGCCGCGTACGCGCGCTGCGGCGCCGCTGCGCCGCCGGCGGGCAGTGTGACCTCGGTCCCGGCGGTACGGTTCCGGAGAACCGCGTAGTAGGAGACGCCGTCGTCGGAGCGGGCGATGTCGGGCGGTACGCGGGCCGCCCACCGCCCCTCGCCGGCGCGCCGGTCGAGGTTCAGCGGTAGTGCGCTGAACGGGCCGGCGTCGCCGGCGCGGACGTACACCGTCCCGGCGGCGTCGCACTCGTCGCGGGACGAGTCGGCGGGCGGCGGGCAGTACACGTCGTAGCGCAGCGTCAGGGGCTCACCGGGCAGCGTGAGCACCGGCGGCACGTGCGTCGCGTCGATGATGCGTGCAGGGTCGAGCGCCGGTGGGACCGGCGGGTCGCCGACCGCGCCCGAGGCGGGCCCGAGCAGCAGCACGGCGGCCGCAGCGAGGCCTACGACCGCGCCGGCGGCGCCGGCGGCGGGCAAGCGCAGCCAGCGGCGGGCCGGCGGCGACGGGCGTAGTGTTTCCATCTCACCCTCCTTTCGTGGGCCGCGTGGCGCGCGCCGTGCGGTGTGTGTGTTGTCTCCAATGTAAACAGCGCTGCAACGGGGCGCCAGTCGCTCTTGCGGCCACGTCCGCGCAGCCCCTGGGAGCGGTCGCTTCAATGACGACGATGCACCCGGACGCGCCCGAGACCCCGCGCGCCCGCGCCGAGCGGGAGGCCGTCGAGCGCGCGCTGGCCGACGTCCACCTGCGCGGAAGGCCGCTCCCGCGCCGCCCGCGCCTCGAGCGCACGACGCTCGACCGTTACCTGCGTGCGGTCGGCGGCGCGCTGCCCTACATGCGGCGGCTACGGACGATCGAGCTGGCGACCCGTGTGCACGAGGAGGCGCTCCGGCAGCAGCGCGACGACCTGGCGCGCCGGCTCGCCGCGCCGCAGTTCGCCGAGGCCTGGCGGACGGCCGCCAATGCCTGGGACTTCGACGAGATCAACGGGCTCATCGAGAAGCACAACCGCTGGTACCCGGTCGAGGCAGAGCTGCCCATGGACCCGCGCACGGGCGACTACCGGCTCGTCGGCGGCCGCCCCTACTGGCGCCGGCCGCTCGACGCCGCGTGGGTACTCGAGCGCTACCCGGCCGCCTGGAAAAGCGGCTGCTAAGACTCTGTAAAGCCCGGTTAACCGCGGCAACTCCCCGGGTACGCGGCCGTCTGATCCGTTGACCATCCGTTTGCCGTCAGGAGGTTGCCCGTGAAGAAGTTTCTTCCCGTCCTCGCGCTGATCGCCGCTCTCACCGGCCTCGTGCCCGCGGCAGCGCATCCCGCCCGTCACATGCTCGTCGGCCTGTTCGACGAGTCCGAGACGCTCGGCAACACCGACCGCTCGATGCCGACACTGAAGACGCTGCGCGCCCAGATCATCCGCTCGACGCTGTACTGGGGCGGCGCGGGCGGCGTCGCCGGCAACCGGCGGCCGGCGCACCCGACCGACCCGGGCGACAAGGCCTACAACTGGGCCCCCTACGACCGCATGGTGCGGGAGGCGGCGAAGAACAACATCAAGGTGCTCTTCTCGATCTGGGGCACTCCCTCCTGGGCGAACAAGGGCAAAGGGCTCGCGCACGCGCCGACGCTGGGCCGCGACCTCAGCAACTTCGCCTATGCGGCCGCGAAGCGCTACAGCGGCACCTACATCCCGGTCGAGCCGGGCACGACCGACACGTCCTCGACGACGACCACCACCACGACCACGGCGTCGACCGACGCGCGGATCCCGGCCGTCCGCTACTGGCTGGCCTGGAACGAGCCGAACAACCCGCTCTTCCTGAACCCGCAGTACAAGCGCGTCGGCAAGGGCAAGAAGGCGCACTACGTGGCGCAGAGCACGATCGACTACGCCCGGATCTGCAACGCGATCTACTCGGGCGTGCACGCCACGCTGATCCGGGCCGAGAAGGTCGCCTGCGGCGGCACCGGCCCGCGCGGCAACAACAACCCGAAGTCGACGCGGGCGTCGATCGGGCCGATCCCGTTCCTCAAGGGCGTGAAGAGGGCCCGCCTCGCGAAGTTCGACGCCTGGGCGCACCACCCGTACTACGGCAGCCCGGGCGAGAAGCCGGCGTCGATTCCGAAGACGAACCGCGGCAAGCGCGGCCGGATCGCGCCGCCGGTCGTGCTCGGCAACATCAACGACCTGGTCAAGGTGGTCACGAGCCTCTACGGCAACAAGCGGATCTGGATCACCGAGTACGGGTACCAGACCAACCCGCCCGACCGGGCCTTCGGCGTCTCGTACGCGAAGCAGGCGCTCTACCTGAAGCAGGCGTACGCCATCGCGCGCAAGAACCCACGCATCGACATGATGCTCTGGTTCCTGCTGCGCGACCAGAAGCAGCTCGGCGGCTGGCAGTCAGGGCTGATGACCTACGCCGGCAAGAAGAAGCCGGCCTTCAACGCCTTCCGGACGCTGCCGCACTAGCCGGCTAGATACGGAGAAACTGCACGGTGTCCCCCGCGGCGAGCTCGCCCTCGCCGCGGGGGACGAGCACCAGCGCGTCGGCGGTCGCGGCGCGGGTGATCATGTGCGACTCCTGACCCGTGATCGGCGCCAGGCCGTCCGGGCGGCGCCGCGCGCGGACGAGGTCGTCGCGCGCCTCGTTCCGCCGCACCGGGTCGGAAAGCGTGCCCGGCTCGAACCGCGGCTCCGGCGACGCGTGTCCCTGGAGCGCAAGCAGCGCCGGGCGCACGAAGAGCTCGAAGCAGACGAAAGAGGAGACCGGGTTGCCGGGCAGGCCGAACACCAGTGTCGCCCCGCGCGTGCCGAACCAGAGCGGCCTCCCCGGGCGCATCGCGATCCCCCAGAAGACCTCCTCGATGCCGAGCTCCGCTCCGACCGTGCGTACCAGGTCGTGCGGCCCGACCGACACGCCGCCCGACGTGACCAGGACGTCATGGCGGAGCCCGCGATCGAGCGCGTCCCGGTGCGCCGCGTCGTCGTCCGCGACCGAAGCGAGGCGCGCCGGCTCGGCACCGGCGCGGGCGGCCTGCGCGGCGAGCATCGGGCCGTTCGCGTCGTAGACCTGGCCGGGCTCGAGCGGCGTCCCGGCCGGCCGCAGCTCGCTGCCCGTCGCCAGGATCGCGACCCGGGGTCGCGAGCCGACACGGAGCGAACCGATGCCGGCGGCCAGCAGCGCCGCGAGGTGGTGCGGGTGGAGCAGCGTGCCGCCGGGGACCACCGGCTCGCCGGCATGCACGTCTCCCCCGCGCGGCCGGAGGTTGGCGCCGGCCGGCACGGGGTCGGGCACGGACAGCCGGTCGCCCTCCTCGGTGACGAGCTCGATCGGCACCACCGCATCCGCGCCCTCGGGGACGACGCCGCCGGTCGCGATGCCCATCGCCTCGCCGGGAGCCAGCCCGCGCCCGGCCGGCCGGCCGGCGGCGATGCGCGCGACGACGGGCAGCTCCCCGGGCGTGTCCGCCGCGCGCAGCGCGAAGCCGTCCATGGCCGAGCTGTCGAACGGAGGCAGGTCGACCGTCGCGGCGGCCCGCTCGGCCAGAACGCGGCCGGAGGCCGCGGCGGTCTCGATGTTCTCTCCCGGCAGCGGCCGCACGGCCGCGAGCACGCGCCGAAGCGCCTCGTCGATCGACAGCAGCTCCGCCACGGAGGGACTACCGGCGCTTGCCGGCCAGCGCGGCCGTGACGCCGAGCCCGATCAGGATCGTGCCGGACGCCAACCGCGACACCGACGCCGCCCGCGTGCTCGAGCGCAGCCGCCCTGAGAGGGCGCCGGCGGCGACGGCGTAGGTGCCGTCGCTCAGCAGCCCGAGCGTGGCGAAGGTGAGGCCGAGCACGAGAATCTGGAGGCCCGTTGCCCCGGCCTGAGGGTCGACGAACTGCGGCAGGAACGCGAAGAAGAACAGCGCCGTCTTCGGATTGAGGATCTGCACCGTCGCCCCGCGCGCAACGCGGCGGCGCGCGGCGACCTCGAGCGCCTGCGGTTGCTCGGATGTGCGCCCGCTCAGCGTCCGCACCCCGATGAAGACGAGGTAGGCCGCGCCGGCGTACTTGACGGCGTCGAAGGCCTCCGCCGACGACACGAGCAGCGACGACAGGCCGATCGCCGCCGCGGCGACGTGCACGAGCGTGCCGAGGTGGATGCCGACGGTCGACGTCAGCCCGGCCCGAGGGCCGCCCTCGACGCTCTGCGACACGACGTAGAGCACGGACGGCCCCGGGATCGCCAGCAGCGCGAGCGCAGCAAGGATGAAAAGCCCGTACAGCGCGGGGTCCGGCATCGTCGATTCGTAGCACGGCACGCGCCGGGCCGCCCGGTACGCTCACCGCCGTGGCCGTCCTGACCTCGCAGGCGGAGCGCGGCACGGACGTCTTCGCCCGCCGGCGCGCGCGTATGGAGGAGCTCGTCACCGAGCTGCGTGAGCGCTCGGCCCTCGTCGCCGGCGGCGGCGGGGAGCGTGCGCTGGACCGCCACCGCGGGCGCGGGAAGCTGCCGGCACGGGAGCGGATCGACCGCCTCGTCGACCCGGGCTCGGCGTTCCTGGAGCTCGGCGCGCTGGCCGCCTGGGACGTCTACGACGGCCAGGCGCCCTCGGCAGGGATCGTGACCGGCATCGGCGTCGTCGAGGCGCAGGAGTGCGTGATCGTCGCCAACGACGCGACCGTGAAGGGCGGCTCGTACTTCCCGCTGACGGTGAAGAAGCACCTCCGCGCCCAGGAGGTAGCCGAGCAGAACCATTTGCCGTGCATCTACCTGGTGGATTCCGGGGGTGCGTTCCTGCCGCTCCAGGCCGAGGTGTTCCCCGATCGCGAGCACTTCGGGCGGATCTTCTACAACCAGGCGCGCATGTCGGCCAAGGGCATCCCGCAGATTGCCGCGGTGATGGGCTCCTGCACCGCCGGCGGCGCCTACGTGCCGGCGATGAGCGACGAGACGATCATCGTCCGCGGCACCGGCACGATCTTCATCGGCGGCCCGCCGCTCGTGAAGGCGGCCACCGGCCAGGACGTGACCGCCGAGGAGCTCGGCGGCGCGGACGTCCACGCGCGCCGCTCGGGCGTCGCCGACTACTACGCCACGTCGGACGAGCACGCGCTCGCGCTCGTGCGCCAGATCGTCCGCAACCTCCACCGACGCGCCGAGGCGCCGTGGGATATCGCAGAGGCCGAGCCGCCCGTCGCCGACCCGGACGACCTGTACGGGCTGATCCCCGACGACCATCGCCAGCCCTTCGACCCGCGCGAGGTCATCGCCCGGATCGTCGACGGCTCGCGCTTCGACGAGTTCAAGGCGCTCTACGGCGAGACGCTCGTGACCGGCTTCGCCCGGATCGAGGGCTACCCGGTCGGGATCGTCGCCAACAACGGCGTGCTGTTCGCCGAGTCCGCGCAGAAGGGCGCTCACTTCATCGAGGTGTGCTGCAAGCGGAAGATCCCGCTCGTCTTCCTCCAGAACATCACCGGCTTCATGGTCGGCGTCGAGTACGAGGCGGGCGGCATTGCGCGCGACGGCGCGAAGCTGGTCACCGCCGTCGCCTGCGCCGAGGTGCCGAAGTTCACGGTCGTGATCGGCGGTTCGTTCGGCGCGGGCAACTACGGCATGGCCGGCCGCGCGTACTCACCTCGTCAGCTGTGGATGTGGCCGAACGCGCGCATCTCGGTCATGGGCGGCGAGCAGGCGGCCACCGTGCTGACGATGGTCGGCGACGCCGACCCCGACGAGATCCGCGCCAAGTACGAGGCCGAGGGCAACCCGTACTACTCGACCGCACGCCTGTGGGACGACGGGATCATCGACCCGCTGGACACGCGCCGCGTCCTTGCGCTCGGCATCTCGGCCGCGCTGAACGCACCTATCCCCGAGACCACCTTCGGCGTCTTCAGGATGTAGCGACCCCGAACCGCCGGAGGTGGAGACGTGGCGTACGACGTGATCGACGTGAAGGACCTGGAGGGCGAGGGCCCGGGCGGCGTGGTGCGCAAGGCGCGCCGCGCGCTCGGCGCGAGCGCCTTCGGCTTCAACTACTTCGAGTTCCCGCCCGACACGGAGGGCCGCGAGCACAACCACGAGGGCAACGGGCAGGAGGAGGTCTACGTCGTCATCCGCGGCTCGGGCGTGATGAGGATCGACGGCGACGAGATCGAGCTACGGCCGCTCCGCATCATCCGCGTCGACCCGACGACGACCCGGATGCCGGTGTCCGGACCCGACGGCCTCGAGTTCATCACCTTCGGCGCGCCGCAGAAGGGCGCCTACGAGCCGCCGGACTGGGGATAATCGCGCGATGGCCACGACAATCGATCTCAACGACGACGAGCTGGAGCTGCTGCGCTCCGCGCTCCACTCGTACCTGGACGACTTCGGGCACAAGGAAGCCGACGTGCTGCGCCGGATCAAGGAGCTGATCGCCAAGCTCCCTCCACGGCAGTAGTCCGGCCCTCCGGATGCTCCTGCGCCTGGTCCTCTGGAACCTCGCCGGCTCGAAGACCACGATCGGCGAGCTGCGGCGCTACCTGCGCGACGAGTCCGTCGACGCCTTCGAGGAGGTCCCAGGCCTGCGGTTCAAGGCCTGGATCTCCGACGAGGCGACCGAGCGTTGGGGTGCCGTCTACCTCTGGGAGTCCGCCGAGGCGGCGGAGCAGGAGCTGCCGGGCCGCGCGCGCGAGCTGATCGGCAAGGAGCCGGATATCGGCGAGGAGTTCGACGTCGAGGCGACGATCGAAGGCCACTTCGCGGTCGAGGAGCTCAGCCGGCTCGGCCTCGCGTTCGAGGAATAGGGCTGCGTCAGTACCGTTAGAGCGCGTCGATCCAGGCGTCGAGCACGTCGCGCTCGTCGTGCGTGAGCTGGCGGAGCGGCCGGCGCACATCGCCGGTCATGCTCACCCCGCGCCGCTGCAGGATCCGCTTCAGCGCAGCGTGCCTGGGGAAGCGTTCCACGAAGGCACGGAGCTCGCCGAGGACGGCGGCGTCGGGGCCGTCGGGTCGAGCGACCGCGGCCGTGACGCGGTCGGGAAACGCCGCTGCCAGGCCCGAGACGGCGCCGACCGCACCGGCCGCCATCCCCTGCGCGATGAGCGCCTCGGGCCCGACGAAGACGTCGAGCCCTTCGAGCAGGTACGGCGCGAAGCGCTCCCACGGCGCGTCGGACACCTTGAGCCCGACGTAATTGGGCGCGCGGTCACGCAGCCGCGAGACGACCTCGATCGAAGCCGCATAGCCCGAGGCGGCCTGGAACTCGTAGACGTAGAAGGGCAGCGGCGCGCAGGCGGCCGCAGCCGCTTCGAAGTGCGCGAGCAGCGCACGATCGTCCAGGCGGAAGTACGGCGGGGCGATCACGGCGACGGCCGCCGCGCCGGCCTCTCCCGCCGCCGCGGCCAACCGCACGGTGTCCGCCGTGGTCTGGGCGCCGCAGTGCGCAATGGTCGTGAGCCCCGCGCCCGCGAACAGGCTGATCCCGCGGATCCGCTCCTCCGGGGTCTGGAGGATCCCCTCGCCGGTCGTGCCGCCGGCCAGGACACCCCCGACGCCACCCGCGTGCAGGAACTCCGCGTAGCCCTCGAACGCGCCGTCGTCCAGCTCGGAGCCGTTCGCCCGGTACGGCGTCACTGCGGCGGCAAGCGCCCCTTTCAGGCTCACGCGCTCAGCCCGCGAACGCCGCGATCACCGCAAAGAGCAGGACGAGGACCGAGATCGCGAACGCCCCGTTCACGTACGTCAGCCGGGCATCCGGCCGATCGCGCGCATCGAGGCCGAGCAGGGTCGCCGCGGCCGCGATCGGAACCGGCAGGCCGAGCCAGAAGACGACGAGGCTGACGAGGGCCATAAGCGAGACGACGAGCGCCGCGCCGCCGGTGCCGCCGTCGAAGCGCGGGACGACGATCCAGAACAGCACCCCCACCGCCGCGGCCGTCACGGCCAGCACGACCAGCCACTGCCACAACTGGTTGTCGTCGCTCCCGGAGAACGTGCCGATCGCGGTCAGGATCGCCGACACGACGAACGAGCCGACCGCGAAGGACGTGCGCCGGTCCACGGGGCCGCAGCGTACGCTTGCGCGCGGATGGCGGGGCTGCGGATCGAGCGCGACGAAGGGGTGCTGCGGGTCACGCTCGCGAAGCCGGAACGGCGCAACGCCTTCGACGCCGAGCTCATCAGCGAGCTGACCGATGCCTTCGCGGGCGTCGGCGACGCGCGGGCTGTCGTGCTGGCGGGCGACGGCCCGTCGTTCTGCGCCGGCGCCGACGTCGAGTGGCAGCGCTCGTCGATCGACCTGACCTACGACGAGAACGTCGAGGACGCGCTCCGCCTCTACCGGATGCTGGAGGCCATCGACGCGTGCCCGGCGCCGGTGGTCGTGCGCGCGCACGGCTACGTGCTGGGCGGCGGCTCGGGGCTCGTGGCCTGCGCCGACGCCGCGGTCGCCGCGCCGGACGCGGTCTTCGGCTTCACGGAGGTGAAGCTCGGGATCATCCCGGCGGTGATCTCGCCGTTCGTGCTGCCGCGGATCGGCGCCTCGGCACGGCGCCTGTTCGTGACCGGCGAGCGCTTCGGCGCCGACACCGCGCTGCGGATCGGGCTCGTCGACGAGGTCGCCGGAGACCCGGACGCAGCGGTCGATCGGGTGCTCGGCGAGCTCGCGACGTCCGGCCCCGAGGCCGCGCGCGAGGCGAAGCGGCTCGTGCGCGAAGGGCCCCGGGACGAGGCCACCACGCAGGTCGCGGCCCGGCTGCGCACGAGCACGGAGGGGCAGGAGGGGCTGCGCGCCTTCCTCGAGCGCCGCGAGGCGTCGTGGAGATCCGCAAGCTCCTCGTAGCCAACCGCGGCGAGATCGCCGTCCGCATCTTCCGCACGTGCCGCGAGCTCGGCATCGCGACCGTGGCGGTGGCGGCGCCCGACGACCGCGGGGCGCTGCACACACGCGTCGCGGGCGAGACGGTCCAGATCACGAGCTACCTCGACGCCGCCGAGCACATCCGCGCAGCCCGTGAGGCCGGTGCCGACGCCGTCCATCCCGGCTACGGCTTCCTGGCCGAGAGCCCGGCCTTCGCCGCTGCCGTCGAGGACGCCGGGCTGACCTTCGTCGGGCCGTCACCGGAGGCGCTCCGCCGCGGCGGCGACAAGCTCGAGGCGAAGCGGGTCGCCGAGGAAGCCGGGGTGCCGGTCGTGCCGACCGGCGGGCCCGACCAGATCGGCTTCCCCCTCGTGATCAAGGCAGCGGCGGGTGGCGGCGGGCGCGGCATGCGCGTCGTCCGCGACCCGCGTCACCTCGACGACGCGCTCGAGGCGGCCCGCCGGGAGGCGGAGGCGGCGTTCGGCGACGGCCGCGTGTTCATGGAGCGCTACGTCGAGCGCCCTCGGCACGTCGAGATCCAGCTGGCCGCGGGAGCCGGGGCGGCGGTTGCGCTGGGTGAGCGTGAGTGCTCGATCCAGCGCCGCCACCAGAAGGTGCTGGAGGAATCACCCGCGGTCGACGCCGGGCTGCGCGGCCGCATGAGCGAGGCCGCGGTCGCGTTCGCGCGGGCGATCGGCTACCGCAGCCTCGGCACGGCGGAGTTCATGGTCTCGGGCCGCGACTTCTTCTTCCTCGAGCTGAACGGGCGGATCCAGGTCGAGCACCCGGTCACCGAGCTCGTCACCGGGCTCGACCTCGTCGCGCTGCAGCTCGCGATCGCCGGCGGCGCCCGGCCGGGTGGGGCGCCGCTCGAGGGGCACGCCGTCGAGGTGCGGCTGTACGCGGAGGACCCGCTTACGTTCCTGCCGCAGACCGGGCGCATCGAGCGGCTCCGGCTCCCGGACGGCGTCCGCGTCGACGCCGGCGTGGCGGAGGGCGACGAGGTCGGCGTCGCCTACGACCCGATGATCGCCAAGCTGATCGCGGCCGGGGACACGCGCGACGCGGCCCTCGACCAGCTCGCGGACGCGCTCGCCGAGACCGAGGTGTGCGGCGTGACGACGAACCTGCCGTTCCTGCGCTGGCTCGTGCGCCACCCGGCGGTGCGCGCCGGCGAGACGACGACCGCCTTCCTGGCCGACTACCCGCCGCTGTCCCCGTACCGGCGCGCCCTGCGCGGCCCCTGGAGGGGCGCGTTCCGCCTCAACCTGCCGCCGCCGCCGCCCCACTCGCCGCCCGACGTCGCCGCGGCCGGCGAGCACGGTCCGGGCAAGGAATCGAGCGCGCTGACGGCCCCCATGCCGGGCACGGTCATCAAGGTGTTGACCGAGCCCGGCGCGGCGGTCAGCCAGCGCGAGCCGCTCGTCGTCCTCGAGGCGATGAAGATGGAGACGCCGGTCGTGTCGCCGTACGAGGCCGTCGTCAAGGCAGTGCACGTTGCCGAGGGCGACCTCGTCACCGGCGGCCAGCTGCTGGTCGAGCTCGAGGAGTAGCTACGGGGCAGTGCGCGCCCGGCCGGCCACCGACGAGTTCAGCCCCTGCCGCACGAGCAGCGCCGCGAGCACGGCGGCGACGACCACGGCAACCCAGAAGTCGCCGCTCCACAGCTCGGGCTTCACGACCATGTCGTAGACGATCAGGAAGAGCAGGACGAGGTCGGCGCGCGACAGCGCGAGGACGCGGCGGACGCGAGCTCCCACGGCCGGCGACGTCGGCCCTTCCGTCTCGATCAGCTTCGCGATCCGGCCCGACTCCGGCCCGAAGAACCCGGCGCCGGCGGCGAACGTCACCGCGAAGAGGACGAGGGCGATCAGGATCCAGTCGTCGCCGAAGCCGTAGAAGTCCGAGTCGAGCACCATCAGGATCCCGGCGATCAGGACGAGCAGCGAAGCGGGTATGAAGACGCGCAGGCCGACCCACTCGGCGTCGGCCGCAAAGTTCGCTGTCCGCACCGGGTCGTCGGAGCCGAGCGCGCGGAGCGAGAGGAACTGGAGCATCGCCGCCCCGCCGAGCCAGATCGCCACAAAGGCGATGTGCACGAACAGGAGGAACTGGAACCAGGTGATGTCCACGTCCCCCGCCTAGAAGAGCTTCTGCAGCTTCATGGCGGCGCCCATGTCCCCCTTGACCTTGAGCTTGCCCGTCATGAACGCCGTCATGGGGTTCAGCTCGCCGGCGACGAGCCGGTCGAAGTCGTCCTCGGCGATCGTGATCGTCGTCCCGGCGTCGGTCGCGCCCTCGGTGACCTTGACGCCCGAGTCCTGGACGTCGACCTTCCACGCGCCCGCGCCGGTCACGTCGAACAGGTAGCTCGCGTTGATCCCCTGTGCCCGGGACGCGTCGACCCGGCTCTCGAGGGTGTCGAAGAACTCCTTCGCGCCTTGTGCCACTTCCGCCTCCAGTCGTCGCCGATTTCGGCGCGACCCTATGTGATTCACCGGTAGTGGCGCGTGATGAGCGCCCGCGAGAGATCCCACTGGGCGCGGGCGATCTCGGCGCGGTTCCGCTCGAGCTCGGCCCGGCCCGCACCGGCGGCGCGCAGCACCTGCCGCTCGTTCACGAGCTCGGCGACGCGCTCGAGCAGATCCTCGGGTGTAGCGATGGTCACGACGCCAGATATCGGGCGCCTGCGCGAAAGCTTGAGGGTCATGCACCGAGATTCGCCGCCGCAGCGCGAATCCATCCTCGTCTACCATCGCCGTCCGTGTTGATCGAGGTGGCACCTCGCCGCGTGGAGGCGGCCACCGTCGACACGCTTGCCGTGCCGGTCCGGGCCGACGCGCCGCGCGCCGCAGGGGGGCTCGAGGCGATCGCCGCGCGCCTGGGGGCGCTCGCGCCGGGAGAGCTGCGCGCCGAGCCCGGCGCTGCGGCCGTCCTCCACGGTGACGGCGGGCGCGTCGTCGCCGCGGGTGTCGGTGCGGGCAACGATCCCGACGACCTCCGCTGGGCCGCCGCGGCGGTCGCCCAGGAGCTCGCGCACGTCGGCGGCCGTCTCGGCTGGGCGCTCGACCCGGCGATGCCGCTCCCGGCCGCCGAGCAGGCGACCGCCGTCGTCGAGGGGCTCATGCTCGGCGGCTACGACCCCGGACTCTGGAAGCATGCGCGAGATCGCCGGGTGCCGGACGCGCTCGTCCTGCTGACGGACGAGGACGGCGACGAGGTTCTGGCGGCCGGCCGCCGCGCTGCCGTCATCTCGCGCTGGACGAACCGCGCACGCGATCTCGCGAACGAGCCCGCCAACACGCTGACGCCGGCCGCGCTCGCCGGCCACGCGGAGTCCTTCGCCGCCGAGCACGCCCACCTGTCCGCGGGGGCGCTCGGCCCCGAGCAGGCCGCTGAGCTCGGCATGGGCGCGTTCCTCGGCGTCGCCGCGGGCAGCCACCAGCCGGCGCGCATGATTCTCATGCGCCACGACCCGCCGAATGCGGTGAACGGCCTCGTGCTCGGGCTGGTCGGCAAGGCGATCACCTTCGACACGGGCGGGATCTCGCTGAAGGCGCCGCTCTATATGGAGGACATGAAGGGCGACATGGCCGGAGGCGGCGCGGTGATCGCCGGCATGGCCGCGCTCGCCGAGCTCGGCACGCCGGTGCGCGCCATCGCCGTCGTGGCCGCGACCGAGAACATGGCCGGCGGCGGCGCATACCGCCCCGGCGACATCCTGCGCGCGGGCAACGGCACGACGATCGAGGTCGTCGACACCGACGCGGAAGGACGAATCGTGCTCGCGGACGCGCTCTGGTACGCCCGGCGCGAGGGCGCCACGCACATCGTCGACTTCGCCACGCTGACCGGGACGATGGAGAAGGCGCTGGGCGACTTCTACGCCGGTGTCTACGGCGCCCCGGCCGAATGGCGCGACCAGGTCGTCGCCGCCGGCGAGGCGTCTGGAGACCACGCCTGGCCCTTTCCGCTCCACCCGCGCTACCGCCGCTTCATCGACTCCGACTTCGCCGACCTCAAGAACCTCAGCCGCCGCGGCCAGGGTGGGCCGACCTACGCCGCCGAGTTCCTACACCACTTCGCTGGCGAGGGCCCGTGGGCGCATGTCGACATGGCCGGCACAGGCTTCTTCACCTGGTCGCGCGAGGACTACCTCTGGCAGCGCGGTGGCACCGGCTACGGCGTGCGGCTGATCGCCGAGCTCGGCAGGCGGCTGGCCGCTTGAACCTGGATCTCACGCCCGAGCACGAGCTCCTGCGCCGCACCGTCCGGGCGTTCGCGGAGGAGCGCGTGGCGCCCGTCGCCGAGGAGCTCGACCGCCACCACCGGTTTCCTTACGACCTCGTCGCCGAGCTCGCCGAGCTCGGCCTGATGGGGATGACCATCCCGGAGGAGTACGGCGGCGCCGGCACCGACACGGTCTCGTACGCCATTGCGGTCGAGGAGCTGACGCGCATCGACTCGTCCGTCGCCATCACGGTCGCGGCGCACCACTCGCTCGGGACGCTCCCCATCTTCTACTTCGGGAACGAGGAGCAGAAGCGCGAGTGGCTGCCGCAGCTGGCCTCGGGCGAGCGGCTCGCGGCGTTCGGGCTCACCGAGCCGGATGCGGGCTCCGACGCGGGCGCGACGCGCACGCGCGCCGAGCTGCACGACGGCGAGTGGGTCGTGAACGGCGCGAAGATGTTCATCACCAACGCCGGCACCGACATCAGCGCCTGCGTGACGATCACTGCGCTGACGGGCGATGGCGAGATCTCGAACATCATCGTCCCGAAGGGGACGCCGGGCTACGAGATCTCCCCGCCGATGGAGAAGCTCGGCTGGCGCGCGTCGGACACGCGCGAGCTGTCGTTCAAGGACGTCGCGGTGCCGGAGCGCAACCTGCTCGGGCCGCGCGGCGAGGGCTTCCGGCAGTTCCTGACCATCCTCGACGGCGGCCGGATCTCCGTGGCGGCGATGGGCGTTGGCCTTGCGCAGGGCGCGTACGACCTCGCCTACGCCTACGCTAAGGAGCGCCGGCAGTTCGGGAAGCCGATCGCGCAGTTCCAGGCCGTGCAGTTCGCGCTCGCGGACATGGCCACCGAGATCGAAGCCGGCCGAAATCTCGTCTACCGGGCCGCGTGGCTGAAGGACCAGGGCCGCCCGTTCGCGCTCGAGGCGGCGATGGCGAAGCTCTACACGGGCGAGCTCTCGCACCGAGCGGCCAACGCGGCACTCCAGATTCATGGAGGCTACGGCTTCATGGACGAGTCGCCGATCTCGCGCCTGTACCGCGACCAGAAGATCCTCGAGATCGGCGAGGGCACGAACGAGGTGCAGCGCATGGTCATCGCGCG
>DASTZE010000012.1:0-5748 GCA_035764425.1 Gaiellaceae bacterium
TGGACGAGCGAGGTGTCCAGCGCGTGTTCCGGACGTTCAACGCGAACGCGCCCGAGTTCAAGGAGGCTTCGACCCATGCCTGAGCGGCGGACGATCAAGACGGACTACCTCGCGCGCGTCGAGGGTGAGGGTGCGATGTCGGTGCGGCTCCGGAACGGCAGCGTCGAGCACGTCGAGCTCCGCATCTACGAGCCACCCCGCTTCTTCGAGGCGCTGCTCCGCGGCCGCTCGTTCATGGAGGCGTCCGACATCACCGCGCGCATCTGCGGCATCTGCCCGGTCGCGTACCAGACGAGCGCCGTCAACGCCATGGAGGAGGTCTGCGGCGTCGAGGTCGACACCCAGATCCGTGCCCTGCGCCGGCTCCTCTACTGCGGCGAGTGGATCGAGAGCCATGCGCTGCACGTCTACATGCTCCACGCGCCCGACTTCCTCGGCTACGACGGGGTCGTCCAGATGGCGCGCGACCATGGCGCGGTCGTGGAGCGCGGGCTGGCCCTGAAGAAGGTCGGCAACGAGGTGCTGGCGCTGCTCGGCGGGCGCGAGATCCACCCGATCAACGTGCGGGTCGGCGGCTACTACCGGACGCCGTCGAAGACGGAGCTGCGGACGCTGGTCGAGCCGCTCGAGCGGGCCCGCGAGGCGTCGCTCGAGACCGTCCGCTGGGTCGCCGGCTTCGACTTTCCGGAGCGGGCGGTCGAGTGCGAGCTCGTCTCGCTCGCGTCCGACTCCTACCCGATCGAGGACGGCCGGATCGTCTCCGACCACGGCCTCGACATCCCGCCCTCACGCTACGACGACGAGTTCCGCGAAGAGCACGTCGAGCGGTCGAACGCCCTGCATTCGCGCCGGGCAGACGGATCGACGTACCTCTGCGGGCCGCTCGCGCGCTACTCGCTCCAATCGGCCAAGCTGTCCCCGCTCGCGCGCTCGGCGGCGGCAGAGGCCGGCCTCGGCCCGGAGTGCCGCGACGCGTTCCGGTCGATCGTCGTCCGCGGCGTCGAGCTCGTCTACGCGTGCGACGAGGCCCTGCGGCTCATCGCGGAGTACGAAGAGCCGGACGCGCCGCATGCGGAGGTCGAGCCGCGCGCGGGCACGGGCTACGGCGTCAGCGAGGCGCCGCGCGGGCTCCTCTACCACCGGTACACGCTCGACGCCGACGGGACGATCCTCGACGCGAAGATCGTGCCGCCGACGTCGCAGAACCAGCTGGCGATCGAGGACGACCTCCGGGGCGTCGTCGCCCGCTACGCCCAGCTCCCGGACGACGACCTGCGGCACCTGTGCGAGCAGGCCATCCGCAACTACGACCCGTGCATCTCCTGTGCGACCCATTTTCTCGACCTGCACGTGGAGCGGCGGTGAACGTCGTCGTGGTCGGGGTCGGGAACGCCTATCGCGGCGACGACGGCGCGGGCCTCGACGTCGCCGGGCGAGTGCGCGAGCTCGGCGTCGACGCACGGGTCCGGGTCTGCGAGCAGGAGCCGTCACGGCTGGTCGATGCGTGGGAAGGCGCCGATGTCGCGTTCGTCGTCGACGCCGTCGCCTCGGGCGCGCCCGTCGGCACCGTGCACCGCTTCGATGCCGCGACCGCATTGCCGACGGCGCTCTTCGGGCGCTCGTCGACGCACGCACTCGGCGTCGCAGACGCCGTGGAGCTCGCGCGCGCGCTCGGGCGCCTGCCGGCCCGCACCATCGTGTTCGGAATCGAAGGCGAGAGCTTCGTGGCCGGCGACGAGCTCACGCCCGCGGTCGCCGGCGCGGTGGAGGCGGTCGCGCACCAGATCGCCGGGGAGGTGGCGGCATGCACGAGCAGGCCCTGATGCGAGGGCTGGTCCGGCGCATCCTCGAGATCGCCGACGCCGAGGGTGCAACGCGGGTGACGCGGGTCCGTGTGCAGCTCGGACCGCTCTCGCACTTCACGCCCGACCACTTCCGCGAGCACTACGTCGACGCGACAAACGGGACGATCGCCGCCGGGGCCGTCGTCGACGCCCGCCTCGGCGAGGAGCCGACCGCCAACACCGCGAGCGACGTCGTGCTGCTCGAACTGGATGTGGAGGTTCCCGATGTGCCTCGGTGACGTCGACGTTCTCGTCGCCGCGTGGAACGCCGGTGACACGCGGGTCGGGCGCCTGGGCTGCGGCGCCGAGGTGACGCTCGCATTCGTCCCGGAGGCAACCCCCGGGTCGTACGTACTGGTCCACCTCGGCGTTCCGGTCGAGGTGCTCACCTACGAAGCCGCACGAACCGCAATTCAGCTGCGCACCGACGAAGGAGGCCGGCCATGAGCACGTTCGCATACGCCCTGAACACCCATCTGACGAGGCGCGCAGTCGGCATCGCGCTCGCGTTCGTGACCGCGCTGGTGAGCGGCGTCGCGGTCTTCCTCAACTCGTATGGGGTCAAGCACTTCGGCGACGCGACGGTCTACACGACCGCGAAGAACGCGGTCGCGGCCCTGGTACTGCTTTCGCTCCTCGCCGTGCCGGCGGGGGCCAGAAGCCCGAAGCCGCTCACTCGCCGACGCTGGCTTGGCCTGCTGGCCGTCGCGACCATCGGCGGCAGCATCCCGTTCATCCTCTTCTTCGAGGGGCTCGCGCGCGCCGACGCAACGCAGGCGGCCTTCATTCAGAAGACCCTGGTCATCTGGGTTGCGCTACTTGCGGTGCCCCTGCTCCACGAGCGCCTCGGCCTCGGCCACCTGGCCGCGATCGCCTTCGTCATCGCAGGGCAGGCGTGGCTTGCCGGCGACCCGGGCACGCTTGCCTTCGGGGCCGGCGAGGCCATGATCGTCGCCGCGACCCTGCTGTGGGCGTGCGAGGTCATCGTCGTCAAGCGTCTGCTCGCTGCGGTCACGCCGCGCGCGCTCGCCGCCGCCCGGATGGGTATCGGAACGCTGCTGCTGATCGGGTGGCTCGCGGCCTCCGGCCGGCTCGACGCGCTCGTTTCGCTGTCCGCCGAGCAGTGGCGGTGGGCGGTTCTCACCGGCCTCCTGCTCAGCGCCTACGTCGGCACGTGGTACGCCGCCCTCGCGCGCGCTCAGGCGGTCGACGTCACGGCGGTTCTCGTTCTCGGCGCGGTCGTGACCGCGCTCCTCGACCGGGCCGCGAACGGCGTCGGCGTCGACGGCGTCGGCGTCGGACTGATCTGCATCGGGGCCGCCCTCGCGGTCTTCGCCGGCCGGCCGCGCGCCGCGCACGCCCGCGTATGACGGCCGGCGCTCTCCTCTTCGCTCGCTACGCGTACCCGCCGAACGCCCTCGGCTACTGCGGAGGAGGCACCTCGCGGACGCTGCTCGAATACGGCTCGGCCGGCTGCTCCGACGCGGGCCTTGCCGAGGCGGCGCGAACCTTCGAGGGCGCCTGGCCGTACCTCGAGCTCATCGCGCACGCGAACCGCCTGCCCGACCCGCTCGACCGGCGTGTCGTCGAGGCGTACTGGATCGGGAACGAGCTGCTGGATGGCGTCGCGCCGGCGGAGCTCGCACGGCATGTCGATGAGCGTTTCCGGGGCCGAATCGGGCGAACGAGCGGTCGCGTGACCGAGGCCGCTCTCGCCGGGGCCGTGCCCCATCACGACTTCCACGTGTTCGCCGTGTATCCCTGGGTCGGGCTCCTTCGGACGGGCATCGTCGACGAGCCGCTCGACGTGCTCGAGCGATGTCGGATCACGCCGGCCCGCGTCGTCGGCGTCCGCGGCGACGTGCTGAACACCATCGTGCGGCCGCTGGCCTGGGACGGCCGGGCCCTTCGTCTCGGCCCCTGGATCGACCGGACGGCCCGATGGCGCGACGACGGCCTTGCGTTCGTTGGCCCTCCCGGCCCAGGTGAGTGGGTCGCCCTGCACTGGGACTGGGTGTGCGACCGGCTGACGGCGGCGCAGGCCAGCCGGCTCACCCGGACGACGAATCGCACGCTGGCGGCGGTCAACCGATCGGGCTCGACCGCCGCTGCACTCGCGTGACGGCCACAGCGGCGGGGCGGCCGGCAAGCCGGCCGCCCTGTATGAGGACTCAGGTGCCGATCGGGATCCGGCGCGGCTTCGCGGCCGCGGCCTTCGGTGCGTGCACCGTGAGAACCCCCTCGTGGAAAGTGCTTGCAAGCTCGCGCGTCGCGGCTTCCGGCGGCAGGCGGAAGCGCCGCTCGAACGAGCGTGCCAGACGCTCGCGGAGGTAGAACTCGCGCTCCGTCTTCTCCTTCGTCTGCGCGCGGTCGCCCTTGATCGTCAGGACATGATCCGACTGCTCGACCGCGAGCTCCGCCTCCGTGAAGCCGGGTACCTCGACCTCGACCACGAACTCGTCGTCGGTCTCGTAGACGTCTGCTGCGGGCAGGTATCCGGGCACGAAGCCCAGGTCGTCGAAGAAGCGTCGCATACGGCGCTCCATCGACTCGAGCTCCTCCCACGGCGTCCACTTGGCGACTGCCATGACCATGACCTCCTTTCCGGGATCGGAGTCGGGCCGTTCCGCGCGCATGCGCGGTGCCATGATCCCTCCGGGTCCTCGCCGCCCGCGGGCTCTGCACCATCGGTGTTTCCCCGCATTCCGAAGGGCCTGTGTCGTCAGGCGGCGGCGCTACCGACCTGCTCGGTGCCGGTTTTCGGCCGGCGGAGTGCGACGGCAAGCTCGGACAGAGCTTCCTGCTCGATCTCGCGCACCCGCTGCGGGCTCAGGTGCAGCTCGTTCGCGACGTCCTGCAGCGAGCGCGGCGAGCCGTCGAGGCCGAAGTGCGCTGCCACAATGAGCTGCTCGCGTGACGACAGCCTTCCGATGGCCTGCGCCAGCAGGCGGCCGCGCTCGTGCGCAAGCGCCTCGGTCTCCGGATCGCGGGCCGACCCGTCGGCCAGCACGTCCGCGATCGTCAGGCCGCTTCCGCGCCGTGGCTCGTCGAAGCTGAGCACGGATGCAGGCAGCCGCTGCAGCTCGTCGACCGCAGCGACGGAGAGGCCTGTCGCCGCGGCGATCTCGCCGTTCGTCGGCGCGTGCCCGTTGGCGCCGGCCAGCTCCGACCATGCCCGCAGGGCTGCCCGCCGCCGCTCGACCACCTGACGCGGCAGGCGAACGAGTCGCGCCTCGTTGGTGAGGGCCCGTGTGATCGCCCGGCGGATATGCCAGAAGGCGTACGCGGCGAACGCGGACCCTCGTTCAGGCTCGTATCCGTCGATCGCCTCGAGCAGGCCCACGGTGCCTTCCTGGGCCAGGTCTTCGAACGGCAGGCCGAGGTCGCGGTAGCGCGCCGCCAGACATTTGACGAGGCCCAGGTGGCGCGCGACGAGCTCGTCCCGGGCACGGCGGTCGCCGCGCTGGGCGGCGCGCAGGAGCATCCGTTCGGGCGTCCCGCCGTTCGACGGCGTTCGCCGTGCGCGCGTCCTCGCGGTCACATCGGTCCTCGCTTCGAGGCTAGGGGCGGCAGGCCCAAACGGCATCCGCGTGATCCGCAGCCGGCGCCGGACAACTACGCATCGGGCCGCGCTCAGTAGTTCGCCGCGCGCGATCGGCCTCGCGCCGGCGCCGGCGTGCGGGCGACCACCGACGTCAATCGCGGCCTGTCGGCGCATCGTGGTTGCAGCAGCATCCGAGAGGAGGCAGAGATGTACAACACGATCATCTGGGCGACAGACGGGTCCGAGGGAGCCGACCTGGCGCTCGTGGAGGCGCGCGCGCTCGCGCAGCTGTGCGGAGCACGCATCATCGCCGCCCACTGCGACCGCCGCCTGACCGGACGTGCGGCCCAATGGCCGGCG
>DASTZE010000013.1:0-7329 GCA_035764425.1 Gaiellaceae bacterium
GAAGCTGCCGTCCGCGCCGCCCAGTGGGCAGACGAGCCCTTCCTCCGCCCGGATGAGGATCCGGCCGTCGTGCTGGCCCCCGGGACGGCCCGCCGCCGGGCCCTCGACGAGGCGGTCGCCGAGCTCGAGGCCGGGCGCAAGGAGCCCTCGAACGGCTGGCGCGTGCGCTTCGGGCTCATGCTCGGGCTCGAGCGCGTCCTGACGGAGCATCCGCCTCACCTCGCGTCCGGCACCGAGCTACGCCGCCACCAGATCGACGCGCTCGCCGGAATGCTGACCGAGCTGATCGCCGCCAATCAGGCTGCGGCCGAGAACGGCAACGGCCATGCCAACGGCAACGGCCACGTCGTCGACGACGCCGAGCTGGAAGAGGAGGACGAGGACGAGCCGCTCGCCGAGGAGGTCGAGGAGGACGTGGCGCCGGCCGCTGCGGACCCCGGCGCGGCCCGCCGCTTCCGCTTCCGCCACCCGACCGCGTCCGGCAAGACCATCGCCGCCGCCGGCTTCGTCGAGGCGGCCCAGTCGCTCGGCGTCCTGATCCTCACGCACCGCCGGCTGCTCGTCTCCCAGTTCACGGGCGACCTGACCACCGAGGGTTACGGGAAGCGCTTCACGGAGGCGGTGCTCGAGGGCGAGCGCCTGAAGCGCCGCGACCCGATCACGATCCAGACCTACGCCTGGTTCGCGCGGCACGTCGACGACCTCGACCGCGAGGCGTACCAGCTCGTCATCTGCGACGAGGCGCACACCGCGCTCGGCGAGAAGACGAGCGCCGCGATCCGCTCGTTCCCGGAGCCCATCTACATCGGCATGACCGCGACCGAGCAACTGATCGCGAAGCAGGTCGCGGACGTCTTCCCCGCCTCCGTCGACGACCTGCCGCTGACCGACGCCGCGCGCCGCGGGCTGATCGCGCCGCTGCGCTGCCTGCGCGTCCCGCCGGTCGCCGCGATCCACTCGGTGCCGATCGTGGGCGGCGACTTCGAGGAGCGCGCGCTGGCCGCCGTCCTCGACCACACCGCTCTGAACCAGGCGGCGGCGAGCCTCTACCGCGACCGCTTCGACGCGACGCCGGGCGTCGTCTACGCCGCGGGCGTCGAGCACGCGTACAACCTGGCCAAGGAGTTCCGCGCCGCCGGCCTCAAGGCCGAGGCGGTCAGCGGCCGTACGCCGCCCGTCAAGCTGGCCGAGATCCTCGCTGCCTACGAGCGCGCGGAGATCGACATCCTCATCAACGCGATGCTGCTCGCCGAGGGCTGGAACTCGCCCCGCGCGACGGTGGTCATGCATCTGGCGCCCACGGCCAGCAGGCGCGTCTACCAGCAGCGCATCGGCCGCATCATGCGGACGCACCCACGCAAGGAGGCGGGGATCGTCGTCGACTTCGTGCCCAAGGGCGCGACGCACAACGACCGCGTGATGACGCTGCACGCGTTGCTCGACTCCGACTTCTACCGCGAGGGGGCGCGCGTGACTCCCGCTCCGCGCCGCCGGCCGCAGCGCCGCGCCCGCAGGCGGCTGTCACCGGCGTCGTGGCTCGTGCCCGTCACGCCCGACGTCCGCCGCCGCCTCGGCGTGATCGGCCGCGAGTGGCAGCGGATCGACCCCCGCTTCCTGGACGAAGACGAGCAGCGCTACTGGGCGACCATCGCCGGTCGCCAGGTGCGCTTCGAGGACCGCACCGAGATCGTCAAGAAGCTGACCGAGAGCAACACGTCCAAGGCCTGCCTCGAGCAGTTCCTGTTCACCTGCGCGGCCGAGAACCCGAATCGGCGGCTGCGCATGACGGCGCTCGCCGACCGCGTCTCGATGGGCATCGACCGCGAGGCCTTCGACGACCTGGTCACGATCGTGACCCAGGCACCGACGTGGGAGAAGGACCGCCTGCCCGGGATCCGCACGCTGCTGCGTGCGCTGGGCGAGGGCAAGGTCGACGCGCCGGAGCAGTTCCTGGCGCGCTGGACGTGGAAGCTCGCCCGGGCGACGCGCAAGGCGCAGGATCGCCGCGCAAGCGCCGAGTTCCCGGAGGCAAAACGGTTGCTCGGTGCGCTCGCGAACTCGCGCGGGCACCGGCACGAGGAGAACGCGGCGAAGCTCGTCAACGCGGCGATGGAGCTGCCGCTGCACGTCGGCGCGGCGCTGCTCGCGTCGGCGGAGGGCTACACGCCTCGGGCTACGAAGCTGATCGAGGCGGCACGCGAGCGGCTGGCGACGCTGCCCGAGGTCGCGATGGCGCTGAGCGAGAACCTGCCGGCGCCGAAGGCGAAGCCGTCGCGCTCGCGCCGGCGCCGGCGCCGGCGTCGCGGCGGGTCGCAGGCGGCCGCGCAGAACGGCGACGCGCAGGCGCAGAACGGCGCCCAGGCCGAGGCGACGGCCGAGCCCGAGCCGCCGGCAGACGAGCCGGCCGCGGACGCCGCCGCCGCCTAGCGGGACTGTCCCGGCCGTTAGCCGGCCGGCAGCGCGTTCAGCCCGGCGCGCACGAAGGCGATGATCGGGTCGATCGCCGCGGCGACGTCCGCGGCGTCGTGCGGCTTGCCCCCGCCCTCGCGCTCGAGCACCTCGAACGCGGCGGTGAGCGACGCGGCCGCGACCTGCGGGCGCAGGTCGTCCGGGCCGGCGCCGAGGTCCTCGGCGATGGCGGCCGCGACAATGTCCTGGAACTCCGCGATGCGCGCGCGCTTGTGGCTCCGCAGCGTCTCGTCGGCGGCGATCACCTGCTCGATCCCCTCTCCGTCCGCCTTCTCGTGCGCCGACGAGACGATGAAGTCGCGCAGTGCGCCGAGCGCATCCTGGCCCGCGGGCCGCTCCGCAAGCGCCACGGCGAGGGCGCCGCGCATCGACTCGAACTCGCAGAAGACGATGTCCTCCTTGCTCGGGAAGTACGCGAAGATCGTCCGCGTCGAGACGCCTGCCGCGTCGGCGATGTCGGCGAGCGTCGTCGCGTCGTAGCCGCGCTCGGCGAAGAGCGCCCACGCGGCGCGCCGAAGCGCCTCACGCGTCTGCAGCTTCTTCCGCTCGCGCAGCCCGACCGGTTCCATGCCGCCAACATAGCAGTTTTCTGCATTGCACGAAAATTTGCACTTCATGCAGCCAGTAGCTATATTGCTGCATCGAAAGCAATTTTTCCACGACTGCACAGAAGGAGCCGCCCGTGCGAAGCACCGTCACGAACCCCTGGATCGTCCTCATCCTCATTTGCCTCGCCCAGTTCATGGTCGTCCTCGACGCGACGATCGTGAACGTCGCCCTCCCTTCCATCCAGACCGACCTCCACCTCTCCGACGGGAACCTCCAGTGGATCGTCAACGCGTACACGCTCGTTTTCGGCGGCTTCCTGCTGCTTGGCGGGCGCCTCGGCGACCTGCTCGGTCGCAAGCGCGTGTTCCTGATCGGTCTCGTCGTCTTCACCGGTGCTTCACTGCTCGACGGCCTCGCGGGCAGCGAGGGCATGCTCGTCGGCGCCCGCGCCCTCCAGGGGCTCGGCGCCGCGCTGATCGCGCCGGCCGCGCTGTCGATCATCACGACCACCTTCGAAGAGGGCGCCCAGCGCGCCCGCGCGCTGGCCGTCTGGGCCGCGATCGCGATCGGCGGCTCGGCCGTCGGCCTCATCCTCGGCGGCGCCCTGACCCAGTACTTCTCCTGGCCCTGGATCTTCTTCGTCAACATCCCGGTCGGCATCGCGGCGTTCGTCCTGTCGCTGCGCCTCGTGCCGGAGTCGCGTGACGCGAGCGCGCACCGCAGCTACGACCTCGCCGGCGCGATCGCCGTGACCGGTGGGCTGATGGCGCTCGTCTACGCAATCGTCGGCGCGAACACCGCCGGCTGGGGGTCGGCGCGCACGCTCGCGTTCTTCCTCGTTGCGGCCGGGCTGCTCGGGGCCTTCGTCCTGATCGAAAGCCGTGTGAGCGCCCCGCTCGTCCGCCTCTCGATCTTCCGCGTCCGCGCGCTCCTGACGGCGAACACGGCGATGTTCCTCGCCATGTCCGGGATGTTCGCGATGTTCTTCTTCAACACGCTGTACGTCCAGCAGGTGCTCGGCTACGGGCCGCTCGAGGCCGGCCTCGCCTTCCTGCCGTTCACCGCCGGGATCATGCTGTCCGCGTCGACCGCATCACAGCTCGCGACCCGGCTGGGCGTGCGCCCCGTCGCTGCCGGCGGGTTCCTGCTGACGGCGGCCGGGCTCGCGCTGCTCACCCGGCTCCCGGTCGACGGCTCGTACCTGGCCGACGTGCTGCCTGCACTCGTCGTCGCCGCGCTCGGCATGGGCGCGATGTTCATGCCCCTGACGCTGATCGCTACGACGGGACTGGCCGACGACGATCAGGGACTCGCGTCCGGTCTCTTCAACACGTCGCAGCAGATCGGCGGCGCGCTCGGCCTCGCCGTGCTGTCCGCGATCGCGACCAGCCGGGCGAACGCCGCCGGGGGGGCTTCCGCGGACGCGCTCGTCACCGGCTTCCACTGGGCCTTCGCCGCCGGCGCCGTCCTCATCCTGGCCGCGCTCGGCGTCATGCTCGCCCTCCTGCGCCAGCGGCACGTCGCCCGCATTGAGGAGCAGGCCGCCTCGGGCGAGCCGGTGCTGGTCGGGGTCTAACGCCTATTGCTCGGTCGCGGCGTCCTCGCCGTCGTCCTCGCGCTCGCGCAGGTAGCGCGTGAGCTCGGCGGCGAGGGCGTCGCCCGACGGCAGATCGGCCGGGTCGAGACTGTCGGAGCGCTGCTCGAGCTCCTCGACGTACGCGGCCGTCTCGGCGTCGCCGGCCACGGCCTCGCTCACCTGCTCGACGTAGCCGCGGCCGGCGCGCCGCAGCTCGGAGACGTCGATGCGGCCGCCGAGCAGCGTCGCCAGCCGCTCGCAGAGCGCCTGCGCGGCGCGCGGGCTGGGCGTCAGCTGGACGTAGTGCGGCACCGCCGCCCACAGGCTCACCGACGCGATCCCGGCCCGGTTGCACGCGTCGTGGAGGATGCCGACGACGCCCGTCGGGCCCTCGTAGCGCGACGTCGAGAGGCCGAGCTCGTCCACGAGCTTCTTGTCGGTGCCACTGCCGGTGACCGGGCTGGGCCGCGTATGCGGGACGTCGGCGAGCAGCGCGCCGAGCGTGACCACCATCTCGACGCCGAGGTCCAGGGCGAAGTCGACGATCAGGCTCGAGAAGGTGCGCCAGCGAAGGTTGGGCTCGATGCCCAGCAGCAGGATGGCGTCGCGCCCGAGCTCACGCGGACGCGCGAAGTAGAACGCGTTCTCCGGCCAGTCGATGGTGCGCGTCTCGCCGTCCTCGAGCGAGACGAGCGGCCGGGTCGCCTGGAAGTCGTAGAAGTTCTCGGGGTCGATGTCGGCGAAGCGCTCGGCCTGCCACTCGCGCGCGAGGTAGCCGCCCGCGAGCGAGGCGCCCTGCCCGCCGTCGTTCCAGCCGCGAAACGCGGCGATCAGCACCGGCCGCTCGAGGCGGGGGCGGTGGACTACGCGCAGCTCGCCGGCCATCCGGCCAGTCTACGTCCCGTCTAGCGGAATGGATTGGCGCGCGCGCCACAGGAGCGTGACGAACGCCACGCTTCCGGCCCAGACCGCGCCCGCGAGCGCGACGTGCACGAGCACCACGCCCCACGGCAGGTGCGTGCGGTACTGGATCTCGCCGACGATCATCTGGGCGAGCAGGACGCCGAGCAGGACGAGCGCCGCCCGGAGGAGTCGCGGCAGCTGCTCGCGCCGCGAGAACAGCCAGCCGAGCAGGACGAGGAAGAGCGTTCCGAAGATCGCCGTCGCCCGCACGTGCACGTACACGGCCGAGTGCAGGGACCAGACGCGGTCGACCTTGGCGCTGTCGCCCGGGTGCGGCCCGGCGGCGGTCGCGACCGCGCCGCTGACGACTAGCGCGAGCGCCGCCCCCGCCAGCACGAGCCCAACGCGGCGAACCCAGTCGGGGAGCGCCGGCTCGTCCACCGCCCGCCACGGCGCGAGCGCCACGACCACGGCGCCGGCGAGCACGACGAGGGCGAGCAGGAAATGCGTCATCACCATCAGCGGGTTCAGGCCCGTCTTGATCGTGATCAGCCCGAGCGGCGCCTGGGCCACCGTCCCGGCGAGCACGGCCCAGGCGAGCCAGACGGCCCAGCGCGGGAGGCCCTCCACCCGCCGCGCGAACCAGGCAGTGGCGAGCGAGAGGCCGATCGGGAAGAGGGCGACGGCGCGGTTCGAGAACTCGATCGCGCCGTGGTAGCTCTGCTCGGGGAAGAAGCTGCCCTGCTGGCAGCCGGGCCAGTTGTCGCAGCCGAGGCCGGACGCGGTCAAGCGGACGAGTGCGCCGGTGACGACGATGACGTAGAGCGCGACCGCGGACGCGATCGCGAGCCGCTGGAACGCCTCCGGCGACAGCTCGATCCGACGCGCCAGGCGCAGCCGGTGGGCACCTGCCTCCACGGGCGCGAGTGTAGTGCCGCTTGCCTTAACGCAGGGTGACGCCGGCCCCGGCCTCGACCCGGCCGATCCGCGTCAGCGGCTCGCCGGCGACGACGAACGCCGACTCGAGGGCGGGCGCGCGGGCCTCGGCCACGGCGACGAGCAGCCCGCCGGCGGTCTGCGGGTCGTAGGCGAGCGTCACGAGGTCCTCCGCGACGTGGTCGTGCGTGACGTGCGGGCCGGCGAAGTCGCGGTTGCGCGCGTCGCCGCCCGTCCGCTCTCCCGCGGCCGCGACGCCGCGGGCGCCCGGCAGGAGCGGCAGCGCCTCCGCCTCCAGCACGATCGCAACGCCGCTTCGGGTCGCGACCTCGTACGCATGCCCCAGCAGGCCGAACCCCGTCACGTCGGTGACCGCGTCCGGCCCGACCGCACGCACGAGCCCGGCGGCGTCCGCGTTCAGGCGCCGCATCGAGGCGATCGCGCCCTCGAGCGCCGCCGGCTCGACGAGCCCGCGCTTCGCGCCGTGGACGATGAGCCCCGTGCCGAGCGGCTTCGTCAGGTAGAGCACGTCGCCGGCTCGCGCGCCGGCCTTCGTCCAGAGCTCGTCCGGGCGCACGGTGCCGACGACGGCGAGGCCGAACTTGGGCTCGTCGTCGCGCAGGGGGTGCCCACCCGCGAGCACGGCCCCCGCGCGGCGCACCGTCTCCGCCGCCGCCGCGAGTATCGCGGCCACGGCCTCGCCCGGCAACGCCTCGGGGAAGGCGGCCACCGACAGCGCAACGAGCGGGAGCCCGCCCATCGCGAACACGTCGTTGAGCGCGTTCGCCGCCGCGATGGCGCCGTAGTCGGCCGGGTCGTCGACGAGCGGCGGGAAGAAGTCGACGGTGGCCACGAGCGCCCGCTCGTCGTCGAGCCGGTAGACGGCCGCGTCGTCG
>DASTZE010000014.1:0-14059 GCA_035764425.1 Gaiellaceae bacterium
GTTGTAGGTGGGCACGCAGACCGTCGCACGCACGGGGTCACAATAAGATCGGGGCGTGGCGACGGGGCTTCCTCGCAACAGCGACGTCGCCGACCAGTTCGAGCTGCTGGCCGACCTGCTCGAGCTCGAGGACACGGACGCCTTCCAGGTGATCGCCTACCGGCGGGCCGCCGCGCTGATCCGCGAGACGCCGCGCCCGGTCGCCGAGCTCGCGCTTGCCGGGCGGGCCAAGGAGCTGCCCGGGATCGGCGCGACCATCGAGGGCAAGATCGCCCAGATCGTCGAGAAGGGCGAGATCGAGACGCTCACGCGCCACCGGGAGCGGGTCCCGGCCGAGGTCGTCACCTTCATGAAGCTGCCCGGTCTCGGCCCGAAGACGGTGCGGCGCATCTGGCAGGAGCTCGGCATCACTACCCGCGACGAGCTGCGTGCAGCCGCCGAGCAGCAGCAGCTGCGCACCCTGCGCGGCCTGGGGGCGAAGTCCGAGGAGAACGTCATCAAGGCGCTCGCCGCGAAGCCGGCCGGGCCGCCCCGGACGCTGCTCGGGACGGCGCTGCCGGCGCTGCTCGCGGTCGTCGAGGTGCTGCGTGAGCACCCGGCCGCGGACCTCGTCTCCGAGGCGGGCAGCGCGCGGCGGCGCCGCGAGACCGTACGCGATCTCGACATCATCGCCACGGCCACCGACCCGAAGGCGCTCACCGCGTACCTGACGACGCTGCCATGGGTGGCCGAGGTCGCTGCACAGGGGCCGACCAAGGCGACCGTCGTCTCGCATGACGGGCTCCGCTTCGACCTGCGTGTCGTCCCGCCGGAGTCGTACGGCGACCTGCTTCAGCACTTCACCGGCTCGAAGGACCACAACGTCGCGCTGCGCGAGGACGCCGTCCGCCGCGGGCTCTCGATCTCCGAGTACGGCGTCCAGAACGTCGAGACGAAGGAGGTCTTCCAGACCCGCTCGGAGGAGGAGCTGTACGCCTTCCTCGGCTACCAATTCATCCCGCCCGAGCTGCGCGAGAACCGCGGCGAGCTGGCGGCTGCGCGCGACGGCGGGATCCCGAAGCTGGTCGAGGCGTCCGAGCTCCGCGGCGACCTACACGCGCATACGCGCTGGTCGGACGGGCGCAACACGGTCGAGGAGATGGCGACAGCGGCGCGCGAGCGCGGCTACGCGTACCTGGCCATCTGCGACCACTCGCACCGGCTGCGCGACGGCGCGCTCGACGCGCAGGCCGAGGAGATCGAGGCGGTGGCCGAGCATGTCAAGCCCCTCAAGCTGCTCAAGGGCGTGGAGGTCAACATCCGTCCCGACGGCTCGCTGGACATGGACGACGAGCTGCTCGCCGGCCGCGACTGGGTGGTCGCGTCGCTGCACTCGAGCTTCGACCGCACCCCGACGGAGCGTCTGCTCGCGGCCATGGGCAACCCGCACGTCGATTGCATCGGGCATCCGACCGGCCGCAAGATCAACAAGCGCGCGCCGGCGGACGTGAACGTCGAGCGGCTGATCGAGGGCGCCCTCGAGACGGGGACGGCGCTCGAGATCAACTCACAGCCCGACCGGCTCGACCTCAACGACGCGCACGCGCGCGCGGCCGCCGAGGCGGGCGTCCGCGTGCCGGTCAACAGCGACGGTCATGGTGTCGAGACGCTCCAGTACGTGGAGATCGGGGTCGCGCAGGCGCGGCGCGCCTGGATGACCACCGACCAGGTGCTGAACACCAGGCCCTGGAGCAGGATCCGCCCGCGGTGAGCTTCCGCGAGGACGGCCAGGCGACGCTCGACTGGGTCGCGCGCTACCTCGAGAACGTGGGTGAGCTTCCGGTGCGCGCACAGGTCGAGCCAGGCGAGCTGACCGCCCGGCTGCCCGCGTCTCCGCCCGACGAGCCGGAGCCGTTCGCGAACGTGCTGCGCGACCTGGACGAGGTTCTGCTACCCGCGGTCACGCACTGGAACCACCCGCGGTTCTTCGCCTACTTCGCGACCAGCTCGTCCGAGCCGGCGATCCTCGCCGAGTTCCTCGCCGCGGCGTTGAACACCGTCGCCATCCGTTGGCAGGCCTCGCCGGTGTCGACCGAGCTGGAGTACGTGGCCGTGGGCTGGCTCGCCCAGCTCCTCGGCCTCCCGCCCGGCTGGCACGGCCATATCGAGGACACCGCGTCGACCTCCACGCTGGCCGCGCTCGCGGCGGCGCGGACGGTCCGGCCGGACGCGCGCGTCGTCGTCTGCTCCGAGCACGCGCACTCCTCCGTCGAGAAGGCGGCTCGGATCGCCGGTCTCGAGACGCGCAAGACGCCGGCCGACGCCGAGTTCCGCCTGCGTCCGGACGCCCTCGACCTGACGGACGCGTGCGCGGTCGTCGCCACCGTCGGGACGACGTCGTCGACCTCCGTGGACCCGGTCGCGGCCATCGCCGATCGTGCCGGTGGCATCTGGCTGCACGTCGACGCCGCCTACGCGGGCGCGGCGATGGTGTGCCCTGAGTTTCGCTGGGCATTCGACGGCGTCGAGCGTGCGGACTCCCTCGTGGTCAACGCGCATAAATGGCTGGTCGTCCCGACGGATTGCTCATGCATCTGGACGGGCCGCCCGGACGTGTTCCGCGACACGTTCAGCCTCGTCCCGGCCTACCTGCGCTCCGGCGCCGAGGAGGAGCTGAGCCTCTCCGACTACGGACCGGCGCTCGGGCGGCGCTTCCGCGCGCTGAAGCTCTGGGCCGTCCTGCGCTGCTTCGGCCGCAGCGGGCTGCAGGCGGTGATCCGCGAGCACGTACGGCTCGCCGCGCGTTTCGAGGCGTGGGTGCGGGCCGAGCCGGGCTGGGAGGTGGTCGCGCCGCGGCCCTTCTCCGTCGTCTGCTTCCGGCGCGAGGGCAGCGACGAGGACAACCGCGCCCTGCTCGAGCGCGTAAACGGCTCCGGCGAGATCTTCATCTCGCCGACCGAGCTGGACGGCCGCTACGTGCTGCGGCTTGCCGTGGGCAACCTCTTCACGACCGAGGCGGACGTGGCGCGCGCCTGGGACGTCCTGCGAGTCAGAGCGAGCTGAGCAGGTCGAGCATCCCCGCCGTGCCGTCCACGAGGACGTCCGCGTTTGCCTCGACCGCGCTCGGCAGCTCGGCCGACCGCACCGCCACGGCGACCCCGAGCTCGAGCTCGTGCACCGCGCGGAACGCGTCTACGTCGGTCGTGTCGTCGCCCGCGTAGAGCGCGCGGCGCAGGCCGCGGTCTGACACGAGCGCGCGCACGGCGGTGCCCTTGTCGGCGTCGACCGGCGGCCGCAGCTCGAGCACCTTGCGGCCGAAGCGGGCGTCGAGGCCGGCGGCGCGGGCCCGGTCCGCGACCTCTTGGAGGGAGCGCTCGGCCGCGCCCTGGTCGGCGGCGGTGCGCCAGTGGAAGGAGACCGTCACGCCCTTGTCCTCGACCGGCCAGTCCACGGTCGCCGCGAAGGCGCGCAGCCGTTCGCTCCACCCGGCCGCCTCGGGCGCGAGCTCGAGGCCGTGTGAGCCAACGTACTCCAGCCCGTCCACGCCGACGATGCGCCGGGCCTCCGCCCCGCTCCGTCCGCTCACGCAGGCGACCAGCGCGTACCGGCTGGACAGGCGCTCGAGCTCCGTGCGGGTGGCGGGGGGGACGGCGGCGTCTTCGGGCCGGTCGACGATCGGCGCGAGCGTTCCGTCCACGTCCAGCACGAGCGCCGCCAGTCGTGGCTCCGCCGCCAGGGTCGCGAGCTCCGGCGGCAGCTGCACGGAGCGGAGCATAGGAGGTCGTATCCTCCGCCGGTGGCCGATCGGGGAACGACGCTACGGCTCGTCCTGATCGGCCTCGTCTCGGGGTTCTTCTCGGCGCTTCTCGGCGTCGGCGGCGGCCTCGTGATGGTGCCGCTGCTGCTCCTCTGGGTCGGCTTTCGACAGCGCGAGGCGTCGGCGACCTCGCTGGCCGCGATCGGGATCATCGCGGCCGTCGGCGTGACGCTCTACGCCGTCCGCGGTCACGTCGAGGTCGGGCCTGGGCTCCTCCTCGGCATCCCGGCCGCGGCCGGGGCGGTCGTCGGCGCCGTGCTGCAGCAGCGGCTCCACCCGCACGTGCTGTCCTTCGCGTTTGCCGTCCTGCTCGCGGGCGTCGGCGTGTACCTGGTCGTCACGTGATCGACGTCGTGATCGCGATCGCCGTCGGCATCGCCGCCGGCATCGCCGCCGGCCTCTTCGGCGTGGGCGGCGGAATCCTGTTCGTGCCAGTCCTGTCGCTCGTCTTCGGGCTCTCGCAGATCAACGCCGAGGCGACCTCGCTGCTTGCGATCATCCCGACCGTCGCCGCGGGGACGTGGGCGCAGCAGCGCTACGGGAACGTGCGCTGGGGGGCCGCTGTCGTCATGGGCGTGGCGGCCGTCGTCGGGGTCGAGGCCGGGGTGCAGATCGCGACGGCGCTGCCCGAGAGCACGCTCCAGCGGCTGTTCGGGCTGCTGATGATCGCCGGCGCCGCGCAGATCGCCTGGCGCGCTCGCGGAAAATCGGGCAGCGATTCCGGCGCTCGTGGCCGATAATGCCTCTGTGCGTCGCTTCCGCCTCGGCCTGCCCCTGGCCGCGCTCGCCGCGTTGCTCGTCGTCGTCTCCGCCGGAGCGTCGTCGTCGCGCGACCGCGTGTCGGCCTCGGCGAGCGCGAAGGCGTACGTGGTCGCGATTCTCCCGCCGAACGGAGCGACGCCCACGGTCGTCTCGGCCGTCGCAGCGCCGCCCGGCCAGACGGCGCCGCGTTCGCCGTACTCGTATCCCTCCGACGGCTCGGTCGTCTCCGTCTCGATGACGTCGTCGAGCGCGGCCGCGCAATGGGGGGCGAGGTCGACCGCCAAGGCCTCCGCGAACTTGGTCGGCGTATCGCTCTTCGGCGGCGAGGTCACGGCGGACACGGTGGCCGCGCAGGTGAGCGCTGCCGCTGCCCCGTCCGACGCGTCCGGCGAGTTCACCGACACGAAGGTGCTCGGCCTGAAGGTGCTGGGCGCCGAGGTGGCCGCCACGCCGGGCACGCAGATGCCGCTCGCGGACTGGGGGACGCTGACCGTGCTGGGCGAGACCGCGGCGCCGTCGGAGACGAAGGGCATGCCGGGGTTCCATGCCGCGGTGACCGGCCTGCAGGTGCACCTGCTGCTCGACCACGCCGGGCTCACCGCCGGCACCGACCTGCTGCTCGGCTCCGCGGATGTGTCGGTTCAGGCCGCGACGCCCGCGTCGCCGACTCCGGCGACGACGACAGCGCCCGACACCACGACCTCGACGACCACCACCACGACGACGACGACCACGCCGGACAAGACGCTCGGGCGCGGGCCCGGGCTGAGCCTCAACCCGCCGCGGCGCGCACCGAGCAGGGTGACCCCGGCGCTGACCGCGGGCGGTTACGTCTTCCCCATCTACGGATCGAGCTCGTTCATCGACAGCTTCGGCGCCCCGCGGGCCGACGTCTCCTGGCACCACGGCGACGACATCTTCGCGCCGCTCGGCGCGCCGGTGCTCGCGGTCGCCGACGGGACGCTGTTCTCGGTCGGGTGGAACGACATCGGCGGCCTCCGGGTCTGGCTCCGGGACACGGCCGGCAACGAGTTCTACTTCGCGCACCTGTCCGCGCTCGCGACCCGCACGGCCGATGGTCTGCCCGTGCAGGCCGGCGACGTGATCGGCTTCGTGGGCAACACGGGCGACGCGCGCGGGACGCCGTACCACCTGCACTTCGAGATCCACCCCGTGTCGATGCTCTACCTGGGCTACGACGGGGCTGTCGACCCGACCAAGTACCTGCAGGCGTGGGCGCGGCTGACCGACGTGCCGATCACGGGTGTGGTCGGCTGGGCGCCGCCGCTCGGCGGCCACGTGCCGAGGGCCGGCGCGATCCTGCTCCAGTCCTCCGACATCTCGACCGCGAGCGGCCTCGACCCGGCGTCGCTCCGGCGTGCCGTCAAGCCCGGCACCGGGTTGCAGAGCCTCGGCGCAGGCGGATCGCGCGACACCCGCGTGCGGGTGCCGGCGCGTCCGCTCGATCGCGGGTAGGAACTACGTCCCGTTGCTGCTGGCGTCGCTCTCGCCGCCGAAATCGCTGGCGCCGGAGCCGCCGCCGACCAGGCCCTTGAGCCACTCGCGAGTGGCTGGGCCGGTCACGGGATTGAAGAGCGCGACGGCCGCGATGCCGCCGAACAGGATGATGTTGCGGGCCGTGTGGCTCTGCTTGCCCTGTACCCGGTCGGCCGCGTTGCGCAGATCGTCGAGCGCACGCCGCAGCGTGTCCTGGATGTCCTCGTCGGTGGCGATCCGGCCGGCGATGGTCGTGATGCTGCGGTTGCCGATGAGCTCGTCGTAGATCTCGCGGGCCGCGGCGACCGCGTTGCGGATGTCCTCGCGGATCTTCTCGTCGGTCATCGCCCGCTCGACGTAGGGCCTCACGGTTTCCGCCCGGTCGGCGATGCGATCGCGTGTGCTGGCCACTGCAGTCCTTTCCTCGGGTTCAATCGGGACATCTTGCCGACTCGTCCCAGTTGGAAACTAACGCACTTGGTGAAACGCGATCCGGCAGTAGCATCGCGCCGTGCCGAAAGGACTGATCTGCGCCGGCGGAAAGGCGACGCGGCTCGAGGAACTGACCCGCGTGACGAACAAGCACCTGCTGCCGGTTGGCCGTTGGCCAATGGTCTACTACCCGCTCCAGCTGCTCCAGCGGGCCGGCGTGCGCGAGGTGCTGCTCGTGACCGGTCAGGGGCATGCAGGTGACTTCATCGACCTGCTCGGCGACGGCCGCGTCGCCTCGCGGGCGACCGGCGAGCCGCTCTTCGACGTCGACCTCAGCTACAAGGTCCAGGTCGAGGCGGGCGGCATCGCACAGGTCGTCGGCATGGCGCGAGCCTTCGCGGGCGACGAGGGCCTGGTGGTCTGCCTCGGCGACAACATCTTCGAGCACGCGCAGGCCGCCGCGATCCGCGAATGGAGCGGCGACGGGGCGCTCGTCTTCGCGAAGGAGGTGCCCGACCCGGAGAACTTCGGCGTGATTGTCTACGACGGCGACGGCCGGGTCGCGGACGTGGTCGAGAAGGCCGGCCGGGTCGACACGCGCTACAGCGAGCCGCCCTCCGTCGACGCCGTCGTGGGGCTGTACTGCTACCCGCCGGATGTCTACGACATCATCGACGCGCTCGAGCCGTCGAGCCGCGGCGAACTCGAGATCACCGACGTCAATCGCGTCTATGCGGAGCGGGGCCGGCTCGCCGTGAAGCGGGTCGAGGGCTGGTGGCACGACGGCGGCAAGCACTGGGCCGACCTCGCCGACGTTGGCCGGCTCATCGAGGAGACCGGGGTGAACAAGTGATCGTCACGCGCATCCCGCTGCGCCGCTTCGACGACGAGCGCGGCTGGTTCATGGAGCTGATGCGCGCGAGCCAGCTCCCGAAGCCCGTCAAACAGGCGAACCTCGTCCGCTCCCGGCAGGGCGTGATGCGGGCGCTGCACTACCACGAGCGCGGGCAGGACGACCTCTTCGTCTGCCTGCAGGGGATGGTGCGCGTCGTCGTGCTCGACCGCGAGACGGACGAGACGTTCACCGAGGACATCGGCGACGAGAACCCGGTCGCGATCTACGTGCCCGGCCACCGGGCGCACGGCTACGAGGCGCTCACCGACTGCCTCTTCTTCTACCTCGTGACGGAGGAGTACGACCCCGCGGCGCCCGACGAGCACGGCGTCGCGTGGAACGACCCACGCGTCGCGCACCTGTGGAGCACGTCCTCGCCGACCCTCTCGGACCGGGACCAGCGCGCCGCGTCCTGATCACGGGCGCGGGCGGTCAGCTCGGGCACGCGCTGGCCGAGAGCTTCGGCGGCGCAGAGGTCACCGCGCTGACGCGTGCGGACTGGGACGTCGTCGACCCGGCGCCGCCGGGCCTCGACGCCGACCTGGTGCTGCACGCGGCCGCGTGGACGCGGGTCGACGACGCCGAGGCCGATCCCGCCGGCGCCGCACAGGTCAACGTGACGGGAACAAGCAACGTGGCGGCCCTGGGCGCCCCGCTCGTGTACTTCTCCACGGACTACGTGTTCGACGGCGCGAAGGGCGAGCCGTACCTCGAGTCGGACCCGCCGCGGCCGCAGTCGGTCTACGGGGCGACGAAGCTCGAAGGCGAGCACGTCGCCGGCGATGCGTGGGTCGTGCGCTCGTCGTGGCTGTTCGGGGCGACCGGCCACAACTTCGTGCGCACCATGCTCCGGCTGGGAGCCGAACGCGACGAGGTCCGGGTCGTGTCCGACCAGATCGGCTCGCCGACGTACGTCGGGCACCTCGCGGAGGCGACACGCACGCTCGTGGAGCTTCCGCGCGGCGTGTGGCACGTCGCCGCCGACGGCGAGTGCTCGTGGGCCGAGCTCGCCGCGGCGATCTTCGCCGAGGCGGGACTGCGCTGCCGCGTCGTCCCGATCACGACCGCCGAGTACGGCGCCGCGGCCCCGAGGCCGGCGTATTCGGTGCTGCGGAGCGAGCGCCCCGGTGCGCCGCGCCTTCCTCATTGGCGGACGGGCCTCGTGGATTGCTTGCGCAGGCTCGGCTATTAGATGGGCTTGGCGTTTTCGATCGCCGAAGCGATAGTTGCCGTGCTCGCCGCGCGCTTGATCTTGAGTCTCTCCTAGCGCACCCTCAGCGGCGGAGCCGGGCTATGCCCGGCGCAGCCACAACGCGGCGCCGGCGCGCGTATCTAGCGAGGGGGCTCACGGGGGAAACCGGGTTTCCCCCGTGCTACTAGCGCCAGGCCGTCTCTGACACGGGAGCGCGCTCCTTGAGCGTCTCCCACCACGACCGGTTGGCCCGGTACCACTCGACCGTGTCGCGCAGGCCATGCTCCCACTCGATCAGCGGCGCCCAGCCCAGCTCCCGTCGGATCTTCGACGAGTCGAGCAGGTAGCGGCGGTCGTGCCCGGGCCGGTCCGGGACGATCGTCTTCAGGCTTGCGGGCTTCCCTGTCAGCTCCAGCACGAGGTCGGCGAGCTCCTCGATCGACACCTCGACGCCCGAGCCGATGTTGTACGTCTCGCCCGGCGTTCCCTTCCTGATCGCCAGATCGATTCCGGTGCAGTGGTCGAGCACGTGCAGCCACTCCCGCTTGTTCTGCGTGGACGCGTACATGTTGAGCGGCTGGTGGTCGAACGCCGCGGTCGTGAAGACCGGGATCACCTTCTCGGGGAACTGGTACGGCCCGTAGTTGTTCGAGCAGTTGGTGATCGTGATCGGCAGGCCGAACGTCTCGTGGTACGAGCGCACGGCGTGGTCGCCGCCGGCCTTCGACGCGTTGTACGGCGTCCGCGGCCGGTACGGCGACTCCTCGGTGAACATTTCGTCCGTGTCGAGCGGCAGGTCGCCATAGACCTCGCACGTCGACACGTGATGGAACCTCTCGACGCCCGCCTGGACGGCCGCGTGGCACAGGGCCGCCGTGCCGACGACGTTCGTCTGGAAGAACCGCGCCGGGTCGATCACGGCCAGCGAGTTGTGCGACTCGGCTGCGAAGTTGACGACGACCTCGATGCGCTCGTCGCGCAGCGTCCGCTCGGCCAGCTCGAGATCGCCGATGTCGCCCTCGACGAACAGGATCTCGTCCTCGAGGTCGGCGAGGCTCGCGCGGTTGCCCGCGTAGGTCAGCAGGTCGTAGGCGACGACCTGGTCGCCCGGGTGCTGCTGCAGCCAGTAGCGCACGAAGTTCGAGCCGATGAACCCGGCCGCGCCGGTGACGAGAAGACGCATCGCGTCGAATCCTAGGGGCCTTCGTCGTGATGCCCGTGGCAAAGCCGCCTGGCCGCGTCGATCTCGGGCCGGTGCCCCTGGATCTTCTGCGAGGCCTTCAGCGCCTGGTTCGCGTCCTTGCAGTCGCCGATGCTCGCGAGCGCGGCGCCGAGGTCGTAGAGTGCGTACGCCTCGTAGATCTGTCCCGTCCCACCCAGCTGGTCGAGTGCGGCCTGTGCTTTCTCGGCCGCCCGCTGGTAGCGGCCGGCGTTCAGGTCGGCGGTCGCCTGGTCGACGAGCGCCGTCGGGTTGTTGCCGGCGGGCGGGGCGGGCGAGCTCGGTGCGGTCGTCGTCGCCGTGATGGTGACCGTCGACCCGCGCTCGGTGATGCGCCGGGTGCGCACGGTCGTCTGCTGCGTGCTGTCGCTTCCGCCGAGGGTGCTCGCGAGTGCCACGCCGGCGATCAGCGCCGCCGCGAGCAGGCCTGCGACGAGCGGCCACCGCGGGCGTGCACGCGCCGCATAGGCGACGACCGGCGTCGCCTGCGCTCGCGCGGCCAGCGCGTGGCGCAGCTCGGCGACCAGCTCGCGGGCGCTGCCCGGCCGCTGGGATGGATCCTTCGCCAGCGCACGGGCGAAGACGGCGTCGAGCGCTCGGCAGGGCAGGTCGCGCCGCCGGCCGCACAGTGACGGCGGCGGCGTGTGCGCGTGAGCGGCTGCCTCGGACGTGGGCGAGTCGCTCGCGAACGGGCGCTCGCCGGCGAGCAGCTCCCAGGCCACAACCGCGAGCGCGTAGAGGTCGCTCGCCGGCGTCGCACGCTCGCCGCGCGCCTGCTCGGGTGACAGGTAGCCGGCGGTGCCGAGCACCATGCCGGTCACGGTCAGCGGGTCCAGCCCGACCGCGCTCGCGACGCCGAAGTCCGCGACGTGCACCCGGCCGTCGTCGTCGAGTAACAGGTTCGCCGGCTTCACGTCGCGATGGACGATGCCGAGGCGATGGCCTGCATCCAACGCCCGGGCGGCCTCCTCGAGCCACTCCAGCGCCTCCCCGACGGGCGGTGCGCCGCGTCTGAGCCGGTCGGCGACCGAGCCGCCGCCGAGGTACTCCATGACGATGAACGGTCGGCCGCGCCATTCGCCTACGTCGAAGACGGTCACGATCCCGGGCTCGCCCGAGAGCCGGGCGGCGGCAAGGCCCTCGCGCGTGAACCGGGCGCGCAGGTCGGCGTCCTCGGCCAGGTGTGCGGCGAGGAGCTTCACGGCCACGTCGCGGTCGAGCATCGTGTCCCGCGTCCGCAGGACGTCGCCCATCGCGCCGTGCCCGATGCGCACGGGGTCGCGGTAGCGCTCCGGGAGGACGTCGGTCTCGACCTGCATGCGAAAGCGGGCAAACCTGCCCCAGGGTGCGGTATCCGATCCGTCCGAACTGGAAACCCCTCGTGAGCGCCGTGTAAGGAGAGATTGGGCGCGTCGGGGATATGCGTTAGCCTGCCGCGGGTCGCGACCGCTCAAGCGCCGGTGAGGACCGGTCGAAAGAGCACCCGGGAGCCCGTGACCGCTCGAGTACCCGCATTCGTTCTCATCGTCGCCGCGCTCGTGCCCGCTGCTGCAGGCGCGAAGACGTCGGATTCGAGCTCCCTGGACCTGGGCAGGCTGGTCTCGCCGCAGTTCGTCGTCAGCGGTCACGGCTGGGGCCATGGGGTCGGGCTCAGCCAATGGGGCGCGTACGGCTACGCGAAGTCCGGCGTCGCCTACACGAAGATCCTCGCGCACTACTACCCGCACACGACGCTCGGGCCGGCGACGCTGCGCCGCGTGCGCGTGCTGCTCGCGCAGAACGCCCCCTCTGCCGTCATCGCGTCCGACGGCGACATGCGCGTGAAGGACGGAAACGGCGACACGCATCCGCTCGCCGCGGGCTCGTACACGCTCAAGCCCGGGCTCAAGCTGCCCGTTGGCGACCAGGCCGAACCGCAGAAGCTCGTTGGACCGCTCACGTTCATCGCCCCGTCGGAGCCGCTCTCGCTCGGCGGACGGGACTATCGCGGCCAGTTCGAGGTCGATGTCGCGGCTGGCAAGCTTCAGGTGATCAACGTGGTCGGGCTCGCCCAATACCTGTGGGGGGTCGTGCCGTCCGAGGTGCCGGACGACTGGCCGGCCGAGGCGCTCAAGGCGCAGGCCGTGGTCGCGCGCTCCTACGCGCTCGCGAACCTGCAGAAGGGCGGCGACTTCGACCTCTACTCGGACACGCGCAGCCAGGTCTACCGGGGCATCAGCGCCGAGGTCGACTCGACGACCTCGGCCGTGAACGCCACCGCCGGCCAGGTCGTCCTCTACAACGGCAAGGTGGCGCAGACCTACTACTTCTCGACGTCCGGCGGGCGCACGGCCGCCATCCAGGACGTCTGGCCCGGGTCACCGCCGGTTCCGTACCTCGTGTCGCTTCCAGACCCGTACGACAAGGCTTCGCCGTACCACGACTGGGCGCCTGCCGCGATCGCTCCGGCGAAGCTGGCGAAGGCGCTGAAGATGACCGGCCCGGTGCTCGACGTCCGCACGACCCTGAATGCATCGCTGCGGGTCGCGCAGGTCGCCGGCGTCGGCGCCAACGGAACGGTCGGGCCGGCGATCGACGCCGCCGACTTCCGCACCGCGCTCGGGCTGCGGTCGACGTGGTTCACCATCGGCGAGCTCGGGCTCATGCAGCCGACCGCGCCGGTGCCCTACGGGACACTGTTCTCGTTGACCGGCCTCGCGCGCAGCGTCGGCAGCGTCACGATCGAGCAGCTGCAGGCCGGGTCGAAGATCTGGACGGCGGTGAGCACCGTCGCCGGGCGCTCGGACGGCACGCTGTCGGTCGCTCTCACGCCGACGGCGACGACGCAGTACCGGCTGCGGACGGACGTGGTGAAGAGCAAGCCGGTCACGGTGACGGTGATGCCGATGGTGAAGATGCGCGCAGCGACCGACGGCACGGGCTTCGTCGGGTCCTCGCGCCCGGTGCGGCCCGGCAGCATCGTCCAGGTGCAGCGACACTCCGGGGCGGGCTGGAAGCCGGTCGCCGCCGCTCGCACCGACGTGGCCGGCCGCTGGCGTGCGACCGTGGACCTGCGAGCCGGCTCCTACCGGGCGTGCCTCGCTGCCGGCAACGGCCTCGCCGCTGGGATCAGCACCGTCCTGGACCTCGCGGACCTGCCATGAGGGCCGTCGTCGCAGCCGCCGCGCTCGCCCTCGCGCTCGCCGGGCCGGCGTGGGGTGGCCGCTATGCGATCGGGCTCGAGCACGGCGCCTCCGTCGACGCCGTCGCCGCACGGATCGAGGCGCAGACGGGCTCGCCGGTCACGCGGCTAGCGCCCTTCGCCCTGGTCGCCAACGCGAAGGTCGCGACGTCGACGCCTGGCGTCTCGTTCGTCGAGCACCTGGAGCGGGACCGCGTCCTGGCGTTCAAGCCCAACGATCCGATGCTGGGCCGCCAGTGGTACGTGTCCGCGACCCACGCGTTCGACGCGTGGCCGAGCTGGCCCGTGCGGCCAACGCTCGGCAGCGTGAAAGTGGCGATCGTCGACTCGGGCGTCGACGCCTTCCATCCGGAGCTTCTCGACCGCATCGACGACGCGCAGAGCTTCGTCCCCGACTCGCCCAACCCGCTCAAGGACTCGATCGGGCACGGCACCTTCGTCGCCGGCCTCATCGCGGCGCAGCTGAACAACGGCACGGGCATCGCCGGCATCGGCTTCTCCGCACGCCTGCTCATCGCCAAGGTCGTGCGGGCCGACGGCACGATCAGCCCAGAGGCGGAGGCGCGTGCGATCCGCTGGGCCGCGAACAGCGGAGCCCGCGTCATCAACCTGAGCCTCGCCGCGCTGCGCAACCCCGGCGATCCGTCCGACGAGTACTCGCCGCTCGAGGCGGACGCCGTCCAGTACGCCGTCTCGAAGGGCGCGCTCGTGGTGGCGGCGGTCGGCAACGGCGAGGGTGCGACGAAGCTGCCGTGGCACTGGGCCAGCTACCCGGCGGCGCTTCCGCACGTCCTCGGCGTGAGCGCCGTTGCGATGGACGGCAGCGTCCCCGACTTCTCGAACGGCGACCCGCTCTACAACGACATCGCCGCTCCGGGGGTGGGGATTCTCTCTACGGTGCCTCGTGACCTGAGCGCGGACAGGCCGACGTGCCAGGGCTACTCGAACTGCGGCCCCGACGACTTCCGCCACGGCGACGGCACGTCGTTCGCCGCCGCCCAGGTGTCCGCCGCGGCGGCGCTGCTGCTCGCGGCCCGGCCAGACCTACAGCCGGACCAGGTCGAGGCCATCCTCGAGCGCTCGGC
>DASTZE010000015.1:0-12947 GCA_035764425.1 Gaiellaceae bacterium
GGACGTGCGTGAGCAGGGCAACGTCCGTCCGCCGGTGTCGTTGCGCGACGCGTCCTACTACGGCCGCCGCCTCGGCCACGGCGAGGGTTACATCTACCCGCACGACGACCCGGCCGGCTTCGACGTCGACAACCTCCCGGACGAGCTGAAGGGGACGCGCTACTACACGCCGTCGGGAAACGGTGAGGAGGCGCTGGAGGATCCGGGCGGCGTTCGCCGCGACACTGACGTGTCGTGATGCTCCCTCGCCCGGGGAAACGGCCGGTTTCCCCCGTGAGCCCCCTTCCCAACCAGTTGGACGCGCCGGGCCGCGAAGTGGCTGCGGCGAGCAAAGCCCGCCTCCGCCGAGGAAGCCCGTATTCAGAGGATGCGGGCGCCGAGGGCGCTGGCGATGAGCTCGACGGCGAGCTCGCCGGTCTGGTTCTCGCGGTCGAGCACGGGGTTGACCTCGACCAGCTCGAGCGAGGTCAGCAGTCCCGACTCGGCGACGATCTCCATCGCGAGGTGCGCCTCGCGGTAGTTGAGCCCACCGCGCACGGGCGTGCCCACGCCGGGGGCGACGTCCGGGTCGAGCACATCCATGTCGAAGCTGAGGTGGACGAAGTTGTCGCCGGCGACGTGGGCGAGCGCCTCTTTCATGACCGCCTCGACGCCCACACGGTCGAGCTGGTCCATCGTGAAGACCTTCGCTTCGAGCCGGCCGAGCAGCTCGCGCTCGCCCGGGTCGAGCGAGCGGACGCCGACGAGGGCGACCCGACCCGGGAGGACCGCCGGCAGCGGCCAGTCGTCGCGCGTGAACGAGGGCCCTGCGAGCCCGAGCGCGGCGGACAGCGCCATGCCGTGCACGTTGCCGCTCGGGGTCGTCTCGGGCCCGTTGAGGTCGCCGTGCGCGTCCAGCCAGAGCACGCCGCCCGAGCCACGCATGCGGGCGAGCCCACCGAGCGTGCCGAGGGCGACCGAGTGGTCGCCGCCGAGCACCAACGGCATGTGACCGTCCTCGAGCGCATGGGCGACGAGGTCGGCGATGTGCGCGCAGGTCTTCAGGATCGGGTCGAGGTACCGGAGGCGCTCGTCGCCCTCCGACACGGCCTCGGCGACGGCGGTGCCGACGTTCCCGAGGTCGACCACCTCGAGGCCGAGCTGCTCGAGCCGCGCCTCGAGGCCCGCGTACCGGATCGCAGACGGGCCCATGTCGACGCCACGCCGGCCCGAGCCCAGGTCGAGCGCAGCGCCGATGACGGCGACGGACTTCGGCGGCGCTTCGACGGCCACGGCAAGCTCACCCTAGGGGACTCTGAATCAGCGCGGGCTGATCGTCGGGCCCGGGAAGCCGACGACGCGGGTGGTTGCGTAGATCGCCTGCCGCAATTCGCCGCCGGCCGGGGGCCGGGCAATTGCAAACACCGGCACTGGGCGGCCGCCGATCCATGAGAGCGAGAGGTAGTCGCCGAGGAACGCGCCGATCTCGCCGTCGGCCATCCAGTCGAGGCGCATCGGGCGCGTGTCGACGCGCCTCGGCGGCCGCCACGTCCTACCGGCCGACGCGGACGAGACGAGCACGGCGTCCGCGGTCGCGCAGAAGGCGAATCCGCAGCCGGTGTCCGGCGGCACCGCGTACGAGACGACGGCGAGCCGGGTCGCAGGCCCGGACGTCGCGGGGTCGACGCCCAGCCCGGGATCGACGTGGGAGACCCCGCCGCTCAGGCCGGGGACGCGCACCGGCTGCGCCCAGGTCGCGCCGTCGCTCGAGCGGGTGAGAACGATGTCGTTGACGCCGCAGTCCGGCGAGAACCGGCAGTCGCTCCACGCCGCCCACACGCGGCCGCCGCCGTCGACCTCGGCCGACACGAACGGCGGCACGCGCAACCCGGTCACGTCCTCGCTCGTCAGCGGCGAGACCCGCGCCGGTGCGGTGAACGTCACGCCGCCGTTCGTCGAGCGCACCGCGGCGATCTGGTCGACGTTCGCACGCGCAGAGCCCCAGATGGAGTAGAGGATCACGAGCGTGCCGTTCTTCAGGACGGCCGGCTGCGCGCCGTTGACGATAGAGCCGGAGATCAGCCTGGCCGGTGTCGGCACGGGCAACGACCAGGTCGTGCCACCGTCGGACGAGGAACGCACCGAGATCCCGCCGCCCCCGACATCGAGGTACGCCAGGTAGCACGTGCCGCGCAGTGGGCTTGCCGGCCAGTTGTCGCAGACGATCCACTCCTTGTCGGGGCTCTCGACCCCGTCCGGAACGACGACGGCAGGCGCGCGCCACGCCAGCCCATCGGCCGAGCGGCTGACGACGACGCCGGTGCCCGCGTCATCAAGCACGAGCGACGACGCCAGCCAGGTGCGATGCTGGGCGTCGTAGGCGATCGAGGGGTCGCTCGCCCGCTCGTACTTGCCAGGGGGCTGGGACGAGTGGGTCAGCGACGGCAGGACCCCGGCGCGCCACGTGTAGCCGGCGTCGCGCGAGGTGGCGAAGCCGTTGGCGGCGGCTCCGCCGCCATCGGCCGCCCGCGCGACCTGGAACACGGCGACCATCGCGGAGCCGTAGGCGAAGCCGTCCGGTTCCGCCTCCGTCTGGTGCTGATCGTCGAACGTGCTGAAGCGATCGTGCGAGAGCTCACGCGAGACGGTCTCGCAGTCCGAGGCGACGGCGTCGACCAGGTCGGCCGTGACGGTGTCGATGCCCGACGTGCACCCGATGTCGTCCGCCGCCGCGTCGCCCTCCGCCACCACGAGGTCGTTGCCGGGGCCGGCCCGAATGCGGTCGCGGCCACCGCCGCCGTCGAGGAGGTCGGCGCCTCCGAGCCCGTACAGGGTGTCGTCGCCGCCGAGGCCCTCGATGACGTCGTCGAACCGCGAGCCCGTCAGGCGGTCACGGCCCTCCGTCCCGCGCACCGGGAGCGCCGAAACGCTTGCCAGGCCGCCGAGCCACGGGTCGCGCGCGCCTGGAAGCGGATGGACGCCGCACTCTCCGGCGGGACTCGCTCGCACTCCGTACATGCAGGCGGTCAGCGACTGCGGGCCGGATGCGAGCGAACGGGCGAGCACGGTCGTCGCGACCGTCGACGTGACCAGAGCGAGCGCGGTGATCGTGCGCCAGGCAGGCACCTGTCCCGTCACTGTGGTGGACGGCGGCACCGAAGCGCAAGCAGGCGAGAGTGGCGAGGGCCGGATTCGAACCGGCGACACCACGGTTTTCAGCCGTGTGCTCTACCAACTGAGCTACCTCGCCCGGAGCGCTGAGTGTAGCCCGGTCTCCGCGGCACCGGCCGCCCTGGACGCTTTAGCGTGCGTCGAATGGAAACCGCCGGGCTCGAGCCCCTGCTCGAGCTGCTTCGCATCCCGAGCGTAAGCGCCGACCCGGCCCACGCCGCCGACGTCGGGCGCGCGCTCGAGTGGGTCGCCACCTACGTGGAGGGCTGCGACGGCTCGGCGGAGATCACCGGCGGGCTCGTCGTCGGCGAGGTCCGGGCGTCGAAGGGCCGCGATGCGCCGACAGTCCTGGTGTACGGCCACGTCGACGTGCAGCCGCCGGCCCCGCTCGAGCTGTGGGAAACCCCGCCGTTCGAGCCGACCGTGCACGATGGCTGGCTCTACTGCCGCGGCGTCGCCGACGACAAGGGCCAGCTCTGGCTATTGCTTGACGCGGTGCGCGAGCTCGCCGCCGCAGGCACGCTCCCCGTGAACGTCCGCGTGCTGTGCGACGCCGAGGAGGAGATCGGCGGCACCAGTGCCGCGGACTGGGTCGGGCGCGACGCGCAGGGAGCCGACGCGTGCGTGATCTTCGACACGGCCATGCTGCAGGGCAACGTCCCGGCCTTCTACCTCGGCACCCGCGGGACGGCGTACTTCCACCTGACCGTCGAGACGAATCGGCGGGACGTCCACTCGGGCGTCTTCGGCGGCGCCGGGCTCAACGCGATGCACGCGCTCGTCACGGCGCTGGAAGCCGTGCTGCCGCGTGACGGGTCGCTGCCGACCGTGCTGCATGAGGGCACGATCGCGCCGGACGAAGTCGAGATCGCGTCCTGGACCTCCCTGCCCACCGGGGCCGCCGCGCTCGCCGACCAGGGCGTCCTCCCCGCCGACCCTCGCGCTGCCGCGGACTTCTACCGCCGTACGTGGGCCGAGACGTCGCTCGACGTGAACGGGATCGAGGGCGGCTCCCCGCACCTGATGAAGACGATCGTGCCGGCGCGCGCCCAGGCCAACCTCTCGATGCGTCTGGCCTACGGACAGTCTGTCGCGCAGATCGGCGCGAGCCTCGAGCGCCTGCTCGTGGACGCGGCGCCGGCCGGCGCACACTTGCGCCTCGACCTGCTCGCCGAGTGCGAAGCGTCGCTGACGGCAGCCGACAGCCCGGCGATCACGCTCGCCCAGACGGCCTTCGAGCAGGTCGTCGGGACGAGGCCGGTCCTCGTGCGGAGCGGCGGCTCGCTCCCCGTCGCGCCGGCGCTCGAGGCCCGCGGCATCCCCTTCGTGATCACGGGTTTTGACGTCCCGGACGGCAACGTGCACGCGCCGAACGAGCGCTTCCGCCTCGACTACCTCGAGCTCGGGCGCCACGCCGCGCGCCAGGTCCTGAGCGCCTACGCCGGGCTGCCGTAGCGCTCGAAGACGTCGACCGGAAGCGCGACCGAGACGAGCGCATTCGGCAGGTCGACGGCCTCGGCGATGCGGACCTCTGCGGCGACGCTGATCAGCACGTACGCGGCCTGCCGGCTCAGCCCGTGGACGGCCTCGAGGAAGTCGATCATCTCGAGCAGCGCCCGCCGCATGGCGAGGCCGAGGTCGAGCAGCTCGTTGTCACCGCCGTCGGTCAGCGGGATGCCCGTGGTCGCGAAGGCTCTCCGCGTCGGGCGCTCCGCCGTCTCGAGCGCGGGAAAGCGCGGCCGCCACGCGCCGCCCCTGACCACGTCGAGCCGCAGCGTCACCTGCGCGCCGATCTCGATCGCCGACCCACACACCTCGCCGTCGCCCTGCGCGTAGTGGCAGTCGCCGACCGACAGCAGGGCGCCCGGCACGTGGACGGGCAGGAACAGCCTTGCACCCTGCACGAACTGGCGCAGGTCGAGGTTCCCGCCGATCTCGCGCGGCGGGAGGGTGCCGAGCCCGTCGGCCGCATGGGCCGGGACCGGCCGCGGCGTGAACTCCGAGAGGTCGAGGCCGGCCCGCTCGAGGAGCACGTCCTCTCGACGCCGCACCGCATCCATCAGCTCGGTCGACGGAGCCAGGCCGATCGTGCCGGGAAACGGGTCGGCCGGGATCCGAAAACCCGGGAGCGTGTCCGAGCGTCCGAAGGCGCGGTCGAGCTGCCACGTGACGAGGAAGGGGTCCGTGAAGAGGTCGGCGAGAACGCCGAAGCCGGGGAACACCGCCGAGAAGCCGAACGACTCCGGCTCGACCGCGACGAGGTCGACCACGAGGACGTCGCCCGGCTCGGCGCCCTCGACATAGACCGGCCCGACCAGGAGGTCATCGGACAGATCGAGTTCCAGCAGGCTCTCGGACGTGCTCTCCGGACCGATCTGGTCACCGCTGCCAAGGGGCGCATCGAGGGTCACAAGCTCCCCCGGCCGCACCGTCTTCAGAGGCTCCACGCCGGGGTGCCAGCGGTTGTGCCCGAGCACGCCCCGACTTCTATCAATCTTCCGTATGGAAAAGCGCCGGACGGATCGTTGACCTGTTGGATCCAGCGTTGTAGGTTCGCGCATCCCTTCACGCGAGCGAGGAGCGACCATGAGCACCCGCCACCACCGCGGCAGTCGTCGAACTGCGGCCCTCGTCCTCGGTATCTGCTGCGCGGCACTTGCCCTCGTCACGGCGGCGTCCGCACGCACCGCGTCCACTGCCGGCGACGTGCAGCATCTGACCTGGGGAATCGGCGCCTCGATCCGAGGCCTCGAGTACACCCACTCGGCCGACTCGGGCACGGCGACCGTCGTGTCGCTCGGCTGCGAGACGCTCGTCAAGTACGACCGCCTCGGGCGGCTCGTGCCCGCGCTCGCCGACAAGTTCGGCGCGCCGGACATCATCACCCGCGTCTATCGGATCCGAAAGAACGTCCACTTCTGGGACGGCACGACGCTGACTCCGGCCGACGTCGTCTACTCGCTTCAGCGTGCCGCGAGCGCGAAGGCCGGCTCGCAGATCGCCGCCTTCTACACCGCGGTCAAGTCGATCAAGGCGCAGGGCGATCGCGTCATCATCAAGCTCAAGCAGCCCGACCCCTACTTCCGCTACGCGGTCGCGGTCACCTACATCCTCGAGAAGAAGTACTGGCAGCAGAACCTCAAGGACATCGGCACGCCGCAGAAGCTGACGATGTGCACCGGTCCGTTTCAGTTCACGAAGTTCAAGGGCGACGAGGACATCGAGCTCAAGGCCTTCGACGGCTACTGGGGCGGGCGGCCGAAGGTCCGCTCGATCTCCCTGAAGGTGATCATCAACGACGCCACGCGCCTCCTCGCGATGCGCCAGGGCGAGCTCGACGGCACGTTCCGCATCTCGCAGGACGCGATCGACCAGTGGAAGAAGCTCTCCGGCATCCGCATCCAGCTGGCGCCGGAGCTCCGGACCGCGTACCTCTCGCTCGACAGCGAGGACGGCCCGTTGAGCGACGTCCACGTGCGCCGGGCGATCGCCTACTCGTTCGACAAGGCCGGGCTCGTCAAGGCTGTCCTGCACGGCTACGGACAGACCGCGCCGACGATGCCGCCGCCCGAGCAGTGGGGCGACGTCCTGACGGTGAAGCAGGCGAAGGCGTTCAACAAGACGCTCCCGCAGTACTCGTACAGCCTGGCGAAGGCGAAGGCCGAGCTGGCGAAGTCGAAGTACCCCGACGGCGGCTTCGACCTGACGCTCCCGTACCCCGACGCCGAGGCAACGCTCGGCAAGGCGGCGCTGCAGCTGAGCCAGAGCCTGAAGAAGCTGAACATCAACCTGACGGTCAAGGAGCAGCCGGTCGACCAGTGGTTCGCGACCATCTACGCGCATCCGAAGCCGCTCGGTCTCCAGATCATCAGCTGGGGCGTGGACTACCCCGACCCGGCTGACGCGCTGCACTTCATCTACGACAGCAAGGGCGCGGTCAAGAACAACTTCAACACGGCGAACTACAAGTCGCCGAAGATGGATGCGCTGCTCGCGCGGCAGCAGAACGCGCGCACGCCGGCCGCCCGCGCCGCGGCGCTGAAGCAGGCGTTCCGACTGGCGGCGGCCGATGTCCCGTACGTGCCGATCTGGTACCAGGACATCGCAATGGCGGTCAAGAACAACTTGAACTACCCCGGCTGGGGCACGTGGTACCTCTACACGCCGTGGGCGCTCCAGATCTCGGCCAAGTAGGGCCTGACCGGTCTTCCGCTCCCCGGGCCTGAGGGCCCGGGGAGCCGACCCCTCGCGTCCGGGTGAGCGCTCGGAGCATCGCGTTCTTCATCGCGAAGCGGCTCGCCGCCCTGGTCGTGCTGCTCATCGGAATCTCGTTCGTCGTTTTCAGCCTGCTCTACCTCGCGCCCGGAAGCCCTGAGCAGATCCTGCTGGGGGCGCGTGTGTCGACGCCGGCGACGATCGCGGCCATCCGGGAGCAGTACCACCTGAACGACCCGTTCTTCGTCCAGTACCTGGACTGGGCGAAAGCCGCGATCCAGTTCGACTTCGGGCGGTCGATCCGCACCAACGAGCCGGTCGTCGACGTCATCCGCGAGCGCTTCGTCCTGACGCTCCAGCTCGGCGGCTTCGCCTTCATCCTGACCATGATCATCGGTGTCCCGCTCGGCATCCTGGCCGCGGTGCGGCGGCGGTCGGCTGCCGACCGCGGAGTCGTCGCGGTGAGCGTGCTGGGCGTGAGCGCACCGGCATTCGCGACCGGGATCCTGCTGCTCTACGTCTTCGCCGTCGAGTTCGGCTGGTTCCCGGTCTTCGGCCAGGGCAGCGGCTTCACCGGCCGGCTCCAGCACCTCGCGCTCCCGGCGTTCGCCCTCGCGCTGACCGGGATCGGGCTGATCGTGAAGATCACGCGCGCGGCGGTCATCCAGTCGCTCGAGCAGGACTACGTCACCTTCGCGCTCGCGCGCGGCATTCCCCGCCAGCGCGTCCTGACCCATTACGCCCTCCGCAACAGCCTGCTCCCGATCGTCACGGCGGCCGGCCTGCTGCTCGCGTACATGCTCGCCGGCACCGTGCTCGTCGAGGTCACGTTCGCGCTGCCCGGGCTCGGCTCGCTCCTGGTCGACTCGGTCACGAACCTCGACATCCCGGTCGTGCAGGCGATCGCGATGCTCATCGCCACGCTGGTCGTGCTCATCAACCTGATCAGCGACCTGGTCTACGTCATGGTCGACCCCCGGGTCACGTTCGAGAAGGTCAAGGCGTGAGCGACCTCGCCGCCGCGAGCTACGAGCGCGCACAGGCCCCGACCCGGGCGCGGCGCCGCCGCATCTCGATCCCCGTGGTGCTGGCCGGGATCGTGCTGCTGGTGGGGCTCGTGTGCGCCGTGTTCGGCCCCTGGATCGCGCCGCACGACCCGAACGAGCAGGACCTGTTCGCGTCGCTGGCGGGCCCGAGCCGCAACCACCTCCTCGGCACCGACGAGCTCGGGCGCGACATCCTGTCGCGGACGATCATCGGCGCGCGCACCGCGATCCTCGGCCCGGCGCTGATCGCGTTCGGCGCCATGCTGATCGGGAACTTCTTCGGCGTGCTCGCCGGCTACCGGGGCGGCACCTCGGACACCGTGATCTCCCGCCTCGTCGACTTCGTCTACGCACTCCCTGCGCTACTGATCGCGATCGTCGTCGTCGGTGTCCTCGGCGGCGGCTACTGGCTGGCCGTCGGTTTGCTGCTCGTGCTCTTCTCACCCGTCGACACGCGCATCGTGCGAGCCGCGACGCTCGAGCAGCGCAACCGCCCCTACGTGGAGGCCGCCCGCTTGCTCGGGCTCTCCGACCGCAGGATCATGGCGCGCCACGTCTGGCCGAACGTCCTACCGATCGCGCTCGCGAACGCGTTCCTGACCTTCGCCTTCGCGATCGTCTCGCTGGCGTCGTTGTCCTTCCTCGGGCTCGGTGTTGGCCCCGGCACCGCCGACTGGGGGCGGATGCTCTCCGACAGCCGGAACCTCCTGCTCGACGTGCCCGAGGCGGCGCTGGCTCCGGGGATCGCGATCGTGCTGGTAGCCGTCAGCGTGAACATCCTGGGCGACTTCCTCTCCGAGAACCTCGCCGACCGGGGGCGGGCGCGGTGAGCGAGGCCGTGCCTGTCCTCTCGGCCGAGGCGCTGCGCGTCGAGGCGCGCCTGCCTGAGGGCGTGCGCACGATCGTCCGCACGCTCGACCTCGATGTCGCGACCGGCGAAACCGTCGGCGTCGTCGGTGAGTCGGGCAGCGGCAAGTCGTTGACGGCAAAGGCGCTCGTAGGCCTCCTTCCCTCGGGCGTCCACGCGAGCGGCTCGGTGCGCGTCAACGCCCGGGAGACGCTCGGGCTGCCGGAGCGCTCGCTCAGGCGCATCCGCGGACGCGAGATCTCGCTGCTGCTGCAGGACCCGTTCACCATGCTCAACCCGCTGCTCCGCGTCGGCGTGCAGGTCGTGGAGACCGCCGCCGTCCGAACCCGCGAGGAGGCGGTCCGTCGCCTGGCCGAAGTCGGCATCCGGGATCCGGCGGTGGCCGGCCGCTACCCGTTCCAGCTCTCCGGTGGGATGCTCCAGCGCGTCGCACTGGCCGCCGCGCTCGCCAGCGACCCGGACATCCTCGTCGCCGACGAGCCGACCACTGCCCTCGACGTCACCACGCAGCGCGAGATCCTGGCCCTGCTGGCGCGGATCCAGGAGGCGCGGGGGATGGGGCTCGTGCTGATCACGCACGACCTGCGGGTCGCGTTCTCGATTTGCCGGCGCATCTACGTCCTCTACGCCGGCTCGGTGCTCGAGGTCGCCCCGGGCGCCGCGCTCGAAGAGGAGCCTCTCCATCCGTACTCACTCGGCCTGCTCCTGTCGGAGCCGTCGGTCGAGCGGAAGCTCGGCGAACTGGCCGTCGTCGAGGGCTCCGTGCCCTTCCCTGACGCGGTGTCCGGCTGCTGCCCGTTCGTCACGCGCTGCGCGTGGGCCGCGCCGGCGTGCATGGAGGGCGATCCGCCGCTTCGCCACGTCGCCCCGGGGAGGCTCTCGGCGTGCGTCCGCCTGGACGACATCCGGCCCGAGCTCGAGGAGCAGCACCGGGCGGTCGAGGAGGCCGTGCCGCCGGACGAGCCGAGCGCCGCCAGGGTGCGTGAGGCGCTGGTGACCGCGACTCGTTTGCGGAAGCGCTTCGCCCGGCGCCGGGGACAGGACGAGGTCGCGGCGCTGAAGGGCGTGTCGATCGAGGTCGGCGCGGGCGAGAGCGTGGGCCTGGTCGGCGAGTCCGGGTCGGGCAAGACGACGCTCGCCCGGTGCATCGTCGGGCTCGAGACGCCGACTGACGGCAGTGTGTTGATCGACGGGATCGAGGCTTCCGACTACTCGCGCCTCGAGTCGGACCAGCGCCGGGCGATCCGCCGGCGCGTGCAGATGGTCTTCCAGGATCCGTACTCGTCGCTCAACCCGGTGATGACGGTCGGGGCGACGCTGCGCGAGGCGCTGTCCGTGGGGCCCGACTCGCGGACGACCGAGGCCGACCTGCTCGCGCGTGTCGGCCTGCCGACGCACTACGCGGCTCGCAAGCCGGTGGCGCTGTCGGGCGGCGAGCGGCAGCGGGTCGCGGTCGCCCGGGCGCTCGCGCTCCAGCCGCGGCTGCTCGTCTGTGACGAGCCCGTCTCAGCGCTCGACGTGTCCGTGCAGGCGCAGATCCTCAACCTGTTCGCGGCGCTCCGTGCGGAGCTCGGGCTTGCGTACCTCTTCATCACCCACGACCTCGCCGTGGTCAGGCAGGTCGCCGAGCGCGTCTACGTTCTGTACGACGGCGAGGTCGTCGAGTCCGGGCCGGTGGAGCGGGTGCTGGACGCGCCGAGCCACCCGTACACGGCTCGTCTCGTCGCCTCGGTCCCGCGGACCGATCCGGACTGGCTCGAGGCCTAGGGGGCTTGGCGGAGTGGCGCTCGACTCAGCGGTTGTTCGGCCTCCCCCCTCAGCCGGGCAGCGGCGTCTTCGGGTTCTGGAACGCGTACATGAGGTCGGCGTAGACGCGACCCTCGGAGCCGCCGACCGTGCACTCGTCCATCACCTCTCGGTGCTGGTGGTCGATCTCGAACGGCGAGGAGAAAAACGCCTCGTTCGCCGACTCCATGTCGTCGACCTCGATGAACACGGCCAGCAGGTCGCCGTGCTCGCTCGGAAGGATGAAGGCGACCTCCTGCCGCACGCCCTCGTTGTCCAGCGTCTGGAAGGCCTCGTCTCGGCGGCGCTCGAGCTCCGCGTACCACTCCTGCAGGCGCTGCTTCTTGCCAGGGACGATCCACGCGGTCGACAGGACGTACGGCATTTGGCGCTCTCCTCTCCGGTCGGGAGGCGAGACTCTACGACGAACCGGGCTAGAGGTCCCGCGCGAGCTCTCGGAGCTCGCGGTCCTCGCGCACCGAGACGTAGAAGAGGAAGGCGGTCAGCCCGACGAACGCGACCGCCAGGATGACCGGAGCCCACGCCCTGACGTCCAGGAACGCGGCGGCGATGTACAGGGGAATCAGCACGTAGAGCACGGTCATGGCAAACGCGCAGACCGAGCAGAGCGCGAGCGCGCGGAGCTTGTTCGCCTCGTTCGGCAGTGTCAGATCCTTCTGCGAGATCTTCGGCCGGTACGGCTTCGCGCTGCGGTTGGCGATCGAGGCCCGGTCCCACCCGCGCCGGTCGTCCTGGCCGTCCTCCCAGGGGAGCGGCATCGGCCCAGTATGCGCTCAGGTTGCAATTGCATCAAGCGCTGCCTGAACTGCTGACGGCAAAAAAAGAACGTCCGGGCCGGTGCTACCGCGCCACGAACGTTCTTGTGCGCCGACCGTAGCGCAGCCCACGGACGAACTCAACCGCGCGCCCCGAAGAATGCGGGAAGCGCGTCAGAGCACGCGTAGCGCGACCCGGTCGCCGGGCGCGATCACGAACGTGTCGGCCGCGCTCCCGCGCGAGATGGCGATCGCCACGCTGCCGTACGCGTCCTCGTAGACGACCACCTCCCCGTCGCTGACGTCCGAGAAGGTCGCCGCCGCGACCGCGTAGTAGCGCTCGCGGGCGAGCTCGACCTCGATGCGGGTGCCGAGCTTGATCGCCGCGGCGTCGAGATCCTCGACGCGCGCGTTGAGCTCGACATTGCCGAAGCGGTCGACGGCGACGCAGCGGGCGACGATCAGGCCCTCACGGACGGTCGGCCTCGGCAGGTCCACGCGCACGAGCGTGGACGAGTCCACGGCCGGGCCGACATCCTCGAGCGGCCGCCCGGCGGCCAGGTGGGCGGCGACCGGCGAGAAGATGTCGCGGGCGTGGAACGTCCACGAAACCGCCGCGAGCCAGAGCTCGCGGTTGGTCAATTCGTGCGCGGCGTCGATCCCGCCGAGCCGCTCGGCCGCGAGCACGAGCAGGCCGTTGTCCGGGCCGACGTACAGCCGGCCGTCCATACCGCGCAGCGCGACCGCTCGGCGGTCGCCGCCGACCTCGGGATCGACCACGGCCAGATGAACGCCGGCCGGCATGTACGGCAGCGCGTTCGCCAGGCTGAGCGCGCCCTGCACCACGTCCTGCGGGCGGATGCCGTGGTTGATGTCGATCACGCGCGTGCCCGGCGCGATGCCCTCGATCACGCCGTGGCAGACGCCGACGAACTCGTCCTCCAGCCCGAAGTCGGTCAGGAACGTAATGACCAAGGCGGCGACGTTACCGCGCCGCCGACGCCACCGCGGCGGTGAGCGCGTCGACGTCCGGGCGCTCCGCCTGGGCTGCCACCGTGAGGCCCGCCGCACGGGCGGCCTGGGTTGTCTGCGGGCCGATGGTCACAA
>DASTZE010000016.1:0-4633 GCA_035764425.1 Gaiellaceae bacterium
GGAACAAGCGCTGGCTCGAAGCAGTCCGCGCAGTCTGGCCCGCGGCTGCGCTCGGCGATCCATTGCTGATCGACACCGGCCCGCGGCCGGGCTCGGCCGACGCGGCAAACATCCAAAAGCTCGTCGACAACGCCAACAAAGTGTTCGACCGCATCGCGACGGGCGCCGAGAACGGGAGCATCGCGCAGGTGTTCGGCACCGCCAAGGTCACGGCCGCGCGCAACAAGTACGCGAATGCCCGCACCCGTATGAACTTCCTGAAAGCGCACAACAAGCTCGTCACCGACCGCTCGGGCTACAACTTCGAAGTCGCTCTCGGCGGACTCACCAACTTCGATCAGCTCGCCGTGTCGCCCGACACGATCGACAACCCAGATGACAACGAATCGATCGTCACCGTCATCCACGAAGCGATGCACGCGGGGAACAGCGACGTCGGCGACAAGGGCTACATCGACATCGACGAGAACACGTTTAAGAAGATGTCGACGGACCTCAAGCTCAAGAACGCGGCTCATTTCGAGGTCGTGCCGCGCCGCATCCTCGGTGCGAAATTCGCGTTCACGGGGGCGACTTTCACGCCCGCGCCCGCGACCGGCCCTTCGGCGCTGACACCGCGTCAGCAGGCGATCAAGGCGGCGTCCGATCGGTTCGAGGACGCTTGGTCGCTCGGGCTCAACCTTCACCCCATGTACGTCGGCCTCGTGCGTGCGCCGGGCGAGTGGACTTCACTGGAGCTCCGCACCCGGTTCGGCGGCGTGGCTGCCGGGCTGAAGTTCAAGGACGTCCTTCCGTTCTGGTCGAAGGTGATGAAGCTGACCATCCACGAGCGCACAGGTATCAACCCCGCTGCCGGAAAAGAGGCGACCAATCCCGTCACCCACGTCGACATCACGCTCTCGGAGGGCGTGGTCCGCAAGCTCGCCCGGGGCATGAGCGGGATCACGATGGACGAGGCGGGTGCGACGACGTTCATCAACGCGAAAGCGACCGCAGCCGAGAAGGCCGCGGCGACGAGCGTGGACGCCGAGCGCGATCTGCTCGTGAAGCTCGTGCTCCGGGAGAAGGTCGGGTCGATCACCGGCTCGGTCGACCGCGACTTCCGGATGGTCAACGTCATGGCGACCGTCGGGGACACGTTCGGCGAGATCCTGAAGCTGCGCTCGCCGGCGGACTTCGCGGACTGAAGCCTTTCTTGCAGATCTGGCGTGCGACGCACAGCCCTTCGAAACGACCCGACGAGCGAAGTAGGGGTCCGGCTTGATCGCTATCGCCGCCGGCATGCCAGGTTGCTCACCTCTGCGTCCTGCCGTTGGAGCCAGTCCTGACAGCACCTTGGCACGCGGTGCGAACCAGACGCGTGCAAGGCGGAGTCCGTCAGTGGCCTCCACAAGCCCTTCTAATCGCGATTTCGCGTTGTCTGTGCTGTATCGCGGGTGGGGATGGGGTCAGCGGGCAGGCGAGAAATCCCTGGGCGCCCGGTCAGAGGATCACGTTTCCGACATCCCTCGGCGCATCAGGTGGCCTCTGACGCGGCCTGTAGCGGCGGGGATTCCGTCGGCAAGAGGGGGTCGGGTATCCGGTCTCCGAGTCGAAGGAAGCCGGCTCCCGTCAGTGCCATCGCCAGGGCGCCGCCCCACCAGATGGCGTCGGGCGACGTTGTGAGCAGCACGCCGCCGACCGCAGGGCCGAGTGCCACGCCGGCCATGAAGCTGAGCTGGTAGAGCGACATGTAGCGGCCGAGCAGATGCGGCGGCGCGATTTCCGCGACTAGCGGGCCGAGCACGATGAACTGGCCACACTCAGCGATTGCGATCAGGATCGCGACGCCGGCCAAGACGGTGGTAGCGGCGAGCGTCGAGTGCGTGAGCGTTGCGAGCAGGACCGCGAGCAGGCCGACCGCGAATATGGCGCTGGTGGCGAACAACGCGTGAGTGCGGCGCATCCGCGCCACGACCCGTGTCGCCGGTACCTGCGCTACGACGATGAAGAAGGTGTTGATGAAGACGACGACACCGATCCCAGCGGGCCCGACAGGTGTATGCGCCTGTGCGAACGGCGGGAGGATGAAGGAGAAGAACGCGCCGCCGATCATCACGAGGGCGAGGTTGCCCGCGATCAAGGCGAGCAAGAGCCGATCCCGAGCAACAGCCAGGAAACCCCGTGCGCCCTCGCTCGCCGACGGAGCATCCGCGAGGCCAGGATCGGGGATCCAGACGAACACAACCAGCGCGAAGACGACGAACGTGACTGCGTCGAAGAGGTAGAGGGCCTGGAACGCCTGGAGGTGATGGTGGGTGGCCGCGACGATGAAGCCTCCAACCGTCGCGCCGAGGCCGAGACCGAAGTTGCCCGCGATTCGTCGGAGCGCGGTCGACGCAGCGCGCTGCTCCGCCGGGACCAGGGTCATCGTCAGGACTTGGCCGGCGGTTCCTACGAATCCGAAGCCGGCACCGCCGACGGCCGCGCAGACGAAGCCTTGCCAAGGACGGTCGACAAACGCCAGGCCCCCGTAGCCGATGGCGTTCACAACATTGCCCGCAATCAGGAGCCGTTTCGGACTGAAACGATCGAGGAGCGCACCCGACGGGAGCGTTACCACCGCGGCCGTGCCCATGACCGTCGCCAGCACCAGCCCCGCGGTCGCCGTCGAGAAGCCCCGGACCAGGTGGAGGTAGATGATCTCGAAGGGAAGGATCAGTCCGGAGCCGAAGTAGTTGAGCGCGCTCCCGCCCTGAAGAACGAGGACAGGCCTCGGCAGGCCCGTACGCCAAACGGCGAATACACGTGCGAGCGCGCTGCTCACGCGCCGCGGCCACCACACCCAACGTTGCCTCTGCATCAGCTCATCTCCGATTCGCGGTTCTTCGGACGTCAAAGACACCGCGATGCCGCGAAACGGACCGCCGGTCCGTTTCCGACCGACGTGGTGTCATTGATCCGATGACCGTCGATCTCGAGCGGGCCAAGACAGGTGACGAGCGTGCTTTCGCGACGCTGGTCGAGCCGTTCCGGCGCGAGCTTCAGCTGCATTGCTACCGGCTACTCGGGTCCGTGCAGGACGCCGAGGATCTCGTCCAGGAAACACTGCTCGCCGCCTGGCGCGGGCTCGACGGCTTCGAGGAGCGGGCGTCGCTGCGCTCCTGGCTCTACCGGATCGCAACCAACCGGAGTCTCAACGCAATTCGCGAACGCGGGCGCCGCCCCGCCACGGAGAAGACCATGAGACCGTCAAGAACCCGCCGCGCCGTCGAGCCCAGCTGGCTCGAGCCTTACGCGGACAGCGCGCTTCCGGATCCCGCTCCCGGACCTGACGCACGCTACGAGCAGCGCGAAGCGATCCAGCTCTCGTTCATCGTCGCGCTGCAGCAGCTGCCTGCGAAGCAGCGCGCAGCGCTCGTGCTGCGCGACGTGCTCGGCTTCCCCACCGACGAAGCCGCCTCGATCCTCGAGACGACGCGGCAATCGGTCAAGGCCGCGCTCCAACGCGCACGCGCAACGCTCGACTCGTACACCGTCGAACGCGAGCAAGCGCCGCTGCCCGACTCGCCGACGGAACGGAACCTGCTCGCCACCTTCAGCGACGCCTTCGAAGCCGGCGACACGGCGCGCCTCCTGACGCTGCTGAGCTCCGACGCTCGTGTGACCATGCCGCCGCAACCGGGCGAGCTCATCGGACACGAAGCGATCGGCGTGTACCTCGACCACGGCGCCGAGGTCCGCGGCGCCCCGCTACAGGTACGCCCGACCCGCGCCAACGGCCAGCCGGCCTTCGGCTGCTACCTGCGCTCGCAGCCCTGGGGCATGATCGTGCTCACCTTGGGCGGCGGCAAGGTCGACGAGATCACCTTCTTCGCCGACCCCGCGCTGCCCGGCCGCTTCGGTCTTCCCGAACACATCGAGCCGACGAGGATGGGTTCGACGTGAAACGGTAAGGAGGGGGTCGACGGTTCGAGTCCGTCAGAGGGCTCTAAAACCCGGCACCCTTCGTCCTGAAGCGCCACCGTCCCGACGCGCACCGCGTTGCGCTCGACGTTGTCGGTTCGCAGGTCGCGGGACGTGTGAGCAACAGCATCGCGTCGACGGGCAGGCGCACAAGCGGTGACGCCGATCGCACGTGCCCCGCACTGCGAGATTTACGCCGTTCAGAACGTCTGGTCATGCACTTGACATCAAGTCGACTTGAAGAAGCACTCTTGCTCCTCGGCGTCATCGATACCAGCGAAGGGAGCAACCGTGGCCATTGATCACATCGACCTGACAGCCGAGCGGGAGCTCGGCGAACTCGTCGCTGCACGCTCTCCGACACCGACCTGAAGAGCCAGCGCGAACGGTGGATCGACGTCGGCACGAACTTCGGCATCGCCCGCGAGAAGACCGAAGATGGTCTGCGGCTCACCTTCAAGAATCACCCCGCGGTCGAGCAGGAACTGCAAGCACTCGTCGCCGTCGAGAACGACTGCTGCAGCTGGGCCTCCTGGTCAGTAGAGCGCAGCACCAGGGGCGTTCTCGTCATGGCCGCACGCTCGAAAGGCGACGGCATCGCGACCCTCCACGGCATGTTCAACGAAGCGATCCCCTCGGCGCGCGGCTGCGAGGACCGCTAGGCGATGGCTGCCTTCGGAGCCACAGC
>DASTZE010000017.1:0-10654 GCA_035764425.1 Gaiellaceae bacterium
GGAGTCGTGCCGCAGCGTCCGGTGGACGCGGAAGAGCAGCGCCTGATCGCGCGCCTGCGCGCCCACGACGAGGACGCCTTCATGGAGCTCGTCGACCGCTACAGCGCCTCCCTGCTGCGGGTCGCGCTCCTCTTCGTCTCGACACGTGCGGTTGCCGAGGAGGTGGTTCAGGAGACCTGGCTGGGTGTGCTCGCCGGCATCGACCGCTTCGAGGGCCGCTCGTCGCTGAAGACCTGGATCTTCCGCATCCTCACGAACCGCGCGAAGACGCGGGCCGTGCGCGAGGCGCGCAGCATCCCGTTCTCCTCGTTGGCGGCGGCCGAGCTCGGCCAGGACGAGCCGTCGGTCGACCCCGACCGCTTCCTGCCCGCGAGCGACCCGCGCTGGCCCGGCCACTGGGCCTCCTCACCGCGGTCGTGGGGCGAGCTGCCCGAGCAGCGGCTGCTGGGCGCCGAGGCGCGGCGCGTGATCTCGGACGCGATCGACATGCTGCCGCCCGTACAGCGCGCGGTGATCTCGCTGCGCGACGTCGAGGGCTGGAGCAGCGAGGAGGTGCGCGAGGAGCTCGACCTCTCCGATGGCAACCAGCGCGTCCTCCTGCACCGCGCCCGCAGCAAGGTGCGGGCGGCGCTCGACGAGTACCTGGCCGAAGCCGCGTAACGCTTTCGTAAGAAATCGGACTGGAGTGGATGTGACCGCGACCGCCGGCGACGAGATGGTGTGCATCGAGCTCGTGGAGCTCGTAACCGATTACTTCGAGGGTGCCCTCTCGGAACAGGACCGGCGACGGTTCGAGCAGCACATCGCCTCGTGCGGGCCGTGCACCCGGTACGTCGAGCAGCTGCGCATGACGGTCGAGCTGAGCGGCCGGCTGGACGAGGGCGACCTCGATCCGGAGATGCGCGCGGCGCTGCTCGACGCGTTCAGAGGCTGGCGGACCCCCTCGAACTAGGGATGGTCGCGCGGAGCGCGGCGTTCGATCACCAGAGCAGCCGCACGGACGCAAGGCCGTCCGTGCTGAGTCCTCGCCATGCAAATACGCACGCCGCTCGCACTCTTCTTCGCCGCCGCCGCGCTCGTGATGGTCACGTCGGCCCACACCGCGACGCTCGCGACCCCGAAGCCGCTGATGCCGGCGCCCGGCGCCGCGTCGCAGACCATCCCGGTGTTCGGCTGGGCGCCGGTTGCGAACGCCGACCACTACGAGTTCCAGGTCGCCGCCGACAACGGCTTCAACTCGCCGGTCATCGGCCAGAACGAAGACCACTTCACCACCCGGAACACACGCGCGACGCTGAAGCGGACGATCCCGAACGGCACCTACTACTGGCGCGTCCGCGGGATCACGAAGGCGGGCGCGGTCTCGCCGTGGACGACGCCCCAGCAGTGGAATCACGCCTGGACGGGCGCCGCGACGCTCCAGACGCCGGTCACGGGCGCCGGGCTCTCGTTCCCCGCCAACCCGCTGAGTCTCTCATGGGGCCCCGTGCCCTACGCGTCCTCGTACCTGGTATCGATCGCGACCGACCCGGCGCTCGGCTCGCTCGTGCTGCACGACCCCGGCTCGAGCTTGCCCGTGACGACGGCCGCGACGACCTTGACGAGCCCGTCCGTGTTTGCACCGGGCGCGTACTACTGGGGGATCACGCCGGTGGACGCGCGCGGGAACAAGGGCACCATGTCGTCGGTCGCCGCCTTCTCGTGGGGCTGGCCCTCTGCGACCACGCCGAGCGTCCAGGACCTGGTCGCGACGCCCGAGGTCTTCGACCCGCAGTTCTCGTGGACGGCCGTGCCCGGCGCGGCGCGCTACGAGGTCGAGGTCAACCCGACGGCCGACTTCGTGCCCGGCTCGAAGGTCTGCTGCGCCGGCACGACGATCGCCACGACGCTCTCGCCGACCTTCGTGCTCAAGGACAACGTCTTCTACTGGCGCGTGCGGGCGATCGACCCCGACGGCAACGCAGGCGTCTGGAACGTCGGGCCCTCGTTCACGAAGACGTTCGACAACGTGCCGCCCGTCACCGCGCCGAGCATCAAGAACCTGCGCATGGTCGACACCTCCGACAACGCGCAGGTCGCCGGCCCAGCGTATTCGAGCAAGGTACCGATCGTCCGGTGGGACCCGGTACCCGGCGCCGCGAGCTACCTGGTCGACGTCGTCCCGTTCCAGCTGAGCGTGTGCAACTGGTCGAGCCCCAGTGAGCACTGGCTCTCCGTGACGGCGACGACGGCGTGGACGCCGCTCGGACCCCCCGTGAGCGTCAAGCCCTACCCCGATGCGCACGCGGTCGCGTCGGACGGGCCGCAGCTCGTCGCCGGCCACTCCTACTGCGTCCGTGTTCGGGCACGATCGGACCGCGACTCGTCGGGCAGTGACGTGTACGGCGACTACACCTACCTCGCCGGGGGCGGCCAGGCCTTCACATGGAGCGGCCCGCCGACGGCCGACCCGTGCACGGCCCCGTGCAACCCGGCCGCGAGCGACTACCTGCTCCCGCAGACCGGCACGTCGACGACGCGCATGCCCTTCTTCACCTGGAAGCCGCTCCAGGGGCGGGCGAGCTACTTCGTGCTCGTCTCGAAGGATGCGTCCTTCACCAACATCGTCGACTACGCGTTCACCCAGCTGCCGGCGTACGCGCCTCGCACGGGCACGGCCGCCACCACGTACACGGACGAGGCCACGTTCTACTACTGGGCGGTACTTCCGGCGACCCTGGCAAACGGCAGTGGTGTCGACATCGGCCCCCTCAGCGCGAACCCGCAGAACTTCATCAAGGCCTCGACGCCGCCGACGCTGCTCGGGCCGGCCGAGGCGTCGACGATCTCCGGCCAGCCGACGTTCCAGTGGTCGAGCGTCGAGGCCGCGAGGAACTACCGCATCCAGGTCGCGCAGGACCCGAGCTTCGGGACGCCAATCGAGGACACCGTCACCGACTCGACGAGCTACACGCCGACGCAAACCTACCCGGCCGACACCGTCCTGTACTGGCGCGTCCGGGCGAACGACGAGAACCAGGTCGGGCTCACGTGGTCAGGGACCGGCACGTTCCGGCGCTCGCTGCCGGCGCCGGTCCCGAACGCGACGAACCCGACGAGCGGCGATCAGGTGCCCACGTGGACGTGGGCGCCGGTCACCGGCGCGGTCTCGTACGACGTGTCGGTCGACCTGCCGGACGGCACGCACAAGGATGTCAACGGCCTCCGCATGCCCGCCCTGACGGCAATCGCGATGACCGGAACCGGCCTGTTCCACTGGAAGGTGCGCGCCGAGTTCCCGAAGGCCACGGCCGGCGCAACGGTGCCGGGGCCGTTCTCGGGCGACATGGCCTTCACGCGCACGATCGGCGAGCCGGGTGGCGCACATTCCGAGCTCGCGAAGGACCACCTGCTGCTCTCGTGGGAGCCGAAGGCCGGTACCAAGGAATACCGCGTCCAGGTCTCGCAAACGGAGGACTTCGGCACGGTCGTCGAGGACATCCGCACGGACAACACGTCCTATGCGCCGCCGATGACGCAGACCCAGTACCTGAACGGCGGGACGCTCTACTGGCGCGTCGCCGCCGTGGATGCCGACCGCAACCAGGGCGATTACTCGCCCGCCCAGAAGATCGGGTTTGCCTCGAAGATGCGGATCCAGCTCGTCGGCTTCCCGCAGGCCGGCCGCCGCTCGAACGTGATCGTCAAGGTGACGAACTTCACGAACCAGCCCGTCGGCGGCGCGGCCGTCCGCGTGACCGGAAAGGGTCTGAAGCTGCGTGCGAAGCGCACGAACAGGCGCGGCTCGGTGACGTACACCATCCGCGCCAGGAAGGGCGTCTCGATCCTGTTCCGCGCGATCAAGACCGGCTACGTGCCGGCGACGACGACCTACAAGGTCAGGTAGAGCCGGCCGCTAGGCTCAGCGCACGCCGCCGCGCTCGAAGTGCGCCTGGAAGAAGTTCTCCGACCCGGCGGTCGCCATCGCGGCCGAGGCGGAGATCTCGAGGCAGAGCGTCGCGGCGGCGACGATCTGGGCGAGGCGGTACACCTTGCCGCCGCCGTCGCACCCCATCAGACGGAGCCAGCTGCGCGCGTACGGGTAGGCCGTCCCGCCGCCGACCGTCGCGACCTCGAGCCCGGGCAGCCGGATCGCGACCTGCAGGCCGTCCGCGACGCGGTAGGCGGTGCCGTGGGCCATCGAGCTCGTGCCGACCATGCCGACGTCCTGGCCCGTGGCGATGAAGATCGCCGCGATCGCCGTGGCCGGCGTGAACGCGATGGACTGCATCCCGGACGCCACGGCGCCGTGCGTGCCGACGAAGGCGAGATCCTGGAGATCGTCGATCGACGTCCGCAGCACGCGGCGGACCGCCTCGTCGGTCAGCGTCGTCTCGGCGATCACGGTCTTGCCGTGGCCGCCGCGCTCGAAGTAGCGGTGTGACGGCTTCTTGTCTCCGCCCATGTTCCCCTCGAGCACCGAGCGCCGCGGCGGCACCGGCGAGCGCTCACGGACGAAGACCTCGTTGAGCGCGAACGAGTTGCGCGTGACCATGTTGAGCCCGACCGCGTCGCCGGTCGTGTACGCGTACATGACGTGGCACACGGGGCCGAGGACGTGCGTCTCGATCTCACGCAGGCGCGAGTGGCGGGACAGGCCCTCGACGTGCCCCTGCCCGAGCCATTCCCGCATCGCGGGCACCTGCCCCTCGATCCAGCGCGCGAAGGCGGCGGCCTGGCCCGCGCCGTCGAACAGGAAGGCCGAGGCGCGGGTCATCCGGTCGCGCAGCACGTACGTGCGGAACCCGCCCGACTCGCCGACCGCGCGGGCGCCGCGGTAGAGCGAGATCGCCAGGCCGCCCTCGGTATTCGCGAGCGGGACGTAGACGCCCTCGCGGTTCCGCCCTTTCTCGGCCAGCGAACCGTCCGGCTCCTCCAGCTCGTACTCGCCGAGCTCGACGTCGACCGGCCCCACAACAGCCGTCGGGACGACGGACACGCCGGTCAGCGCCTCGGTCGCGCCGGTGAACGGCTCGAGGTCGTGCGCGAAGACGGGCCCGTTGGTCAGGGCGGCGAGCGCCTCCTGGCGGGTGCGAATCGACTCGGCGTCGTTCTTGCGGGGCCAGCGGCGGAGCTCCATGACGGCGCAGCTTAAGGACAGATGCGTCGGGACAGCCCCCGCTTCGCGGAGACAGCCCCTACAGCGGAATGTGGACGTCCGAGACGTCGAGACCGAACGACTTGGCGAGCCGGATCCCGTGCTCGATGTCCTGGCGCAGCATGCGCACGTCCGTGTCGTACATGAGCCGCCCGATCACCTCCCGCTCCCGGGGCCGCCAGAGCGCATGCTTGACGAAGATCGGGATGAGCCGCTCGCCGGCCGCGACGAGGCTCTTCTTCGTCTTCTTGTCGGCATTCGCCAGCAGCACACGCTCGTAGGCGACGCCCGAGCGGTGGTGGATGCCGTCGTCGATCGTGAGCCGGTTGCACATGTCCTCGAGGACGGTGCCGCGCGAGTTGCGGGCGATCATGCGGAACCGCGGGATGATCAGCCGCTCGAAGAAGACCTGGATCTGGAAGATCTTCTCCTCGAGCGTCTCGGCGTTCAGCGTCAGGTCGACGAGCTGGTCGAGGTACGGGTCGCGCTCGCCGCGGCCGCCGGCCTCGTCGATGAGCTTGAGCCACGCCTCCGTATGGCGCGCCTCGTCCTGCACCATCGTCGTGTAGTAGAGCTTCGCCTCCGGGTCGGGGGCGAGCGTGAAGAGCTGCGCCGACATCTGCACCGCGAGCTCGTCGGCCTGGAGCTGCTGCGTGATGACCGACCGCCACATGTCCCGGCGGCGGGCGAGCTTCTTCGGTGAGCCCGTGTACTCGGGAATCGGCGGCAGCTCGCCCCACGGGAGGTCGCGCACCTGCCACTCCGCCCGCTTGGCGAGCTCGTAGTAGCGCAGAACCCCGGCATAGGGGCTGCGGTCCTCGGCCTCGGCGCCGGGGGATGCCACCTCGGTCTCCATCGGCCTCAGGCTAACGTTTCGCGCCTGTGGCGATGTTGATGGACGGCAGGGCGCTCGCCGAGCGGATTCGCGCCGAGCTGAAGGACGAAGTCGCGCGCCGAGGGCGAGTCGGCCTCGCCACGGTGCTGGTCGGCGACGACCCGGCTTCGGAGATCTACATCCGGCTGAAGCACAAGGCGCTCGACGAGGTCGGCATCGAGGCGCGCGACATCCGGCTGCCCTCGGACACGCCGCAGGACGAGGTGGCGCGCACCGTCGAGGAGCTGAACGCCGACGACGCGATCGACGGCATGCTCGTCCAGCTGCCGCTGCCGAAGCATCTCGACGAGAAGGCGATCGTTCGCACGATCGACCCGGTCAAGGACGTCGACGGCCTGCACCCGGTGAATGCCGGCCTTCTCTACCTCGGCCGCCCCGGGCATGTGCCGGCCACGCCGCTCGGGATCATGCGGCTGCTCGCCGAGTACGACGTCCCGCTCGAGGGCGCGCGCGCCGTCGTCGTCGGACGGAGCGTGATCGTCGGCAAGCCGGTGGGGCTGCTTCTCCTCGCCGCGAACGCCACCGTGACCGTCTGCCATTCGCGGACGGTCGACCTCGAGGCGCGGACGCGGGAGGCGGACGTGCTCGTCGTCGCCGTTGGCAGCGACCGACTGATCGGCCCCGGCGGGGTCAAGGAGGGAGCAACGGTCGTGGACGTGGGCATGAACCGGAGTGACGCCGGGCTCTACGGCGACGTCGACCCCTCCGCGAACCAGGTCGCCGGCCGGATGACTCCCGTACCGGGAGGAGTCGGCCCGATGACGATCGCAATGCTCCTCGAGAACGCCGTGCGCGCGTCGAAGTTCCGGTCCGGCGAGGTTGCGTTCCCGTTTTGATCGGCTATGGTGTGCGGGCTTCGTAGTCAGTTCGGCGGCTCGGTGCCCGGGCCGTCGTTTCATTGCATCAAGGGAGGAACACAGTTGGCTCAGGGCACCGTGAAATGGTTCTCGAATGAGAAGGGTTACGGCTTCATCACCCGCGAGGGTGGCGACGATGTCTTCGTGCATCACACCGCCATCCAGTCGGAGGGCTACCGGTCACTGACCGAGGGCCAGAAGGTCGAGTTCGAGGTCGTGCAGGGCGATAAGGGCCTGCAGGCGTCGAACGTTCAGCCCGTCTAGTAGTCGGGAACCCGCAGTAACCGCCGAACGGGCCCCGAAACGGGGCCCGTCGCGTTTCAGGAAGGATCTCCGGTGTGGCTATCTCGCCAGATGAGGTTCGGCACGTTGCACACCTCGCGCGCCTCTCGCTGAGCGACGACGAGCTGGCGCGCTTCGGCGAGCAGCTCGGCGCGATTCTCGAGGCGGTCTCCAAGGTGGCCGAGCTCGACCTCGACGACGTGCCGCCGACCGCGCACCCGCTCGACCTGGTCAACGTGTGGGCGGAGGACGAGCCGCGGCCCTGCCTGCCCGTCGAGGAGGCCCTTGCGAACGCGCCCGACCGCGACGGCAACTTCTTCCGCGTCCCGCCCGCATGATCGACACGCTGCGCCTCACCGCCGAGGAGGCGGCCGGGCTGGTGGAGCGCAGGGAGGCCTCGAGCGCCGAGCTGCACGCCGCCTACCTCGCGCGCGAGGACGACGTGCACGCGTACCTGCGGACGGTCGAACACGGCGGCGCGAACGGCGTGCCGATCGCGTTCAAGGACCTGGTCTGCACGCGTGGCGTCGAGACGACCGCGGGCTCGCGGATCCTCGAGGGTTACATCCCGCCGTACGACGCCACGGTGGCGACCCGCTGCTACGAGGCCGGGATGCCGCTGCTGGGCAAGACGAACATGGACGAGTTCGCCATGGGCTCGTCGACCGAGAACTCGGGCTACGGGCCGACGCACAACCCGTGGGACCCGGAGCGCGTCCCCGGCGGCTCGTCCGGCGGCTCCGCGGCCGCCGTGGCCGCCGGCCTGGCGCCGTGGGCGCTCGGCTCCGACACCGGCGGCTCGATCAAGCAGCCGGCGGCGCTCTGCGGGGTCGTCGGGCTGCGGCCGACCTACGGGACGGTCTCGCGCTACGGCATCGTCGCCTTCGCGTCCAGCCTCGACCAGGTCGGCCCGATCACGAAGACGGTGCGCGACTGCGCGCTCCTCTACCGGACGATCGCCGGCCGCGACCGCTGCGACACGACCACGGTCGACCTGCCCGAGCCCGTCGCCATCCCGGACGCGACCGACCTGAAGGGCCTGCGCGTCGGCGTCCCGCGGCAGCTGAACGAGGCGGAAGGCATCGAGGCGGGCGTGACCGCGAGCGTGCAGGCGGCAATCGCGAAGCTGGAGGAGCTCGGCGCCTCCGTCGAGACATGTGAGCTGCCCCGCTCGGTCGAGTTCGGCCTGGCCTGCTACTACCTGATCGCCCCGTCGGAGGCGTCCACGAACCTGGCCCGCTACGACGGCGTCCGCTACGGCTTGCGGGTCGACGGCAGCGACGTGCGCGAGATGTACGAGCGCACGCGCCATGACGGCTTCGGCGACGAGCCGAAGCGCCGGATCATGCTCGGCACCTACGCGCTGTCGGCCGGCTACTACGACGCCTACTACGGCCAGGCACAGAAGGTGCGGACGCTGATCAAACGGGAGCACGACGCCCTGTTCGAGCGATTCGACGTGCTCGTCAGCCCAACGTCGCCGACGATTGCGTTCGGGCTCGGCGAGCGCACCGAGAACCCGCTCGCGATGTACGTCGCCGACCTGTTGACGATCCCGTCCAACATGGCAGGTCTCCCCGGGATCTCGATCCCCTGCGGCCTGTCCGAGGGCCTGCCCGTCGGCTTCCAGCTCATCGGCCCGCAGTTCGGCGAGAACACGATCTTCCGCGCCGGCCACGCGCTCGAGCAGGCGCTCCGCTTCGACTACGTCCCGGAGCGACTGCGGTGAGCTGGGAACCCGTCATCGGGCTCGAGATCCACGTCCACCTGAAGACGCGGACGAAGATGTTCTGCCGCTGCTCGGTGGAGTACGGCGACGAGCCGAACACGCACACCTGCCCGATCTGCCTCGGCCATCCAGGCGTGCTGCCGATCCCGAACGGGCGCGCGATCGAATGGACGATCAAGCTCGGCCACGCGCTCGGCTGCCGGATCGCCGAGCACGCGACGTTCCACCGCAAGAACTACTTCTACCCCGACCTGCCGAAGGGCTACCAGATCTCCCAGTACGACGAGCCCCTCTGTGTGGACGGGCGCGTGCTGGTGCCCGGGCCCGACGGCGATGCCGAGGTCGGCATCGTGCGCGCGCACCTCGAGGAGGACGCGGCCAAGAACGTCCACGTCGGCGGTGCCGGCGGGCGGATCCACGGCGCCGGGGCGACGCTCGTCGACTTCAACCGCGGCGGGACGCCGCTCGTGGAGATCGTCACCGCGCCCGACCTGCGCTCGGCCGAGGACGCGCGGCGCTTCCTGCAGCAGCTGCGGCAGACGGGGGTCGAGCTCGGCATCGCCGACGCCGAGATGGAGAAGGGCTCGCTGCGCTTCGACGTCAACGTGTCCGTGCGGCCGGAGGGCTCGGACGAGCTCAGGACGCGCACCGAGCTGAAGAACATGAACTCCTTCGCGTTCGCGGCGCGCGGCATCCAGCGCGAGGTCGACCGGCAGGTCGGTGTGTACGAGGCCGGCGGCACGGTGGAGCAGGAGACGCTCCATTTCGACCCGGCGCACGAGTCCGCACCGCCGCTACGCAGCAAGGAGGAGGCGCAGGACTACCGCTACTTGCCGGAGCCCGACCTCGTGCCGATCGAGCCGCCGGCGGAGCTGGTCGAGCGCCTGCGCGCCGAGATCCCGGAGCCGCCGGGCGCGCGCATCCGGCGCTTCGGGCGCGACTACGGGCTGCCGTTCTACGACGCGGAGGTGCTGAACGGCTCGGCCGCGCTGGCCCGGCTGTTCGAGGGCGTTGTCGCGGGCGGGGTGGAGGCCAAGGCCGCGTCGAACGTGTTGATGAACGAGTTCGCCCGAACGGGCGTGGACCCGGCTTCGGTGGACGGCGCCCAGCTGGCGAAGCTGCTCGAGGCGCGGTCGCGCATCCCGCGAGACACGTTTGCAGAAGCCCTCGGCGCAAGCGGGGACCCCGGCTTCGACGCGGAGCGCTACCTGGGTGACGGGCTGGTCGCGGACGCGTCCGAGCTCGAGCCGCTGGTGGAGCGCGTCCTCGCCGCGAACCCGTCCGAGGTCGAGTCGTACCGCGGCGGCAAGCAGGGGCTGTTCGGCTTCTTCGTCGGCCAGGTCATGCGCGAATCACAGGGCAAGGCCGACCCGAAGATCGTCAACGAGCTCCTGCGGCAGAAGCTCGGCTGACGCCAAGTGGGACAGTCCCCGTTCGGGGAACTGTCCCTTACGCGTAGTCCGCGAGCCCGCGCTCGAGCCGCTCGAAGACCGCACGCGCCTGCTTGCGGGCGTAGTTGGCGAGCGGAAGGCCACTCTTCCCGGCGACGGCGGCGGCCCGCACCTGCCGTGACAGCGCCGCCTGGGCGCCCATGAGGGCGTTCGCGACGGCGTACGGAAGGATGTCGTCCGGCGCCGCGCCGACATCGTCGGCGATCACGGCAGCGAGCTGGTCGGTGTAGTTCGCGACGACGTCGCGCTCTCGCGCGCGCAGGGCGGGGCTCGCGTCGATCGCCGCGGCCGCCTTCAGGATCA
>DASTZE010000018.1:0-10662 GCA_035764425.1 Gaiellaceae bacterium
GTTGAAGAACTTGACGGCGATGTGCCCGGCCTCCTTGGTGATCCCGTCCAGCTGGTAGATGAAGTCCATGTGCCAGGAGGCTCGCCTCAGCTCGCCGTCCGTGGCCGACTGCAGGCCGATCTCCTCCTGCTTCCGCACGACGTGGCGGATCGCCTCGTCCTCGACCGCCCGGAGCCCGGCCGCATCGAGCCTGCCCGAGGCGTGAGCCTCGCGCGCCTGGTGGACGGTGGCCGGCCGCAGCAGGCTGCCGACGTGGTCGGCCCGGAAGGGCGGGCGTGTGCGACGCATCGTCGCGGTTGCGGTCGCAGCCTCTTCATGCATGACCTGCCCCACCTCCGCTCGTGTGTGGCCCTCCGTTCGTGCGGACGCTACTACGCCCTTCGCCTTGCTCGTCAGGGAATGTTGCGGATGTTCGAACAACGCGTTGAAACGGCGTTGATGGCGACGAGACGCCGGAGCACGTGCCTCGGTGGGTCCGGCGACAAGCAGCGACAGGCCGACCGCGCTGCCACGACGCCGACCAGCGTCTTGGTGAATATGAGCCGTCCTCGAGATCTGCGACCGCCCTGTCCGGCCGCCTTGCCCAACGCTCGGTCTCCGGGTCAAAAAGACGCGAAAGGCGAGCTTGCAGGAACGCTCGAAGCCTCCGAAATCGCCGACGATGGTCGGCAGCGCCGTTGACACGATCGTCTGGTCGAGCGACGCGATGAACAGCACGAGGGAGCAGCGCGCCGAAGATCAGGCGCCGCCCCGGCATGAGGCCTTGTTCGTGGTGAGTAGTCATGGGCAGCGACGCTAGGGACGGCTGCTGCCACCCGCGCTGCCACCCGGGCGCGCGCAGGGGCGCCCATTCAATCGTCGCCGAACTGCCGCCAACCGCCAGAGACGGCGAAACCCGCCGGCCATGCGGGCCCGGCGGGTTTCGCGTGCCGGCAGAGAGACGGGGTCGGCTCAGGAGGCGTGCAGCTTCTCCTTGAGCGTCCCGATCCGCTCGTGCACGTTCGAGTCGAACTCGGCCTTGTGCTGTTCGCGAACCGTCTTGCGCGCCGCGCGCGCCGCGGCGTCGGCAGCCTCGTTGGCCGCCTCGAGCTCGTCCATGACCTCGCCCACCGGGCGCCGCGTGACGGTGCCGTCGAGCTTGGCCATCTCGCCGTCGATGACCTCGACGGCCGGCTCCTCGACCTCTGCGATCACCGCGGTCGAGCCGGACGGGATCGCCTTGCTGAGCGCGGTGAGCGCCTCGTCCGACGTGTCGGCGCGGATGATGTCGTACGTGCCGCCCATCAGCGCGCCGGCGCCGAACCCGACGAGCACACCGACGGGCCCGCCGAGGACGCCGACGAGCATCCCGATCAGCGAGCCGCTGAGCGTCCCGACGAGGCCGACGTTGTCGGCGCCATCCTGAATCTTCAGCTGGCCCGTCTCGGTGCGCTCGACGATCGCCGCGGACTCGAGGCCGATGCGGCCGTCCGCGTCGCACTGCTTGAGCACGGTCAGGGCCTCGTAGGCCTTGCTCGGCTCGGTGAACCCGATGATGACCACGTTCTCTGCGGCCATTGTGCCTCCCTTCGGTTGAACATCGTTCATGACGCCTCCACTCTCTCCGGGCTCGCTGCCACGTCGCTGCCAGCGACGCCGCGCTCGCGCCGCCAGGCGAGCAGCTCGGTCGACACGACGTTGAGCGCGCCGGCGAACGGGATCGCCAGCAGCACGCCGACGACGCCGCCGAGCTCCGCGCCGGCGGCAACGCTGACCGCGATCGCGAGCGGCGAGAGCTTGACCGTCCGGTGATACACGAGCTGCTGCAGGACGTGGTTCTCGACCTGCTGGTAGACGACGAGCACCGCCACCACGACGGCCGTGGCCGCGATGCCCTCCGTGGCGAGCGCCACGGCGGCGACGCCGACCGTCCCGATCGTCGCGCCGACGAGCGGGACGAGATCGGTGATCGCCACGAGCATGCCCAGGGCGACCGGGTACGGGACGCCCACCGCCCAGCAGGTGACCGCTGCGACCGTCCCGGCGATGACGCTGATGAGCAGGTTGCCGGTGACGTAGCCGCCGACGACCCTGGCGATGCCCTCGCCCGTCCGCTGCACGCGCGTCTCCGCCTCGCCGGGCAGCAGGCCGCTCATCGCCGTGAACCAGCGGCGCCCGTCGAGCTGCACGAACACCGCGAGGAAGAGCACGAAGAGGATCTCGCCGCCCGTGTGCACGGCGGAGCTGACGACCCCCCAGGCCGGCCCCGCGGCGGCGGCGATCTTGCCCGACTGCACGGCCGACTGGACGCGCTCGACGATCGAGAACTTCTCCTCGAGGAAGCCGAAGTGGCCGCGCCCGTGGCTGAGCTTGTCGAGCAGCCGCGGTGAGTCGTGCACGAGCCGGGTTGTCTCGTGGACGAGCGGGTCGAAGAGCAGGTAGAGGAAGAGCACGAGCGCGAGCGCGAAGCCGGCGACGGTCACGCCGATCGCCGCGCCGCGCGAGAGGCCGCGCCGCTCGAATGCCTGCACGAACGGCTCTGCGGCCATGGCGAGGACGATCGCCATCACGAGCTCGACGAGCACCGTGCGCGCGGCCCACGCGACGACGAGCGCGAGCAGCGCGCCGACGAGGACCGCGACGAAGACGACGATGCTGCGCGTCGAGATCGCGACGCGCGGGCTCTCGTCAGGCGTCCTACTGGGTGCGGTGGGCATCCTTCGCCTCCCTGTACGAGGTTGCAAAGAGCTCCCTGCCCGCCGCGCGTCCGAAGACCGCGCCGACGAGGATCACCGCGAGCAGCACATCCCAGACGGTGATCATGAGCTGCTGCCCCACCGAGTACGCGCTCGCGGTCGCGGCGCTCGTCGTCCCGTGGAGCGACGCCACGTTGAACGCCTGGGTGACGCCGGCACCGCCCGGCGTCACCGAGGCGTTGCTCGCGAGCGAGTTCCCGGCCACGACGTGCAGGACCGTGTCGAGGCTGACCGGGATGCGGTATGCGGCCAGCATCGCGGCGATGACGCCGAGCTTCAGGAGCCACGCTCCGAGCTGCGGCAGCGCGACGCGGCGCAGGTACGCGCGGCGGTCGGACAGGATGCGGCCGCCGCGGCGTGCGTCCTCCCACATCTTCCGGAGGTGCTGCCAGCCGGCCCTCACGCCCACCACGACGATGGCCACCAGGACGGCGAGGGAGAGCACGGTGAGCCACGGATGCGAGGAGACGAACCCGAACTTCCGCCCGAACGTGCCGCCGACCGTGACGAAGAGGTAGACGCCGAGCACGACTCCGACCGCGCCGAAGAAGACCTTCTCCACGGCTGCGGCTGCGAGCACCCCGGCCACCGTCGCGCCGGGGATGATCGCGACGAACATGAAGACGGTCACGAGCGTGCCGCCGCTCGCCGGCATGACAGTGTTGAGGGCGATGCCGGTCGCGCTCGCGGCGAGCACGCTGAGGTAGGCGACGTCGCCGCGGTACGCGTAGCTGAGGATGCCGTACCACGCGAGCGCCGACATCGCGATGCTCGCCGTCTGCAGCGCCAGCGCGACGACGAGCCAGCCCGCCGAGACGCCCGAGGCGCTGCGCCAGACGGAGCGCAGCCACGGGAGCACGTCCCAGCCGGTCACAAGCGCCACGACGACCACGACCACGACGACGGCGCCCGCCGCCACGAGCCACCGGGGGCGGCCCCCGGCGCCGTCGCGGCCGGCGGTCTGTGACGACCAGCCGGCCGCGCTGCTCGCCGAGCTCACGGCTCTACCTTGCCCCGGGCCGCCGCCGGCGCTTGCGGGCGGGCTGGGGACGCCAGGCCAGCTGCCGCTTCCCCAGGCCCGCTTGCACCATCAGCAGGGCCGCCGAGACGACGGTGAGGACGGTGACGAGCGTCTGCATCGTGATCACGACCTACCGCTGCACCGCTGGGCGCGGCGTCGGCCGCGGCGTGACCCGCTTGGCGGAGTCGACCGCGTGCCGGAGCTCGCGGGCCAGCCCGAGCGCGAACACGCCGTCGACGATCGCGTAGGCAGCGACGAGCGCCAGCAGGGCGATCGCGCCGGTGCCGGGCTTCACGAACATGATGACGCCGAACGCCGTGAGCACGATGCCGTTGAGCGCCAGCAGGAGCGACTCCGCGCCCGTGAGCGGCACGGCGATCGACGCCCAGAACCTGACGGCGCCCGCCATGATCGCCCAGATCGCGATCGTGTAGAGGAGCGCCTTCGCGGAAAGGTCGGGCCACACGAGGACCGCGATGCCGATCGCGAGGCCGATCAGGGCCTGCAGGGCAAGCCAGATGCGGGCGTCCCGCGCTTCCTTCGGGAGCTGGAACGCGGCCACTGCCGCGGCGCACCCGGTGATCAGCGCAAACGCGCCGACGATGCCCGTCATGGTGGCGAGGCCGATGCTCGGCCAGACGAGGAGGACGATGCCGAACGCGATGGCGATGACGCCCTGCGCGGCGATGAGCTTCCACACGCGGGCGAGCAGCTGCTCGCCGTCGTTGATTGCCGTTTCGGTGTTCATGGTGCTCTCCTTTCAGCCGCGCCAGGCGGCATCTGATTTGCGCTTCAACTCGTCGAGGGCCGCCAGGACGCGCTTGCGCGCGTCGCGCCACCCCTCGCCCACTGCGGCACGGACGCCCGCCAGGCTCTCGGCGATTGCCATCCGCCGCCGGCGGAGATCCGCAACCGCGCGCTCCGCCTGTGCCCGCCCGGCCATGCCGAGCGTCGCGGCACGCGCCTGCAGGCGTTCGATCAGGCCGTCCCAGGCGTCGAGCGCGTGCTCGACCGCGGCCGTGAACTCCCTGCGGTCGTCGGCGAGCTCGGCGGCACGGCGGTGCTCCGCGATCCGGAGCTCGCCTTCGAGCCGCTCGTCGGTCGCCGTAGTCATCAGAAGACCTCCCTTCGCTTGTCGTGTGCTGCACCAAGCGTCGGGCCGGGCGCTTCCACGCCGCTGCCAGGGCGCCCTCGGCGGACTGCCAGGCGGGAGGGAGTTACACCGGCGTCGGGACGGAGCCGAGCTCGGCGAGCGCGGCGGCGGCCGCGTCGGCCGGATCCCCGGCGAGCGCGAGGAAGAGGCTCTCGCGAGCCTCGTGCGTCCGCGGCTGCTCGCACCATGCGCAGACCCCGCGAAGCAGTGCTGCGGCGGTCTCGGCGTCCCCGCCGGCATGCAGCACCCGGGCGAGCGCGACCCGCGCGTGCGCCCCGGCCCACGTCTCGGCGACGTGATTGGCGACCGCGAGCGCGCGCCGCTCGAGCTCCTCGGCGCGGCGGAGGTCACCGCGCTGCAGCGCCTGCAGTCCGAGTGCGGTCAGCGCGAAGGCCGCGTGGTCCGGGAACCCCTCGGCGGCTGAGAGCTCGAGCGCGGTGGTGTACGCGCTCGCGGCCGCGTCATCGTCGCCGCGCCGCTCGGCCACCCAAGCATCCAGGATCAGCGCGGGGATGTGGAAGGGGGCGAAGCCGACGGCCGCGGCGTGCCGCCTGGCTGCGGCGGCCATCTCCGCGACGGTCGCGGCATCGCCGGAGCGGGCTGCGACGAGCGCTCGCAGCAGGGCTACCGACGCAGCGGTCCAGTCGTCGCCGGCGGCCGTCAGACCGCCGTACGCGTCGGCCGCCAGCGCGCCCGCGCGCTCGGCCTCGCCGCGCTCGGTGAGCGCGAGCGCGAGCGCGGTCTGCGCGAGAGCGTCCTTCGGGTCGCCGCCGAGCGTCGCAAGGGCGATTGCGCGCTCCCCCGCTGCGACCGCCGAGTCGAAATCTCCCTCCTCGGTGCGCAGGTAGCAGGCGAACGCGAGCAGCTCGACGAGCGCGGCGCCGGGCTCTCCGTCGTCGGCGGCTGCGAGGGCGCGGTCGACGAAGCGCCGGCCCTCGGACACGCGCTCCGAGATCACGAAGTACCACGCGAGCCCCGTGCCGAGGCGAAGCGCCAGCGGGCCGTCGGCCCGTGCCGTCACGTGCTCGAGCGCGGCCCACAGGTTGTCGATCTCCAGGTCCAGTCGCGCCTTCCACCCGGACCACGCGCTCCCGCGAAGCGGGTACCGCGCCTCGTCCGCGAGCGCCGCGAAGTACTCGGCGTGCGCCTGACGCGCCGCGTCGAGCCCTCCGGCTGACTCCAGGCGCTCGAGCACGTACGCACGCACCGTGTCGAGCACGTCATAGCGGGAGCTGTCCGCGGGGAACGAGACGGAGATGATCGACTTGTCGACGAGCGCGCCCAGGAGATAGGTGACGGTCGCCTCGTCGAGTCCGTGCGCTCCGGCGGCCGCGGCCAGCGACGGCAGCGACGCGCCGCCGCGATGCACGGCGAGCGCGTGCAGGAGCGCCTTCTCGTCGGCGTGCAGGACGTCGTAGCTCCACTCGACCAGCGCTCCGAGCGCCGATCGGGCCGCATCCGACGGCGGACGGTCTTCGAGCAGGTCGAGGCGCCCCTGCACGATGGTGAGCAGCTCGTGCAGGCCGAGCGCGTTGACGCGTGCCGCCGCGATCTCGATCCCGAGCGGCAGGCCGTCGAGGAGCCGGCTGATCTCGGCGACGAGGGCCGCGCCGTCCGACCCGAGTTCGAAGCCGGGGCGCGCGGCTCGCGCGCGTTCGAGGAACAGCTCGACCGCAGGCGCTTCGTCGTCGGATTGCGAGATTGTCACGAGCGGCTCGACGGGGACGCGCACCTCGCCGGTGACGTGCAGCACCTCCCGGCTCGTCACGAGGAGGCGCACACGCGGGCACTCGCGGAGGAGCGTTTCCGCAGCGGCGCGTGTCGCCTCGAGCACATGCTCGGAGGCGTCGAGGACGACCAGCGCCTCCGCATCGCGCAGGCGGGCGACGCTGCGCTCGAGCGTGTCGCTGCCGCGTGTCCCGACCGCCCGCGCGAGCAGCCGGGCGACGTCGGTGTCGCTGCCCGCCCGTGCGAGCTCGACCATCCACGCGCCGTCGGGCGTCTCGCCTTCGAGCGCGCGCGCCGCCTCGAGCGCGAGCCTGCTCTTCCCGACACCGGGCGGGCCGGTCAGCGTCACCAGGCGGCGCTCGCGCAGGAGCGCGACGACGGTCGCCAGCTCGGGCTCGCGGCCGACGAACGACGTCGACGGCGCCGGGAGGTTCCCGCGCCGCCGCCCGGCCGCCGGCACGGGCGCGATCCCTGCGTCCTGCATCAGGATCGCCTCCTGCAGCTGCCGCAGCTCCGGCCCCGGCTCGAGCCCGAGCTCGTCGCCGAGGACTCGCCGCGCCTCCTGGAACGTGTCCAGCGCCTCCGCCTGGCGCCCGCTGCGGTAGAGCGCCAGCATGAGCTGCCCCCAGAGCCGCTCGCGGAACGGCTGATCGTCGAGCGCCCGGCGGATCGCCGAGACGACCTCGCGGTGCTCGCCGAGCGCGAGCGCGGCCTCGAACTGCTCCTCGAGCGCGTCGACGCGCAGCGCCTCGAGCCGGCGCGCCTCGGCGAGGAACCAGATGGTGTCGGTGAGCCCGTGCAGCGCCGAGCCACGCCAGAGCGCGAGCGCCTCGTCGGCCGCGTCGCCGCCGGCGCGGGCGTCACCCTCGCGGAGAGCCGCACGCGCCCGGGCGAGCAGCTCCTCGAACTCGACCACGTCGACGGAGGCCGCGTTCAGCGCGTACCCGTCGGCCGACCCGCCGATCGCGTCGCGCCCGAGGACGGCGCGCAGCCGTGTGACGTGATGCTGGATCGCATTGCGCGGCGAGGACGGCAGGTCCTCGTCCCAGAGGGCGGCCACGAGCGCGTCCACCTCGACGAGACGCCCGCGGTGGAGCGCCAGCACGGCCAGGAGCGCGTCGCGCTTCGAGCCGCTGACCGGCACCCGCCGGCCGTCGTCGACGACCTCGAACGGACCAAGGAGCCGAATTTCCAGGGCGTTCGCCATCGGGGTCACTCGCTGCGCACCTGGAGTTTCCCACGGGCGCGCGCCCGTGTACAGGCAGCGCGGCGGCGGCGCGCGGCAGCGGCGTGGCAGCGGGCGGCGCAAGGCTCGGGCCACCCAAACAGAGGAGGCACCATGAACATTCCGACGCTCCCGCACAGGCCCGTGTCCATCGAGACGTGGACGCTCGATCCGACGCGCACCACGATCGAGTTCGCCGTGCGCCACGCCTGGGGCCTCTCGGTCGTCCGCGGCCACTTCACCCGCTTCGACGGCACCGCCGTCGTCGGGCCCGACGGCCCCGCGCTTCATCTCCGGATCGACGCGGACAGCGTCGACACCGGCAACAGCGCCCGCGACCGGCACCTGCGCTCGTGGGACTTCTTCGACGCCGTCCAGAACCCCGACGTCGAGTTCACGTCCACGAGCGTCGACCAGGTCGACCTCGGGACCTTCTCGGTGACCGGCGAACTGCGGGCGGCGGGCGAGAGCGTCCCGCTCGCGTTCGACGCCTCGGTCCATGAAGTGGGCCGCGAGCTCGAGGTCGCCGCGACGACCACGGTCGACCCGCAGGCCTTCGGCATGAGCCGCGGCCCGCTCTGGAGCATCCGGCCGCCCGCGACCCTCACCGTCTCGGCTCGCCTCGTTCGGGCCCAGGCGGAGGACGGCACGGTCTGAGGTCACGGCGATGCTGCCGCTCTCGGACGGGCTCCCGGCACGGCGCTTCCCGCTCGTCACGGTCCTCCTGATCGCGGCGAACGTGGCGGTGTTCGTGCTCTACGAGCTCCCGCACGTCAACGCCGCCGTCTACCACGCGGGCTTCTACCCGTGCACGGTGAACGGGACGTGCCGGGGGCCCGAGCCGTGGCAGGTCAGCTGGCTCACCGCCATGTTCACGCACGCCGGCTGGGACCACCTGCTCGGCAACATGCTCTTCCTCGCCATCTTCGGCAAGAACGTCGAGGACGCGTTCGGCCGGGCCCGCTACCTCGGCTTCTACCTCGCCGGCGGCTTCGCCGCCAGCATGACGCAGGCGGCCGTGACGCTCATCTACGGCACGGCGGGCGCCACGCGCGTGCCGTCCGTCGGCGCGAGCGGCGCGATCGCCGCCGTGCTCGGCGCATTCTTCGTGCTCTACCCGCACGCGCGCATCAAGTCGCTCCTGCTGATCTTCATCGTGCGGATCCCGGCCTGGGTCTATCTCGGCATGTGGTTCCTGTACCAACTGGTCAACGCGCACTACGCGATCGTCACGCCGGGCACCGGCGGGGGCGTCGCGTTCTCGGCGCACGTCGGCGGGTTCGCGTTCGGCCTGATCGTCACGGCGCTGCTCACGGGCGCGGGCCGGGTCGAGGCGAACGCGCCGCAGCGGCCGGCACTGGGGGCGCTCTGACGATGACGGACGACGGCGAAAAGGGCGGGCCGACGGCGGCGCTCTGGCTGCTGGCCGTGGTGCTCGCGCAGGCGCAGCTCATCCTCTGGCTCTTGGAACGGTCGCTCACGCCGTGACGGCGCCCGCCGCTCTCGACGTGACCGCCGCGGCGACGATGCCCGCGGAGGACGTCGTGGGGGCGCTCGGCTCGACTGACGAGGGCCTGTCGGCGGCGGAGGCGCGCACGCGGCTCTCCACGGTCGGCCCGAACGCGCTCCGCACGCACGGCGTGCGGGCAATCGCGATCCTCTGGGGCCAGCTGCGCAGCCCGTTCCTGCTGCTGCTCCTCGTCACCGCCCTCGCCTCGATCTTCTTCGGCGAGAAGGCGGACGCGGCGATCATCTTCCTGATCTGCGGGCTGAGCGTCGGGCTCGGCTTCGTCAGCGAGTACCGCTCGGCGCGCGCGGTGGAATCCCTTCACTCGCAGCTGCACCACACCATCCTCGTGCGGCGCGACGGGCGCGATGCCCTCGTCGACGTGACCGAGCTCGTCCCCGGCGACGTCGTCCGCATCGGCGTCGGCGACGTCGTGCCCGCCGACCTGCGCCTGCTCGAGGCGAACGGGCTCGAATGCGACGAATCGGTGCTCACCGGCGAATCCGCACCCGCCGAGAAGCGCGTCGCGCCGGTAGCGGAGGGCACGTCGCGGCTCGAGCTCTCGCCCTGCGCGTACATGGGGACGGTCGTCCGCGCCGGCAGCGGTACCGGCGTCGTCGTCGCGACGGGCGGCCGGACGGAGTTCGGCGCGATCGCGACGCAGCTCGGCGAGCGCCAGCCGGAGACGGCGTTCCAGGCGGGGCTGCGCGACTTCTCGATCCTGCTCGTCCGCGTGGCCGCGATCCTCGCCGGCTCCATCCTGGTCCTCAACATCGCGCTCGGCCGCCCCGTCATCGAGTCGATCCTGTTCGCGCTCGCGATCTCGATCGGCCTGACGCCGCAGCTGCTACCCGCGATCGTCACGGTGAGCCTCTCGACGGGGGCGCGCCGGCTCGCGCGCGAGGGCGTCGTCGTCAAGCGCCTCGTCGCGATCGAGGACCTCGGCAACATCGAGGTCTTCTTCACCGACAAGACCGGCACGCTCACCGAGGGCGCGATCACCTTCTCGGCCGCGCTCGATGCGTCCGGAGGCCCCGACGACACCGTGCTGCGCGACGGGCTGCTCTGTAACGACGCCGTCGTGCGCGACGGCGAGGTCGTGAGCGGCAACGCCCTCGACCAGGCGCTGTGGAAGGCGGCGCCGGGCGCCGGCGTCGGCGGGTTCCGCCGGCTCGCCGCGCGGCCCTTCGACTACGAGCGGCGCATCGCGTCGGTGCTCGTCGAAGGCCCCGGCGGGAAGCGCATGGTCATCGTCAAGGGCGCGCCCGAGCTCGTCCTCGACCGCTGCGGCTC
>DASTZE010000019.1:0-6140 GCA_035764425.1 Gaiellaceae bacterium
TCGAGTTCGCGATCGGGTACGCGGAGCGCGGCTATCCGGTCGTCCCGGGCATTCCGGCCACGATCGAGCGGGTCGAGCCGCTGTTGCGCGAATGGCCTGCCTCGGCCGCGCTGTACCTGCCGCCGCCGCGTGCCGGCGGGCGCTTTCGCAACCCGCAGCTCGCCGCGACCTACCGACGGATCGTGTCGGAGTCGCGCGGCGGGACGCGCGAGCAGGAACTGGAGCGCGCGCGTGCGTGCTTCTACGAGGGCTTCGTCGCCGATGCGATCGCCGGCTTCTCGGCCGCCGGCGGCGGCCTGCTCGCCGGCGACGACCTCGCCGCCTGGCACGCGACGCTCGAGCCGCCCGCGACCTTCACGTTCGCCGGGCTGACGGTCTGCAAGACGCCGCCCTGGGGCCAGGGGCCCGTCTTCTTGCAGCAGCTCGCCCTGCTGTCCGGTTTCGACCTCGCCGACCTGTCGGACGCGGAGTACGTCCACACCGTTGTCGAGTGCGCGAAGCTGGCCTTCGCCGACCGCGAGGCCCACTACGGCGACGCCGACGTGCCGCTCGAGCGCCTGCTCTCGGCCGAGTACAACGACGAGCGCCGCGAGCTCGTTGGCGAGCAGGCATCGACGGAGCTTCGCCCGGGCGGCGGCCGGCTGCCGCGCCTCGTGCGCGCGGAGGCGCTGCTCGGGACCGGCGAGCCGACCGGCGACACCGTCCACCTCGACGTCGCGGATCGCTTCGGCAACCTCGTGTCAGCGACGCCGAGCGGGGGCTGGCTGCAGAGCTCGCCCGTGATCCCCGAGCTGGGCTGGCCGCTCGGCACACGGGCTCAGATGTTCTGGCTCGAAGAGGGCCTGCCGTCGTCCCTCGCCCCGGGCCGGCGGCCGCGGACGACCCTCTCGCCTTCGCTGGCGCTGCGTGACGGCGAGCCGTACCTGGCGTTCGGCACGCCCGGGGGCGATCAGCAGGACCAGTGGTCGCTCCACGTCTTTCTCCGCCACGTCGTCTTCGGCGACGGCCTCCAGGCGGCGATCGAGGCCCCGTGCTTCCACACCGAGCACTTTCCGTCGTCGTTCTTCCCGCGCGCCGCGCGGCCGCGCGCGCTCTCCCTGGAGGCGCGCTGGGGCGCCGAGACCGCGGACGAGCTCCGCCGCCGCGGGCACGACGTCCGTGTCACCGAAAGCTGGTCGCTCGGACGCGTGACCGCCGTCGCGCGGGATGCGAACGGGCTGCTGCGTGCCGGTGCCAACCCCCGCGGGATGCAGGGCTACGCCGTCGGTCGCTAGCGCAGCGTCGCCAGTGCGTCGAGCAGGCGGTCGACCTCGTCCGCGGTGTTGTAGTGGACGATGCCCGCGCGCACGACACCGCCGGCGAGTCCGAGCCGGGGCCCGAGTCGGGCGACGATCTCGACCGCGTAGAAGTCGCCCCAGCCGACCGCGATGTCGCGGCGCCCGAGCGCCCGCGCGACCTCGTGCGTCGTGAGCCCGTCGACGGTGAAGGCGAACGTCGAGACGCGGCCGTCCATCGTGCGCGGCCCGTACAGGCGGCATGTGTCGGGGAGCCCGGCGAGGAAGCGCTCGCCGAGCCCACGCTCGTGCGCCTGGATCGGAGCCCAGCCGATCGAGTCGAGGTAGCCGACGGCCGCGACGAATCCGGCGAGCAGCTCGTGGGCGAGCGTCCCGGTCTCGTACCGCCGGCCGGGCGGCGACTCGGGCGCGGGGCGAACCTTGTACGGGCGCCAGCGTTCGAGCAGCTCGCGCCGGGCGTAAACGAGGCCGAGGTGCGGCCCGTAGAACTTGTACGGCGAGCAGAGGAGGACGTCGACGCCGAGCGCGGTGACGTCGATCGGCCCGTGCGGGCCGAAGTGGACGGCGTCGGCCCAGGCGAGCGCGCCGGCCGCGTGAGCGAGCTCGACAACGGGCGGAACGTCGACGAGCGTCCCGATCGCGTTCGAGGCGAGTGGAAACGCGACGACGCGCGTGCGGCCGGTGAGCCGGCGCGCGAGGTCGTCGAGATCCAGCCGGCACTCGTCGTCGACGTCGGCGAAGTGGACGACGAGGTCGCGGTCGCGCGCGAGCTCGAGCCAGGGCGCGACGCTGCCGTCGTGGTCGAGCCGGGTGACCACGATCTCGTCGCCGGCGCGCAGCTCGCGTCCGGCCGCGCGGGTGAGCGAGAAGTTGAGCGTCGTCATGTTCTGGCCGAAGGCGGTCTCGTCGGGCGAGCAGCCCAGGAAGCGGCCGGCGACGTCGTGCGCGTGCTCGACCAGCTCGAGCGTCGCCCGGGCGGTGTCGTAGTCCGGCGTGCCGAGGTTCGCGTTCGAGCGCCGCAGGTAGCCGGCGATCGCGTCGACGACCTCGTCCGGCGCCTGAGTCCCGGAGGGCGCGTCGAAGAACGCGAGCGGGCGGTCCAGCGCCGAGAAGCGCGCCCGGACGGCCGCCACGTCGAGAGCCGTCAGCGTCACGTGATGTCCACGCCGTTCACGCGCCAGCGATAGACGGGGTGGGGGACGAGCGACTGGCCGACGAAGCAGCCCTCCTCGGCGCGTGCGATCAGCCCGGCGAGCTCGGGCGGCGGCGGCGCCGGATCGAGCGTCACCTCGAGCGCACAGCCGATGTGGACGAAGCCCCAGCTGCCGTCCTCGCGCCGGTTGACGTGCCCGTCGGCGGTGGCGTTCAGCGCGACGGCGGTCGCTTGCTTGCGCGCGTGGAATTCGAGCGCCAGGAGGGTGCAGCGGACGAGCGCGGCGAGCACGAGGTGCTCGGGCGTCCAGGCGGGCGGGATCTGCAGCGTCCGGCCGCGTTCGGTGGTGAGCGTCCCGTCGCGGGACAGGTCGACCTTGTACTCGCGGCGCGGGCGCATCATGGCGGCCAACGGTAACGGTCGCTCCGAGCGCCCGTTCCGTCGCCCGACGGTTGCGTTGGCCGCACGACCGGCATACGCTGCCGCGCGATGACGACGCGGCTGCGTGAGCTCAGCGAAGCCGAGGCGTACGCGCGCTGCTACCAGGGCGCGTCCGAGGACGTGCGTGTCGTGAAGATCCCGCGGCGGCCGCGCTACCAGCTCGAGGTGAGCGGGGAGGACCTGCGCGCCGCCTTTGCGGACCGGCTCGACAAGCGCGAGCCGGAGCTCGAGCCCGCCCCCGAGCTCGGCCTCGAGTCGGAGCTCGGTCTCGATCCCGCCGAGGGCCTCGACCGCGACCTCGCGGCCGGCGAGCAACCGTCGCCCGGGGCGGATGCGACCGACCCGCCGCCGGCTGCCGAGGAAGCGGCGTAGAGAGTCACGCGCGCGCCGGGGCACCCCGGCCCACCACCCGGTTCAACCGTAGCGAGAGAATCCGCACACGTGGGTGACGGATGCGTGCCGATTCCGTGACGGCAACGAGTGCGGTCCCCGACGTGTTGGCGCCCGGGCTGCGGATCGTCTTCTGCGGCATCAACCCGGGTCGAGTGTCGGCCGCTGCGCACGCCCACTTCGCGAACCCGCGCAACGACTTCTGGAGGCTGCTGCACGCGGCCAGGCTGACGCCGCGCGTCCTCGATCCGGACGAGCAGTTCGAGGCGCTCGAGTACGGGATCGGGATCACGAACGCGGCGCCGCGCACCACGCCCGGCTCCTCCGACCTGCGCAGCGCGGACTTCGCGGGTGCGCGCGAGCGCCTCGAGCGCCTCGCCGACGACCTGCGGCCCGGGTGGATCGGCTTCGTGGGCAAGGAGGCCTACCGCGGCGTCTTCGGGGAGCGCACCGAGCACGGCGTCCAGCAGCGGACGCTCGGCGGGACGCGTCTGTTCGTGCTGCCGTCGACCTCGCCGGCGAACGCGGCCGTCTCGTGGGTCGAGCGTCGCCGGTGGTTCGACGAGCTCGCCGGCCGGGCGAGTGGGCTCCCGCTCCGCGACGCCGTGCGCGCCGTCGTGCTCGATCCCGACGGCCGCGTGCTGCTCGTCCGCTTCGTCTTCCCGGATCGCGAGGTCTGGGCGACGCCGGGCGGCGGCGTCGAGCCCGGCGAGCCCGACGAGCCGGCGTTGCGGCGTGAGCTCGCCGAGGAGCTCGGCCTCCACGGCTTCGAGCTCGGGCCGCAGCTGTGGTTCCGCACGCACTGGCAGCTGGGCGAGGGGCGCGCGGGGCAGACGGACCGCGTTTTCCTGATCCGCGTCGCCGCGTTCGAGCCGGAACCCGAGCTGACGCCGGAGCAGCTCCGCGACGAGGGCGTGCACGGCATGCGCTGGTGGACGCCCGAGGAGCTGGCGGCGGCCACGGAGCTCTTTGCCCCGCGGCGGCTACCGGAGCTGGTCGCGCAGCTCCGCCAGAACGGCCCGCCGGACGTCGCGGTCGACGTCGGCGTCTAGCCTGGCCAGCGGTTGGTGATCGGGGTGCGGCGGTCGCGCCCGAACGCCCGCGGGCGCAGTTTCACGCCGGGCGGCGCCTGCCGGCGCTTGTACTCCGCCCGGTCGACGAGCGCCAGGGCCCGCTTCACGACGTCCGGGTCGAAGCCGTTGCCGGTCAGCTCGTCGCCCGAGCGGTCGAGCTCGACGTACGCCTCGAGCACCTGGTCGAGCGCCGGGTAGGGCGGCAGCGAGTCCTCGTCGCGCTGGTCATGCCGCAGCTCCGCCGACGGGGCGCGCTCGATCGTCGACGCCGGGATCAGCTCGCGGCCCGCGCGCTCGTTCAGATGCCGCGCCAGCCGGAAGACGTCCGTCTTATAGACGTCCTTCAGCAGCGCGAAGCCGCCGGCCAGGTCGCCGTAGAGCGTCGCGTAGCCGACCGACAGCTCCGACTTGTTGCCGGTTGCGACCAGCAGCCACCCGAACTTGTTGGACAGCGCCATCAACAGGACGCCGCGCGTCCGCGCCTGGATGTTTTCCTCCGTCAGGTCCGGCTTCCGGCCCGCGAACGCGTCGGCCAGCGTCGCCTCGAACCCGTCGACGACCGGCCCGATCGGCAGCTCCATGAACGATGCGCCCAGGCTCTCGGCCACGCGGCGGGCGTCCGCGCGCGTCTCCGCGGACGAGTAGCGCGACGGCATCGACACGCAGTGCACGTGCTCGGGCCCGAGCGCCTCGACGCACAGCGCGGCCGTGACCGCCGAGTCGATGCCGCCCGACACGCCCACGACCACGTCGGTGAACCCGTTCTTGCGCACGTAGTCCGAGATCCCCAGCTCCAGCGCGAGCCGCATCTGCTCGAGCTCGCCCTCCAGCGGCTCGACCGGCGGCGGGTCCGCCCGCCCGCGGCTCTCCGGCGGCGAGCCGATGTGCACGACCGCGACGTCCGGCGGGTCGAGCTCGGCGGCCAGCGAGCGGCGGCGCACGTCGCGCAGACGCCGGGCGACCGCGATCGTCGGGTCGACGTCGATGACCAGCAGGCACTCCTCGAATCCGGGCGCGCGCGCCAGCACCTCGCCCTCGTCGTCGAGCACCACCGAGTGCCCGTCGAAGATGAGCTCGTCCTGCCCGCCGACCAGGTTGCAGAAGGCGATGAAGCAGGCGTTGTCGCGTGCACGCGTCTTCAGCATCTCCTCGCGCTCGCGCTCCTTCCCGACGTGGAACGGCGACGCCGAGATGTTCGTGATCAGCTGCGCGCCAGCGATCGCCAGCTCGGTGGCGGGCGGGCCCGGCTGCCAGAGGTCCTCGCAGACCGTCGGGCCGACGAGCACGTCGCCGTGCTCGAGCAGGAAGAGATCTCGCCCCGCCGCGAAATAGCGCGCCTCGTCGAAGACGCCGTAGTTCGGGAGGAAGCGCTTGCGGTAGAGGGCGCGGATCTCGCCGGAGGCGCAAATCGCGCACGCGTTGTAGAGGTCGCGGTCGAAGTGCGGCGTGCCCACGAGCGCCGCGATACCGCGGCACTCGAGCGCGATCGCGTGCAGCGAGCGCTCGGCCGCGCGCAGGAACCCCGGGCGCAGCAGCAGGTCTTCCGGCGGGTAGCCCGTGACGGCCAGCTCGGGGAAGAGGACGAGGTCGGCTCCCTGCGAGCGCGCCTCGTCCAGGCGCTCGAGGATGCGAGTGCGGTTCCCGTCGAGGTCGCCGACGACGGTGTTGATCTGGGCGAGCGCGAGCCTCACAGGTTTTTGCCTCTCAGTCGAAAACTGTAGCGCGTGGCGAGTCGGGCACGATACGCCCCGTGGCCGAGCTCGTCATCGACCGGCGCTTCCGCGGGCC
>DASTZE010000020.1:0-3497 GCA_035764425.1 Gaiellaceae bacterium
AGCAAACGACGGCCGTTCCAGCTGAGAGCGGCGTTACGGTGAAGCTTCATCCGGATCCCTCCTTGGGACTGAGTTGCCTTCGACAGCACTCAGCCTCCAAGGAGGCCCGGATGAACCAACGTCCTTAGGAACTACAGCTAGCCGAGCCAGCTGCCACGGCCGGTGCAGAGGTCGAAGCCGGGCAGGCAGGGGGCGCCGTTGTTGCCCTCCGTGATGTCGCGGAAGGTGAGCGACGAGCCGTAGACGGCGGCGGCGTCGAACACGCGCCCGGTCGTTGCCGCGTGCGCCGCGACCATGGGCGTCGACGCGCTCGTCCCGCCGACAACGATCCACCCGCTTCTTCCTTCGTACTTGAACGAGTCGTAGAGGGAGACGCCGCTCGCCGGGTCGGCAACGAGCGACAGGTCGGGGGTGGCGCGCTTGCCGGCGCAGCCCGCCTGCGCGTACTGGCCGAACGCGGCCTGCGCCGGCGCCGCGGCCTCGTAGAGGCTGCAGCCGCCGCCGCCGCGCGTCCAGCCCGTCTCGCCGGTGAAGGACGTCCCGCTGAAGTGCGTCGTCCCGCCGACCGCGATTACGTTCGGCGACGAGGCCGGGTACTGCGCCGGCAGGCCGCTGTCGGCCGACGAAACTCGGTCGTTGGCCGCGCTGCCGCTCGCGGCGAACGCAACAAGACCCAGCGCGAGGGCCAGAAGGTGCGGCAGAGACGCGGGCAGACTCCTTGCATCGGCCGCGCTGGGGCTGATGCGATCACCCGTTCGGGGCGATCCGCCCCGAACGGGTGATCACGGGTGTCACCCGAGCCAGCTGCCCCGACCCGTGCAAAGGTCGAAGCCGGTGAGGCACGGGGCGCCGTTGTTGCCGTCCGTGATGTCCCGGTACGTGATCGTCGAGCCGTAGACGGTCGACGCATTCACGACGGTGCCGAGGATTGCGGAGCGCGCGGCGATCATCGGCGACGACGCGCTCGTGCCGCCGACCTTGAACCAGCCGCGCTGCCCCTGGTAGCGGACGCTGTCGTAGACCGCGACCCCGGACGCCGGGTCGGCGTCGAGGGACAGGTCGGGCGTCGCCCGCGCGCCACCGCAGCCGGCCTGCGCGTACTCGCCGAACGCCGACTGGGCCGGCGTCGCCGTCTCGTAGGCGCTACAGCCGCCGCCGCCGCTCGACCAGGCGGTCTCGCCGGTGAAATTCGACCCGCTGAAGTGCAGCGTCGTCCCGCCGATCGAGAGGACGTTCGGCGAGGACGACGGGTACTCCGCCGGGAGGCCGGCGTCACCGGCCGAGACGAAGAAGCTCACGCCCGGCTGGACGAAGTGCGAGTCGTACGACCCCTCGCCGCTGAACTCGGAGCCGCCCCAGCTGTTCGAGACGTACTGGGCGTGCGTCTTGGCGTAGTCCTCGGCCGCGAGCAGGTTGCTGAAGCTGTTCGAGGAGGCCTCGACCAGCAGGATCTTGGCCCCCGGGGCGATTGCGTGGGCCCACTGGATGTCCAGCGAGATCTCGAGCGACCACCCTGAATCGGAGCGCGGGTAGCTCGTGCCGCCGGTCTGGTTGACCTTCTTGAAGCAGCCGTTGGCGGTCGTGCACGCCGGCAGGCCGAACGTGCTGCTGAACGTCGCGAGGTCGGACTCGGCGCTCGGGTCGTCGTACGCGTCGACGATCGCAATGGTCGTGCCCGCACCCGCGGTCGAGCTGGTCGTGAAGCCGTAGACGCTCTTGACCGTGGACGGCGAGAGCCCCGTCGGCGAGGTCGTCGCCTGCGGGTTCCCGTGTGCATCCGTCTGGACGAGCGCATGACAGTGCGCCGCGCCGACGGGCGCGCCGGGACAGACAGCCGCAGCGTTCGCGTGGTCGTTGGCGGCGCGTCCCGCACTCGCAAGCAGGAATGCGCCGAGGATCGCGGCCGCGACCAGCACGTACAGCTTCTGCATCGATGACTCCGATCGGTTAGAAGACCCCTGAACTCCCACTGAGTGTGGGTCGGCTCTGACCGGGGGTCAAGGGATCCCCCGATGGAGGGACCCTTCGGCTCACGACCGGGCCGGCACCTTCATGCCGGAAACCCCGCGTGGGCGGGGCTTTCCGACCCGAGTGGTGGCGGGAGGATTCGAGCCTACGTGCAAATCGGCGTGTTTTCCTCGCCGGGGACCGCACCGTTTCGCACGGATCGCCCGTTTCGGGCTATTCGATGTCGGGAGAGGCGCCCACGCTTCGCGCCCCGTCGCCGCGCATAGTTGTCCCAGTCGTGCCTGACTGGCATCGCAATTTCGCAATGGGCGCCGGGATATGAAGTCGTCAAAGGCCGGGGGATCAGGCGTGTCAGCGGCTACGCCGCGCCCGCAGCGGCCGGCTGCGCCCGTGCCTCGGTTCCGAGCGCCTGCTCCGTCTCCGGGTCGAAGAGGTGGATGTGTGCGACGTTCACGGCCACGTCCACCACGTCGCCGGGACGCAACATCGAGCGCGGCTCGAACGCCGCGCAGAACAGCGTCCCCTTGCCGGCTATCGGCGCCTCGTCGAGCGACTCGCCCGACGCGGCCGCGACGATGCCCTCGCTTTCCGGCGCCTCGGCGTCGACGCGGAAGAAGGCGAGGAGCGTCGCGCCAAGCGCCTCGACGCGCTCGATCGACGAGCGGATCGTCGGGCCGGGCGGAGCGTCGTGGCCGGTCGCATCGGAGAGGTCCTCTGGCCGGATGCCGACGATCACCGGGGTGCCGAGCCGCTCGCCGAGCCCGTGCTCCGGCGGGAGCGGCAGCACCGTGTCGCCCAGCCTCACACCAACGCCGCCGTCAGCGGCCTCGAACGAGCCGACGGCGAGGTTCATCGGCGGCGAGCCGATGAAGCTGGCCACGAACAGGTTCACCGGGTGGTCGTAGATCTCCCGCGGCGTGTCGACCTGCTGGAGCTCCCCGGCGCTCAGCACAGCGACGCGGTCGCCCATGGTCATGGCCTCGACCTGGTCGTGCGTCACGTACACCGTCGTGACGCCGAGCCGCTTCTGGAGCGCGTCGATCTCGCCGCGCATGTGCACGCGCAGGTTCGCGTCGAGGTTCGACAGCGGCTCGTCCATGAGGAACACCTGCGGCTGGCGGATGATCGCCCGGCCCATCGCCACCCGCTGGCGCTGGCCGCCGCTCAGCTGCTTCGGCCTGCGGTCGAGGAGCTGCTCGAGGCCGAGCAGCTTCGCCGTCTCGTGGACGCGCTCCCTGATCTCCGCCTTGGGCCGGCGCGAGACCTTCAGCGTGAAGCCGATGTTCTGCGCGACGGTCATGTGCGGGTACAGCGCGTAGCTCTGGAACACCATCGCGATGTCCCGGTCGCGCTCGAGCACGTCGTTCACGCGGTGCCCGCCGATGTACAGGTCGCCGGAGGTGATGTCCTCGAGCCCGGCGATCATTCGAAGCGCCGTTGTCTTGCCGCACCCGGACGGCCCGACGAGCACGAGCAGCTCGCCCTCCTGGATCTCGAGGCTGAGGTCTTTCACGGCGTGGAAGCCGTTC
>DASTZE010000021.1:0-2703 GCA_035764425.1 Gaiellaceae bacterium
GCCGACGACATCGCCGCGACGAACGGCCTGTGGCTGGAGCGCGAGCCGGGCATCGACGAGCGCGCGGACTGGGACGAGACGACGCGGAGGTTCACGCTGCGCGTCCGCAGCGACGGCGACGAGACGACGATGACGCTGGCGTGGGTGTCGGCGGACGAGTGGCGGGCCCTGCTGCACGACTCTGGCTTCGAGATCCTCGGGCACTTCGGCTGGTTCGACCGGAGCGCCTACAAGGGCGGCGAGGACTCGGTGTGGGTTGCCCGTCGGCCGCTATGAACGCCGGACGGTTTAAGGTCTCCCCGTGGTCATCCTGATCATCCTCGTCGTCGCGATCGTCGTCCTGCTGATCGCGCTCGCGCTGCTCTACAACCGGCTCGTCCGGCTGCGGAACCGCACCGAGAACGCCTGGTCGCAGGTCGACGTCCAGCTGCGCCGCCGCTACGACTTGATCCCGAATCTCGTGGAGACGGTCAAGGGCTACGCGGAGCACGAGAAGTCGACGTTCGAGGAGGTGACGAACGCGCGCACGACGGCGCAGCAGGCGCAGGGCGTCGAGCAGCAGGCGAGCGCCGAGAACGCACTGACCGCGGCGATCGGCCGGCTCTTCGCCGTCGCGGAGGCTTACCCGCAGCTCCGCGCGACGGAGAACTTCCAGCAGCTCCAGGCACAGCTCGCCGAGACCGAGCAGAAGATCGCCGTGTCGCGCCAGGTCTACAACGACACGGTTCTGAGCTACGACAACGCGATCCAGACCGTGCCGGCAAGCCTGGTCGCCGGCGTGTTCGGCTTCCAGTCACGGCCGTACTTCCAGATCGACGAGCCGGCCGCCCGCGAGGCGCCGCAGGTCACCTTCTGATCCGGCGGCTGGCGGCCGCCGCAGTCGTCCTCGCCGCGCTCGCCGGAGCCCCGGCCGCGGCGGCGAAGTCGTTCTCGCTCCCGAACGCCGACGTCGTCGTCACCGTGCGGCCCGACGGGTCGCTGCGCGTCGTCGAGAAGATCACGTTCTTCTTCGACGGGACGTTCACCGGCGCGTATCGCGAGATACCCGTTCGCAACGGCGAGTCGCTGACCGACGCGTTCGTCGCCGAGAACGGGCGCCGCTACGAGCCGGGCGCGTCCGCCGAGCTCGGCAGCTCGGGGGCGCCGGGCACGTTCGGCACGACGCGGACCGACCAGGGCACCCGCATCGTCTGGCACTTCCAGGCGACGGACCAGCAGCGCACGTTCACGGTCGGCTACACGCTCCGCGGCGTGACCGTCGCCCACGACGACGTGGCCGACGTCAACCTCAAGGTCTGGGGCGACCAGTGGAACACGGGCCTGGGGCGCCTGACCGCGACGATGACCCTGCCCGGCGTCGCCACCGGCCCGCGCTACCGGGTCTGGGGCCACCCATACTGGGTGCACGGCGACGTCGCCAGGTTGCCGCGCAGGGCGTTCCTGCGGGCGCTCGGCGTGCCGGCGCACCAGTTCGTGGAGCTGCGCGTCGTCTTCCCGCGGCGCCTGCTGACGTCGACCGCCGGCGCGACGGTCCAGCCGGGCAACGCGTTCGGCGACATCGTCGCCGCGGAGGCCGCCGACCAGGCCGCGGTCGCCCACGACCAGGAGAAGATCGACGACGCCAAGCGTCACATCGGGCGCACCCTGCTGATCGTCCTGCTGCTGGCGCTCGTCCCGGCCCTGGCGGTGATCGTGCTCACCTATGTCTTCTACGGCCGCGAGCCCTCGACCGGCTACGACCGCGAGTACGAGCAGGAGCCGCCCACGGACACCGCGCCCGCGCTCGTCCCGCCGCTCGTGCGCGAAGGCACCGAGGTCGGGGCGGCCGAGTTCACCGCCACGCTGTTCGACCTGATCCGGCGCGGCGTCTACAAGGCGGAGGCGGTCACGACGGAGCGCAAGATCTGGGGCGGCCTCCGCACGCAGGAGGTGGCCGACCTCGAGCTGAGCCGCGGCCAGGGCAACCACCTCGAGGCATGGGAGCGGCCGGTCGAGCGGATCGTCGAAGGCGTCCTCGCCGGCGCCCCTGAGCGGCTCTCCAAGTTCCGCGACAAGATCGAGGACGACCGCACGACGAACGCAAAGCGCTTCAAGGAGTTCAAGGACGACGTCGCGAACGCGATCAAGAAGCGGCGCTGGTACGCCGACGGCTGGATGCCGCTCCTCGCCGGCATCGTCGTGTTCGCGGTCGTGGGCGCGATCCTGTTCGTGATCGCCTACGACGGCTGGCGGCCCAACGTGCCCCGCTGGGGCGACGTGGTCGTCGCGACGCTCGCCGTCTGCGCGTTCGTCAATGCGGCCGTGCTCTTCGTTGCGATGTTCGCGGGCCGCGTCTGGCGCCGGCGGACCAGGGACGCGCAACTCGAGGCGCAGCGCTGGAACGCCTTCCGGCACTACTTGCAGGACTTCCCGCGCCTGCAGGATGCGCCGCCGGCGACGCTCGAGCTCTGGGAGCGCTACCTCGTCTACGGGATCGCGTTCGGGATCGCCGAGCGCGTGCTCCAGGGTGCGCAGCTGCACATGCCCGCCGAGCTGCACCACGCGAGCACGATCTACTGGATCAGCCCGACCGGCGACCTGGGCGGCGGCCCGACGGCGCTCGGCATCTCCGACCTGTCATCCGGATTCGGGTCGGCGCTCGCTCCGCCCGGCAGCGGTTCGGGCGGCGGTGGCGGCGGCTTCTCGGGAGGCGGCGGCGGTGGC
>DASTZE010000022.1:0-8487 GCA_035764425.1 Gaiellaceae bacterium
AGCTGGAGGCGGTGGTAGCCGAGCTCGTCGAGCAGGTAGCGCTGGAACATCCGCGCGGCCTCGTCGGCCAGGCGCCGGCCGCGAAAGTCCGGGTGCACGGCGAGCCCGCCGAGGTTCGCGATACGGCTGCGCCGGTTGGCGACCTCGAAGCCGAAGGCGCCCGCACGCTCGCCGTCGGCCTCGAGGACGAAGCGCCCGAACTCCTCCGGCTCCGTCTGCGAGCGCTCGATCTCGGCGCGGATGCCATCGGCGTCGCGGACGCGCACGGCCGCGAGGAACGGCTCCACCTCGTCGTGGGAGAAGAGCTCGACCAGGAAATCGACGTCATCGGGCTCGGCGCGGCGGATCCGCATCATGTCGAGGCGGTCGCCGCCTCGCGCCGGCGGCCGAGCGTGACCGCGCCTGACCCGAGCGCGACGCCGGCCAGGATGATCACGAGCCCACCGACGGACGCGAGCGTCAGCGACTCGCTTAGGAAGACGCCGCCGTAGAACAGGGCGATGGGCGGCATCAGGTACGTGACCAGGGTCGTGCGCGAGGCGCCGTAGAGCCGGAACATGCGGAAGAGGACGAGCTGCGCGAGCGCCGTCCCGCCGATGCCAAGCGCCAGGATCGAGGCGATCGCCTTCCAGCCCGGCATGTGGTCGGGTGCCTGCGCGGCGGCGAAGGGCGCGAGCACGACGGCGGCGCCGACGACGGTGGCCGCCGCGAGCACGGGGCCCGAGAGCTCGCCGGTGCGCGCCTGGCCGTAGAGCGCGCCGGAGGCGTACGAGAGCGACGCGAGCACGACGGCGAGCGTGCCGGCGACGGCCCACCAGCCCCCGTTCGGCTGCGCGCCGGCGAGCAGGATCACGCCGGCGAGCCCGAGCAGGATGCCGGCGAGCCGCACGCCCGCCGCACGCTCGCTCGGGCGCACCTTGATCGCAAGCAGCACGACGAAGAGCGGGACGGTTGCGTTGGCGACGGCCGCGGCGCCCGAGTCGATGTACTTCTCACCCCAGGCGATGAGCGTGAAAGGCACGGCGGCGTTGATCGTCCCGAGCACGAGCGCGGGCACGGCGGCCGCTCGGAGCTCGGCGCCACCGCGCCGGACGCCGCGCGTGGCGAGCACGAACGGGACGAGCAACAGCGCGGCGAGCGCGACCCGCATGAACATGAGCGTCGCCGGCTCCACGTCCCGCACGCCCACCTTGATGAACAGGTACGAGGCGCCCCAGATGGAGGCGAGCAGCGAGATCGAGAGGACGTACCCGCGGGTCACGGCGCAAGCTCCGGGACGGCGGCGCGCCGGCGCAACAGCCGGACGTTGCCGGTGCCGAGCGCGACGCCACCGAGGATCAATGCCAATCCGGCGAGCGCCTCGGGCCGCACGCTTTCGCCGAGGATCAGCGCGCCGTAGGCGACGGCGATGGGCGGGACGAGGTAGGTAACGAGGATCGCCTTCGAGGCACCGGCGCCGACGATCAGGCCGTAGTAGATGACGTAGGCGACGGCGGTGCCGCCGATCCCGAGCGCCAGCATCGACGCGACGACCTTCCAGCCGGGGAGGGCGTCCGGCGCCTGCGCGATCCCGACCGGCGCCGTGAGCAGTGCGGCGGCCAGCAGGGAGCCGGTGGCAACGAGGAGCGGCTGCACGTGGCCGAGCGCTCGCCCGCCGTAGAGGGCGGCGAGCGCGTAGAGCGCCGCCGAGACCACGACGGCCGCCGCGCGGATCGGGCTCGAGCCGCCGCCGGGCATGCCGACGAGCGCTGCGACGCCGATGAACCCGAGCACCAGGCCGACCAGGCCGATGCCGGTCACGCGCTGGCTCCGGTCCACGCGGAGCGCAAGCAGGGCGGCGAAGAGCGGCGCCGAGGCCTGGAGGATCGCCGTCAGGCCCGAGTCGACGTCCTGCTCGGCCCACGAGATCAGCCAGAACGGCAGCGCCGAGTTGAGCAGCCCCTGGATGAGGAACGGCTTCCACGCGCCGCGCAGCCCGAGGGCGGTGGCGCGCCCCCCGAGCACGACGGCGGCGACGGGCAGGAGCGTCAGCGACGCGAGCGTGACGCGCACCCAGATCAGCGTCGCCGGCTCCAGCTCGCGCACGCCGACCTTGATGAACAGGAACGAGGCGCCCCAGATCAGCGACAGCGCGACCAGCATCACCAGGTGGCGACGGCTCATGCCTGCTCCAACGCGCGGGACCCCACGGGTGTGAGAACGATTCCGGACCACGATCCATTCGCGTCCGGAAAGGGGCTGTCCCCGCGAAGCCTGACTGCCCCTGTTCAGGTCGGCGGCCGAGGCGCCGTCTATCCTCGTGCCTCTGACGTCGGTCGCCGCCCAGCCGCTCCATCGCACGCTCGGCCTGACGGACGACGAGCTGGACCGGATCCGCGCGCTGCTCGACCGCGAGCCGAACGACTTCGAGCTCGCCGTCTTCTCGCTGCTCTGGTCGGAGCACTGCGCGTACAAGCACTCCGCCCGGTTCCTCAAGCGCCTGCCGTCGACCGGGCCGCGCGTGCTTCAGGGACCTGGCGAGAACGCGGGCGTCGTCGACCTCGGCGGCGGCCACGCGGTCACATTCAAGGTGGAGAGCCACAACCACCCGTCCGCGGTCGAGCCGTTCCAGGGCGCGGCCACCGGCGTCGGCGGGATCCTGCGCGACATCCTCGCGATGGGCGCGCGCCCGATCGCCTTCCTCGACGGGCTGCGCTTCGGCTCGCCCGACCACCGCTTCGAGCGCGCGGTCGAGGGCATCGGCCACTACGGCAACTCGTGCGGTGTCGCCACCGTCGGCGGCGAGGCGGTGTTCGACCCGGCCTACGAGGACAACTGCATCGTCAACGCGATGTGCGTCGGGCTCTTGCCCGTCGACCGTCTCACGCGCGCGGGCGCGCGCGGAACCGGGAACGCCGTCGTTCTCTACGGCGCGACGACCGGGCGCGACGGCATCGGCGGGGCGAGCGTGCTGGCCAGCCAGGACCTGGCCGAGGGCAGCTCGGAGAAGCGGCCGTCCGTCCAGATCGGCGACCCGTTCACCGGCAAGAAGCTGATCGAGGCTTCGTGCGAGCTCGTCGAGCGCGGCCTCGTCGAGTCCCTGCAGGACTGCGGCGCGGCCGGGCTCGCCTCGTCCCTGTCCGAGATGGCCCGCGACGCCGGCATCGACGTCCACCTCGACCGCGTCCCGCTGCGCGAGGGCGACCTCGAGCCCTGGGAGGTCATGATCTCCGAGAGCCAGGAGCGGATGGTCGCGGTCGTCCGGCCCGGGCGGCTCGACGAGGTCTTCGAGGTGTGCAGCCGCTGGGAGCTCGCGCACGCGGTCGTCGGCGAGGTCACCGATACCGGCGAGCTGCGCTGCTTCGACGGCGACGGCCTCCTCGCCGCCATCCCCGCCTCGGCGCTCACGGAGGAGGCGCCCCGCTACCGCGTCCCGCAGGCGCCGCGCGAACCGCAGCCGCCGGCCCCGCCCGTCAAAGGGCCGCGACCGGCCGAGGCGCTCGTCGACCTGCTCGGCTCGCCGAACCTGCGCAGCCGCGCCTGGGTCTACCGCCGCTACGACCACCTCGTCGGCTCGCGCACCGTCCGCCGCCCCGGGCTGGACGCCGCCGTCCTGCGCCTCGACGGCACGCGCGGCCTGGCCGTGTCGCTCGACGGCACCGGCCGGGTCGGCCGGCTCGACCCGCGCACCGGCGGCGCGCTCGCCGTGCTCGAGGCGGCCCGCAACGTCGCGTGCGCCGGCGGCGAGCCGCTGGCCGTCACGGACTGCCTCAACTTCGGCAACCCGGAGAAGCCGGAGATGGCCTGGGAGCTCGCCCAGGCGATCGAGGGCATCGCGGAGGCGTGCGAGGCACTCGGCATCCCGGTCGTGTCGGGCAACGTCTCGCTCTACAACGAGACCGGCGGGCGGTCCATCCACCCCACGCCGGTGGTCGGCTGCGTCGGCCTGGTCCAGGACGTGCGGCGGGTCCCCCGCACCTGGCGCGAGGGCGACGCCATCTACCTCGCCGGTGCGCCGGCCCTGGCCCTCGACGGCTCGGAGTACCAGGCGCGCTACGGCGAACCGGCCGGCCGGCCGGCGCGGCTCGACCTCGCCGCCGAGGCGCGCCTGATCGCCTTCCTGCACCGCATCGCCCCGGACGCGACCCTCGTCCACGACGCTGCGGACGGCGGGCTGGCGGTCTGTCTTGCCGAAGCGGCTACCGTCAGCGGCATCGGCGCGGAGCTCGACCTCGGAGATGACGCCGTGACCCTCTTCGGCGAGGGCGGCGGACAGGCGATCGTTGCCTGCGCCGGCGAGCTCGCCGGCGACGTCCCGCTCCACCGCATCGGCACGGTCGGCGGCGACTCGCTCCTCGGCGTTCCGATCGCCGTGCTCGCCGAGGTGCACGCGAGCTGATGTGCGGCATCGTCGGCATCCGCGCCCCCGGCCGCGACGTCGCGCGCCTTTCCTACTTCGCCCTCTTCGCGCTCCAGCACCGCGGCCAGGAGTCGGCCGGCATCGCCGTCTCCGACCAGGGCCGCCTGACCGCGATGCGCGACATGGGCCTGATCACGCAGGTCTTCTCCGAGGAGAAGCTGAACGGCCTGCACGGCGACGTCGCCATCGCGCACACCCGCTACTCGACGACCGGCTCGCCGCACTGGCAGAACGCGCAGCCGCTGGTCCAGCACGGCCGGGCACGCACGGTCGCCCTCGGCCACAACGGCAACCTCACCAACACCGCGCCGCTGCGCGACGGGCTCCATGCCGAGGGCATCCGCCTGATGTCCACGTCGGACACCGAGGCGATCGCGGCGCTGATCGCGAACGACGAGCGCCCGCTCGAGGAGGCGGTCGCTGCGGCCATGCGGAAGCTCGAGGGCGCCTACTCCGTGGTCGCGCTCTCGGAGGGCAAGCTGATCGCCTTCCGCGACCCGCACGGCTTCCGCCCGCTCGAGCTGGGCCGCCTCGGCGACGACTGGGTGGTCGCCTCGGAGACCTGCGCGTTCGACCTCGTGGGCGCTGCGCACGAGCGCTCGCTCGCGCCCGGCGAGCTGGTCGTCGTCGACGAGGACGGCGTCCGCTCGATCGCCGCGCAAGACGCTGCCGAACGCCCGGCGCTCTGCATCTTCGAGTACGTGTACCTCGCGCGCCCCGACACCGACCTGGACGGGGTCGAGGTCTACGGCGCCCGGGTCCGCATGGGCGAGCAGCTCGCCCGCGAGGCGCCCGCCGAGGCGGATCTCGTCATGCCCATCCCCGACTCCGGCACCCCGGCGGCGATCGGCTTCGCGCGCGCGAGCGGGATCCCGTTCGGCGAGGGCCTGATCAAGAACCGGTACGTCGGGCGGACGTTCATCCAGCCGGAGCAGGGCATGCGCGAGCAGGGCATCCGCATGAAGTTCAACCCGCTGACCGAGATCGCCGGCAAACGGGTGGTCATCGTCGACGACACGATCGTGCGTGGGAACACGACCCGGCAGATCACGTCGATGCTCTTCGACGCCGGGGCGCTCGAGGTGCACATCCGCGTCTCGTCGCCGCAGCTGATCTCGCCGTGTTTCTACGGCATCGACTTCGGCGACACGCAGCAGCTCGTTGCGAGCACACGCAGTGTCGAGCAGGTGCGCGACCTCCTCGGCGCGACGTCGCTCGCCCACCTCTCGCTCGAGGGCATGCAGGCGTCCGTGCGGCGGAGCGAGTCCGAGGTGTGCCGCGCCTGCTTCACCGGGCGGTACCCGGCGGCGGCGCCGGTGCAGCTCGAGAAGCACCGGTTCGAGGAGCGGGAGCCCGCCCGCGTCCCGGCCGGGCTCCCGCGATAAGGCAGCGCTACTGCTCGAGCACGCGGCTCGCCTTGGCGACGCCGCGGCTGATGAAGTAGCCGAACGTCAGCGCCGTGGTGATGACCATCCACGCGTAGGCGTCGACGTTGTCGTTGAACCACCAGATCAGCGAGAAGATGATCTCCAGCAAGAGCCAGAGCACGAACTCGGCATTGCCGGGCATCGGCAGGCGCGCGATGTCGGTGATGGCGATCTGCGTCGGCGCGCCGCCGCCTCCCGACGCACTGCCCATGACGACGGTCTCGCCGCCGAACGGCGGTGGTGGCGTCGGCGGCGGCCCGGGCGTTGCCGAGGACTCGGTCGGGCCGTCTGGGGGCGTGGTGGACATGAGTCCCTCCTTTCGTCAGGCCGCGTGGCCCGGGACGTGGACGATCTCGAGCTTCAGACCGTCGGGGTCGTAGAAGAACACCGCGTAGTAGCCCGGCGTGTACCCGTACTCGCGCGGGTCACTCTCGATCTCAGCCTCGTGGGTGCGGAGCCACTCGGTCCGCTCGTCGACGACCGCGCGCGACTGCGCCTCGAAGGCGACATGATGCAGCCCGACCGAGTAGCGGTCGTAGCCGGGGCCGATCTGGGAAGGCTGCGCGGCGCGGATCCCGATCGAGGTGCCCGGGCCGCTCAGGTACCAGATCGTCTCGCCGCGCTCGCCCTCGACCTCGGTGATCCCGTGCCAGCCGAGCGGGCCGAGCAGATCGCGGTAGAACGGCAGGCTCCGCTCCACCGAGCGGACGACGAGGTCCACGTGGTGCACGCCGGAAGATCGCAACAGGCGTCACTTCCGGCTGCGCCCGGCGACTCCTGCCTATGCAGGCGGCGGGCGCAGCTCCGCGCCGCGGCCGTAGCGCACCGCGCGCTTCGCCACCTGAGGGTCGACTCCGCGCTCGATCAGCTCCTGCTTCAGCTCGCCCTCCGCGGCCAGCTTCAGGAAGAGCCAGGCCAGCGCGGCGAGCGTGACGAACGAGCCCTCGAGCATCATCACCGTCCCGGCCCAGCCCTGATCCTGGAGCGGTGTGACCCCGTGCGCCCGCTCGCCGGCGGCGTAGAACGGGTAGAAGGCCTTCCCCGACCAGAGGATGATGTTGCCGAGCACCGTCTCGATCAGCCGCACGGCGACGATGTAGCCGAGCTTCGCGGCCGTTCCGAACCAGGCCGGGCCGGGAAGCACCTCGACGACCGGCGCCCACATGATCGCGCCGCAGCCGAAGAAGAGCGCGTGCTCGAGCGCATGCACGCCGTCGTGGTGCAGCGCCGCCTCGTAGAGGTACGGCAGGTGCCAGACGTAGAGGTTGACCGCCCAGATCGGCAGCGCCACGAGCGGATGCGCCAGCACACGCAGCTTCCCGACCACCGGCAGCGCGAGCACCGGCCGCAGGAGCGGCCCGGTCAGCGAGGCGACGAACGCGAGCGGCGCGAGGTCGCCGAGCAGCACGTGCTGGGCCATGTGCACCGAGAACAGGTCCTCCTCGCCGTACGCGTCGATCGGGCTGACAAGCGCGACGAGGAGCAGCACGATCGACAGCCAGAAGAGCGCATGCCGCCAGCCGGGAACCGGCTGGCCGCGCCGCGCCAGCGTGCGCGCGCGCCACTCGTAGGCGATCGCGAGCCCGGCGATCGGCGCCACCTGGAGCGGGGCGAGGCTCCAGTCCGTCCAGGCGGCGTGTGCGAGCGGCATTTCGGCGCGAGTGTAGGCGTCCCGAGCGCCCTCTAAACTTCGGCGCTCAGGGTGGAGTCGAACACGTACGAGGCGGCGGGGGTCTCGTTGGCGGCAGCCGAGGCGATCGTCGACCGGTTGCGCGCTGCCGTGGAGTCGACGGGGGCGCGCGGCTTCGGCGCCTTCGCCGGCCTTTCCCCTCTCAACGACCGCCAGCTGCTCGTGGCCTCGACGGACGGCGTCGGGACGAAGCTCGTCCTCGCGCGCGAGCGCGGGCGCCTGCGTGACTGCGGCCGCGACCTGGCGGCCCACTGCATCAACGACGTGGCGACCACCGGCGCCGACCCGCTCTTCCTACTCGACTACGTGGCCGCGAACCGGATCGAGCTCGAGCAGGTCGCCGAGCTGGTCGAGGGCGTGGCCGAGGTGTGCAGGGAGGCCGGATGCGCGCTGGTCGGCGGCGAGACGGCGGAGCTGCCCGGCATCTACCGCGACGACGAGCTCGACTTCGCGGGGACCTGCGTGGGACTCGTCGAGCGCGACCGGCTCGTCGACGGGTCGCGCGTCGAGGCCGGGGACGCCGTCATCGGCTTTCCGTCGGCGGGACTGCACGCAAACGGATTCACGCTCGCGCGACGCGTGCTCGATGAAGAGCCGTATGACGGCGACGACCTGCTCGCGCCGACACGGCTCTACCTCGACGCCGTGCGCGCACTCGGCCGGCGCGCGAAGGCGCTCGCGCACGTGACGGGCGGCGGGATTCCCGGCAACCTCTCGCGCGTCGTCCCCGACGGCCTCGAGGCCGTGATCGACTGGAGCGCCTGGCCGCGCCCGCCCGTGTTCGAATGGCTCGCACGCCACGTCGACGAGGAGGAGCTCCGCCGCGTGTTCAACCTCGGCATCGGCTACTGCGCCGTGGTCGCCGAGCCGCAGCAGGGCGAGCTGGTGATCGGGCGGATCGCGTGAGTTCGCGCGTCTCTCGGGCGGCCCTTAGCGCGTCGGGCCGGAGGGCACAGTATGAAAATACGGGC
>DASTZE010000023.1:0-23643 GCA_035764425.1 Gaiellaceae bacterium
GGAGCGGGAGCGGGCGCCGGCTAGCCGGCGACTTCGCGCTCCAACTCGTGCTCGAGTGCCCGGAGCTCGCGGCGCAGAGGCATCTTGGATGCCTTGTCCGTGCGCAGTGTGTCCACTGCGCACGCGAGGAAGCACGCGGCTCCGAGTGATGTGTTCCAGTTCGCGGCGGCCAGGTCGACGATCGATCCGGACGAGGGCACGACGTAGCCCGCGACCGCTGAGATTCCGAAGAAGATGCACCCGAGCAGGTTCACGACGGGCTGCCACCACCCGTCGCCGCCGCCACGGGCCGGCAGCAAGCCGCCCCATCCCCGGCGGGGCGACGCGACGTATGCGATCGCGCCCGAGACGAGGAAGCAGATGGATCCGCGCCAGTCGGGCCGCCAGACGAGCCTGTCGTAGTCGGAGCTCGTCAGCGCGACGTGCATCGCCTGGTAGGTCGTGACGTTGAAGAAGAGCGTGCCGGCGGACTGGATGATGGCCGCCCACCATGCCGCCCGGCCGCCGTCCGGTGACCGGCGCGCCGGCCAGGCCAGCGCGCTCTGGAACGCGCCGCCCCCGGTGAAGAGGATCGACCCGACAAAGAACGTGACGGCGTCGGCCGACTCGCCGACGAGTTGAGCGTAGCCCGGGAACGGCCCCACCAGGAAGCACGTCGACCCGAGGGCGAAGAGCAGCGCCATCCACCGCTGGCCGGTCATCCCTCGCCGCTCACCCCGGCGACCGTATCGTCTGCTGCGGGTGAGCGGCGACGTCCTCGCAGGCATTCGCGTCCTCGATCTGACGAGCTCGCTCGCCGGCCCGTATTGCACGCAGCTGCTCGCAGCACTCGGAGCCGATGTGGTCAAGGTCGAGCGGCCGGGCGCCGGCGACGAGGCCCGCGACTGGGGGCCGCCGTTCCACGACGGATCCAGCGTGATGTTCTTCGCCGCCAACGCCGGGAAGCGGTCGCTGGCGCTCGACCTGAAATCGCCCGGCGGCCGCGACGCCGCGCTCCGCCTGGCCGAGGGTGCGGACGTCTTCGTCCAGAGCCTCCGGCCGGGCGCTGCCGAACGGCTCGGGCTCGGCCCGGCGGTTGCGCGCGCGCGGAACGACCGGCTCGTCTACTGCTCGATCCGCGCGTACGGCGCCGCCGGCCCGCTCGCCGACGAGCCGGGCTACGACCCTCTCATGCAGGCTGCGGCGGGGATCATCAGCCTCACCGGCGAGGCGGACCGGCCCGGCGTGCGCGTTGGCCCGTCGCTCGTCGACCTCGGCACGGCGACCTGGGCGGCATTCGGCGTCGTTACTGCGCTGCTCCAGCGCGAGCGTACGGGTCGGGGCGCGGAGCTCGATGTCTCGCTCTACGAGACGGCGGTGGCGCTCGTGCCGTACCAGCTCGCGGAGGCCGCCGCCACGGGCCGGGCGCCCGGCCGCCACGGCACCGACTTCCCGCTCATCGCGCCGTACGGCGTCTACGCCACGGCGGATGGCGAGCTGATGATCGCAGCGGGGAACGACCGCCTGTTCCGGTCCTTCTGCGAGGTGCTGGGCCTGCCGGAGCTTGCCAGTGACCCGCGATTCGCGAGCAACACGCTGCGCTCCGAGAACCGTGCGGTGCTGATGCCACCGATCGTGGAGCGCCTGGCGGCCGAGCCGTCCGGCCACTGGATCGAGCGCCTGCGCGCGGCCGGCGTGCCGGTTACGGCGGTGCGCGACGTGGCCGAGGTCGCGCGCGACGACCAGACCGCGGCGCTGGGGATCCTCCAGGACGTCGACGGCCAGGTGACCGTTGGGCCGCCGCTGTCGTTCGACGGCCAACGCCCGCACTACCGGTCGGCACCGCCGCGAGCCGGCGAGCATTCGGCGGAGATCCTGGCGGAGGCCGGGTTCAGCGAGGCTGAGATCGCCGAGCTGACTAGTTGAGGATGCGGGCGGCCAGGTTGGGCGCGCAGCCGCCCGAGACGAGCCGCTCGACCGCGTGCAGGTCGACGTCGCTCGAAGCGGCCTCCTCGGCCGCCGGCAGCTCGAAGCCGAGATCGAGCAGCCGGCAGAGGCGCCAGTAGTAGACGCGCTCGGCCTCTTCGAGGCCCTGCCAATCCGCTACGTATGCACTCATTGCCGTCTCGTTTCTCCTGACACGATTCCCTCGTTGCAGGGAGTTATCGGCAGGTTCGGGCGTAGCTTGAGGCAGACCGTCGGAAGTAACGGATACCGCGCCGCAGCTCACGCAGGGCGTAGCGATCGATCCCCATTTGGGAGGATCCCGTAAGGCGGTTGTAAGTCTTCTTCGCGCGGGGGATGACCCACGTCCCGACCTGGCCAAATACTGGATGCGACGAGTCCAGTTCCGACCAAGGAGACCTCACATGCAACGGATCATCCTCGCGCTCGCAATCGTCGCTCTCGCGGCGCCGTTTGCAGCCCTGGCAGCCGACCCCCCCAGCTCGGGGAACGGCGCCAGCCCGGCGCAGGCCTGTAAGACCGAGCAGACGGCGATGGGTAACGACGCGTTCAAGGCCCTCTACGGCACGAACGCCGACAAGTCGAATGCGTTCGGGAAATGCGTTTCGAAGAAGGCGACCCAGCGCACGAAGTCGCAGTCGAACGCCGCCTCGGCGTGCCGCACCGAGCAGGCCGACACCACGTTCGCCGCCAACCACGGTGGCAAGACCTTCGACCAGTTCTACGGCACCGGCAAGAACGGCAAGGACGCGTTCGGCAAGTGCGTTTCGTCGAAGGCGAAGGCGGCCAACGACGCGGCCGATGCCAACGTCCTCAATGCGGTCAAGCAGTGCAAGGCCGAGCGGGCGAACGATCCGGCCGCGTTCAAGAGCAAGTACGGCAAGAACGGCAACAAGGCCAACGCCATGGGCAAGTGCGTTTCGCAGACCGCCAAGGCGAAGGCGTAGAACAGCACCATGCAGCCGTAACAAGGTTCGGAAAGCACGTCAGCGGGGCGCCGAGAGGCGCCCCGCTTCGTGCTGGTTCGGTCGATTCCAATGACGCCTGCCGGAAGTAAGCTGGCCGTGGGCCCCCATCGACTAGTGGCCCAGGTCGCGGCCCTTTCAAGGCCGTAGCGCGGGTTCGAATCCCGCTGGGGGCATTTGAGCCGCGGGCCTGCGCACAAACCCGCACAGCTCCGTGGGTCACCATGTCACCCGGCCCCGGAAGTGCTGATCTGGTGCCTACCTCGGATTTCGTCTGCTGTGACAACCGGTGGCCGCTGCGATGATGGCGGCGATGCGGCAGACGCTGCCTACACCGCGCGGCGAGCCGGTCGCGGCGGCGGCATGATCATGCGGCGCCGCCAGCCGGAGGACCTGCACGGCATCGTGACGCTGGTTGTCGAGTCGAATGCGTATTACGCGGCGCACGCGCCCGATTTGTTCGCCCCGGTTGAGGAGGAGGGGCTCGGCGAGTGGTTGGCCGGGGACGAGGAGTGGCTCGCCGATCCTGCGAACCTCGCGCTTGTCGCCGAACTGGACAGCGAGGTCGCCGGGTACCTCGAGGCGTCGATCCGCTTACCAAGCGCCTCGGCGCGCTTCAGCGGGAACCGCGACCTCCGCGAGCCGCACCTCTTTGTCAACGCGGTCGTGACGGCCGAACGCTGCAAGCGGCGCGGCGTCGGCACTGCAGTCGTCGAGGCCGCCGAGTCCTGGGCGCGCGAGAAGGGAGTGCGCCCGGCCCTCTGCGACACGTTCCTCGGCAGCCGGCAGTCACTGCCGTTCTGGGAGGAGCGGATGGGCTACAAGCGACGCTCAGTACGGCTCCGCAAGCAACTCTGACGCGGAGACGCGGCGGCGGCCCGCTCCCCTGTCAAGGCCGACTGCGGCCTCTCCGGCAAAACGCGGACTACGATCGGCGTCGTCTGACAGAGACGGCCGGCCGGGAGCGTGCACCTAACAACCTTTCCGGCCGATCGGTGCTCGCATCCGTTCGCCCAACGTCGTACAGTCGCCTCTCGGGACGATGGACGCCGGTCCTCAGGGATTGAGACGAGCAACTGTTGCTGCCGCAAGCGAGAGTCCGGCTCGACTCGCCGCCGCACCGGGGCACGATCTTGGTGCGGGTCTGCTGGTAACCGCGCTGGCAGAGCGGCCTTTCGCCGTTCGCGCGTTGCAGCGAGTCGCTGGCAACCGCGCGGTAGCGGCCGTGTTGGCCGGTCGAACCCCGAATCCGGCTAGGGGGCGGTCGGCACCGCCGGTTCTCAGTCGTCAGCGCCACCCGTCAGGGCATGCAACGGCCCCAGCGGCTCCGACGGCTCCGGCTCCCGGACCAACGATTCCCCAAGCTCCTGAGAGTGCTGACGTTCGCAGTCGCATCGTGGAATTTGCGAACCAGCATTACGGCCAGCGAGTGGGTCGCGGCGAGTGCGGCGATCTTGCAATCGCGGCGCTCGCGGCGGCTGGTGCCGAGTACCACGGTCACAATCGCTGGGGGACTCAATTGCCGTCGCCGGCGAATGCACGTCCAGGCGACATCTTGCAGTTCGACCAGTACGGGACAAGGCTCAGCGATGGGATGGCCTTTACGCGTGGGCCACGGCCCCACGGGCATACCGCGGTCGTGGTCGGCAATCCCGGCGACGGAACTCTGCTTGTTTCCGAGCAGAACATGACTGACTGGGGGTCCATGACCAACCCGCGCAGGGTCCAAGCCGGAACGGTCTACCTGAGGGCGGGCATCAGAACGTCAACGGGTCAAACTGTCACAGCGGTCAGCGGACAGGTGTACGCCTATCGCCCAGTGCCGCAGGCTCCGCGCCCCGCTCCGGCCCACGGAACTCCAGCGGGACATCAGCGCCCGCATCGTTAGCTGCGGCACAGTGCGCTGGTCGCCGAGGGCGCCCACACGGCTCGTGTGCGCCGAGTGCCTGCGCGCCGACCGCGACGGCGACGGCCGCGGCTGGAAAGCCGACTGGGCCGGCGGCCACGACCACCAGCCGCTCGAGCTCGTCATCCTCTGCCCGACCTGCTGGACAGCCGAGTTCAGCGGAGACGACGGACCGATGAGTTTCTAAATGAACTGGCGCTCTCCCTGGGCTGCCTGATCGCCACCCAGGGAGAGCGCCAAGTCAGTTACTTCGCGGGTCGGTATGCCACCTGCACCGAGCCAGCGACACCCGGTGCCGGGTGGAACGAGTAGTGGCCGGGGTCAGACGGGATACCGCTATCCCCGAGGAACTCGGGATCGTCCACCACCGTTTGCTTGTGACCCTGGAAGGTGGACGTCACCACGTTGTGATCGACGTAGAAGACGCTCACTCCCGGCGGATCGTCCGGACCGCCCGGGCCGATGTGCGCGGCGGTGATGTCCACGGACATGTGACCCGCACCGGCGCTCCCCGGGCCGCCTCCGCCCGTCGTGTGGCCGCAGCCGGCGAACTCGGCGTCGCCTGTGATCGAACCGTCGGCGAAGCGGTCGAACTCCGCCCAGCCCCAGAAACCACCGAGGTCGGGCCCGCAGAAGGACGGGTTGTTGCAATTGAAGGACACGCCCGCCTGCCACACGTCGTGACCGGCCCCACCGCCGTAAGCGCCAGCCGACGACGCAAACCCGGCCATCACCACAGCCGCCGCGACAAGCGCAGCGAGAACAAGAAGCAACCTCCGCATAACTCTCTCCTCTCCCCTTTGGCCTGGGCGTCCAGACCACTTGCGGGATGCTAAAGCAGGGGCTGTCCGCAGACAACGACGTTCCGAAAACGCTCGAGCTACGCTGGGGCGCCGCTGGGGAACCGCGGTCCGGCGTCCCGCTTCAGCAACGACCGGGTTTGACGCTACGCAGGCAGCGATCGTCGCCGCGATCGTTTCCGCCGCCGACAGCCCCGCCTGCGCGGCAGGCGCAACGCCCACTGAGAGCTCGCGGAACGCCAGCTCGCGCACGCGGCCCCGCCTGCCAGGTCTATGTCGCACGGATCGCGTCGCCGAGCACCAAGCCGAAGAGCGTCCACATCGCGACGTATGGGATCGCGTAGGCGATCGACCCCAGGCGGATTCGGCGTCCGCCGATCGGCTTGTCGCCCACCGAGCGGGCGACGGCAACGACGAGAACCGGGTTGACGAGCGCGGCCGCCAGCGCGTAGTGACGATCGGAGCCGCCTTCGATCCACGCGACAGGACGTCTCATCAGGCTGCTCCCACGCATGAAGTCGAGCTTCTTGGCGACCCGTTTGTCGTTGCCCGAGAGCCAGTCGTCCCAACGCCGGTTGAGCCACCCGGAGCAGGCAATGCTGATGCAGGTAACCGCGATCGCCGCGGCCACGAAGACCGGCAAGGGTCGGAACGAGGCTGCGAGCAGCGCGATCGGCGTGCCGACGAAGACGCCGTCAAAGAACGCGAACGCTGCGACCATCGTTCCAACCGCACCGGTTCGCGCCCGGCTCTCGGCTCGCTGTGTCGAAACCTGCGGGACCGGCATCACGTCGCAATATCGGCAACTCGGCCAGACCGCTGGAGTCACCCGCGCGCATCGGAAAGGATGAGACTGGTTCGGTGAGCGAACGGCGCCTCAGAGTCGGACTCGTCCTGGAGCCGGCAGGCATTGAGAACACGTATTGCCGCGGGGCCTACCTCGGGCTCGAGCGGGCCGTCCGAGAGCTGGGGATCAGAGGCCGGGTGCTCACACCCGCCCCGAAAGAAGGCTTCGTCCCGAGTGTCTCACTGCTCGCGCGGCAGAAATACGACCTGGTGATGGGAACAGGAATCTTTTGCGCCCCCGCCGTTGACAGCGTCGCCACCGGGTTTCCTGAAACGAGGTTTGCGATCATCGACTCCGCCCACCCTGATCGGGTCAATCGCCCGAAGAACGTCCTGGACATCTCGTTCGGCCAAGAGCAAGCCGGCTATCTGGCCGGCCATCTGGCCGCGCTCGTGCTCACGCTCTCTCCCGGGGAGGAGGTGATCAGCTCGGTCGGCGGCCAGCCCTTCCCGTCGGTGCAGCGGTTCATCGCCGGCTACCAGGCAGGTGCGAGAGCGGTCAATCCTCGCGTCACGACGTTGAACGCCTACACCGACGACTTCTTCGACCCTGTGAAAGGCAGGTCGGTCGCCCTCAGCCAGATCGCGAAGGGCTCTCGAGTGGTGTTCCAGGTCGCCAGCGTCTGCGGGCTCGGGGCACTCGAGGCAGCGAGAGAGCGTGGAATATGGGGGATCGGAGTCGATGTTGACCAATCCCACCTCGGCCCTCACATCCTGACGAGCGCGATGATACGGATGGACGTGGGCGTGTTCGACACGATCGAAGAGCTCGTGCACGGGACGCTCGAGACCGGTCGCACTTCCCGCTTCACCCTCCAGAACGGCGGTGCCGGTCTCGGCACGATCAGCGCGGAGGTGCCTCCCCCGCTCAGGGCCGAGATCGAGGGCATCACCGCCGAGATCGTCGCCGGGAAGATCCCGATCGTGGCTTCGGTCACATAGCGCTCAACACCGCGCTCTCGCCCTGGATCGAAACCCAGACGGTCCCGTTCCAGGAGACGACGTCGGTCGGCGCGTGGCCAACCGGGACGAGGCCTATGACCCGACCGTCGTGCGGATCGATCTGGACAATGGTGCCGTCGGTGTTATTGGCAGCGAACACCGCGCCATCCGTCGCGCACAGCCCCACGAGCCCTGTGCCGACGGGGGTCGTCTGCGTCACCGCTCCCGTGTCCGGGTTGATACGCCAGACCTGGCCTTGCGTGTCAGCGACCCAGACAGCATGCTTCCCGGCCGCCAACGCGACGGGGTGCCCGATGGGCACCTCGGTCGTGGCTGCGTTCGTGCGCGGCTCGATGCGCAGGGCCCGCTCGGCGGTGGTCACCACCCAGAGTGCCTCCTCGCGTAGTGCCACGTCTACCGGTACGCGCTCGACGTCGAGAATCGCAACGGGCTCGTTCGTCGCGGGGTCGATGCGAACCACATGGCGAGGACCCACGCCGATCCAGACGGAATCGTCATCGGCGGCGACCGCGTAGGTGGGGTTCCAGGCGAGCTCGCTCGTGCCCCTGAGGTCGATCGTCTCGACAACGGCGTCGGCGCTGGGATCGATGCGCGAGACCGTGCCGTCGCTCCCGTTCGCGACCCAGATCGCATCGGTGGCGACAGCGAGGTCGATCGCCGGTGCGCCGATTCCGATCGTCCTGACGACGTCGCGGCGATCCGGATCGACGCGCGAGACCGTTCCGTCGTCCGCGTTCGCGACCCAGACCGAGCCGTGCCCGATCGCGAGGGCGACAGGCCTTCGGCCCACACGCACGTGCCCCACGACCCGGGGGCGCCACGGGTCGATCACAGCGACCGAGTCGGGAGGAACCGTCGGCCGACTCCGTGACGAAGTTGGTCGACGCTGTGCGAGAGCTCTGCCCCCGGAGTCGGCCGGCGAATTGAGCGAAGGATCGTGGTTGAGGATGGCTTTCTCGAGGCGTTGAAGCTCGTCGTCCGGCTCGAGCCCGAGCTCCTCGTCCAGCAGCCGCCGCGCGGACCGGTAGACCTCGAGCGCGTCCGCCTGGCGGCCGCAGCGGTACAGGGCCAGCATCAGCTGGCCGCGGAGGCGCTCGCGGAGCGGGTGCCCGCGCACGAGCCCTTCGAGCTCCGGAACCAGCTCCGCATGCCGCCCGAGCGCGAGGTCGGCCTGGATCCGCTGTTCGAGCGCGGCCAGCCGCTGCTCCTCGAGCTGCGCTCGCTCCGGAGGAGCGAAGACGTCGCTCAGCTCTGCCAGCGGCGCGCCCCGCCACAGGGCCAGCCCTTCCCGGAGCAGCCGGGCAGCCTGGACCGCCTCCTCCGCCCTCGCCGCCGCGACCAGCTGCTCGAAGCGATGGAGGTCGAGCTCGCCGTCGCGCACGCGGATGAGGTAGCCGGGTGGTTGGGTGAGGATCAGATCCCGGCCGAGGGCCTTGCGCAGCTGGGAGACGTGCACTTGGAGCGCGGTTGAAGCGGTCTCGGGAGGTGAAGCACCCCAGAGCTCGTCGATGAGCCGGTCGCGGGATACGACCTCGTTGGCGCGTAGCAGCAAGGAGGCGAGCAGGGCGCGCTGCTTCGAGCCGCCGAGCGGGACCTGGCGACCGTCCTCCAGTACCTCCAGCGGCCCGAGAATCCGGAACTCCACCCTGCTCCTCGCCCCCGACCGTAACACGGACAGCTCACGCGAGATCGACGGGAGCGGACGCGGCGTTACGCGTGTGGGGTGAGTGCCAGCTCCTCGGCGACGATGCCCACGGAGCGTTCGTTGATCGGGTCGAGGACGAGGATCACGTCGTCGACGCCGGCTGCCTCCAGCTCACTCAGGTGTTCGCCCAGCGCGGCTATGGCGACGGGTGGTGATGCCGCGTCGAGCGGTCGTTCGCCGCCGTCGCCCACAAGCACACATGCGCTGCGTCGGAAGGTCCCCTCGAAGCTTGCGCTGAGCTTCGCGAATCCGGCCGGCGTGTTGCCGTACCAGGCATACCAGCAGTTCCAGTAGTCGATGTGGGGCGAGCTCGCGGCGAGCACGCGCGGTCCAGCGGAACCGACGAGCAGCGGCACCCTGCGTCTTGGTGGGGGCAAGAGCACGGCGTCATCCATCTCGTAGAAGCGTCCAGCGAAGCACACGCGCTCTCGCGCCAGCAGCCGCCGGATGATCGCGAACGCTTCCTCGAACCGCGCAACCTTGTGCTGAAAGGGAATGCCGAAGGCGCGGAACTCGGCTTCGTTCCAGCCGGCGCCGAGGCCGAGGATGAACCGTCCGGCCGAGACCTCGTCGATCGTCGCGGCCATGCGCGCAACGAGTCCGGGCGGATGAAACGCCGTCGACGCGACGAGCGGCCCGAGCCGGACGCGCTCCGTCGACGCGGCCAACGCGGCCAGCGTCGTCCATACATCCCAGGGACCACGCTCGTCGCGGCCTGCCCCGCGATAGAGCATGTGGTCACCGAGCCAGATCGAGTCGTAGCCAGACTCTTCTGCGGTTCTGGCGATCGATAGGAGCTCGGGCCAACGAACCTCACGCTCGACCTCCGGCAACTGAACCCCAACTCGTAGACGCCCCTCGCTCAACCGACTCGACCGCCTCTTCCTTCGCACCGGGCTGACACGACTCGGGCCCACCGTAAACCCTTGTCGAGCGGGCGTGACCGCAGGTGGTTGAATCTGTGCGCGTGGATCGGCCGCCAACACGGTACGCGCGCAGCGGCGAGATCAGCATCGCCTACCAGGTGGTTGGAGAGAAGAGCTTCGACCTGATCTGGGTGCCGGGCTGGATCTCGAACGTGGAGGAGAGCTGGGAGGTCCCGGAATACGCGCACTTCCTGCACAGGCTTGCCTCGTTCTCGCGCTTGATCTTGTTCGACAAGCGTGGAACCGGTCTCTCCGACCGCGTATCGAACGATCAGCTCCCGACGCTCGAGCAGCGGATGGACGACCTGCGTGCGGTCCTCGACGCGGCCGGCTCGACCCGTGCCGCAGTCTTCGGCGCGTCCGAGGGCGGCAACCTGAGCATCCTCTTCGCCGCGGCGCATCCGGAGCGAGTGCATGGGTTGGTGCTCCACGCTGTGTACGCAAAGCGGCTGTGGAGCGCCGACTATCCATGGGCGCCTACCGCCGAGCAGCGCGAGTTGGACACGCACCTGATCGAGCGAGAGTGGGCCGGGGAAATGGACGTCTCCCAACTCGCCCCGAGCGCGGCCGAAGACCAAGCGCTGATGCAGCGAATCACGACGTTTTTCCGGCGTAGCGCGAGCCCTGGCGCCGCCGTTGCCCTGAGCCGAATGAACGCTCAGATCGATACTCGCTCGGTGCTACCCACGATCCGGGTGCCGACGCTCGTGATCCAGCGCACAGGGGATCGCGAGGTCAACGCCGAGGAGGAGCGCTGGATTGCGAGCCAGATCCCAGGTGCGACGTACGTCGAGCTGCCGGGCGATGACCACCTCCCGTGGATCGGCGACAGCGACGGTCTGCTCGACGAAGTGCAGGAGTTCCTGACGGGTGCCCGCCGCGGCCCCGACCCTGACCGCGTACTCGCCACCGTCCTGTTTACGGACATCGTCGGGTCGACCGAGCGCGCCGCCGCGTTGGGGGACGGGCGCTGGCGCGAACTGCTCGCTGCGCATCACGCGGTCGTCCGCGACCAGCTCGACCGCTGGCAGGGTCGAGAGATCGATACCACCGGCGACGGCTTCCTCGCCTCCTTCGATGGGCCGGCTCGAGCCATCCGCTGCGCGTGCGCTGTCCGCCACCAGGTGCGCACGCTCGGCCTCGAGATCCGCGCTGGTCTGCACACCGGCGAGTGCGAGCGCGTCGGTGCAAAGCTTGCCGGACTCGCCGTCCACACGGGCGCGCGGGTTGCAGCGCTCGCGGCGCCGGACGAGGTGCTCGTCTCGCAGACCGTCAAGGACCTGGTCGCGGGCTCAGGGATCGAGTTCGAGCCGCGTGGACTCCACCTGTTGAAAGGCGTTCCCGGCGAGTGGCATCTGTATGCGGTCGCAAGCTGGTAGGCCGCTGAGAGCGTGAAGAGTCGGCGGCGCGCGGTTGGGTGGGTCAAGGACGACCCGTTCGGCGTCGAGTACGCAGACATCGAGCTCGCAGATGACCAGCTGAGAGCCGAAGGCGTCGCGATCGGCACGAGGCCGGTTCCCTACCGGCTCGACTACCGCGTCGAAACCGCGCCCGGACTCGCCACCTCGCTGCTCCGCGTTACAAGCCGTGGCGAGCGATGGCGCCGCACCCTCGACCTTCGACGCGGCGACGCCGGTGCCTGGGTCGTCTCAGCCGACGAAGACGGTGACGTCGACCTACCGCCGGCCGGCGGAGATCCGGCGCGCCTCGCGGGCGCGCTCGACTGCGATCTCGGGCTCTCTCCGGTGACCAATCTCATGCCGATCCTCCGCCAGCGGCTCCTTTCCGGCGGAGACCCGATTGAGCTGATCACCGCCTGGGTCTCCGTCCCCGACCTCAGCGTCCGGCCTGACGGCCAGCGCTACTCGCACGTTCGCCGGTGTCCGGATCACCACGTGGTCCGCTACGAGGCCGCCGACGGCTCCTTCTCCGCGGACATCACGCTCGACCGAGACGGAATCGTCATCGACTATCCAGGTATCGCCCGACGCCTAATGTGATAGCCTCTTACATCCGAGCGATGGCGACCGAAACCCACCGACGGGTTTGTGTGACCGGAGCATGCGGCCAGGCAGGTCGAGCGGTGGTGCACGACCTCCTCGAGCACGGCCACGAGGTCGCCGCCACAGATCTCGCGGTGACGAGGGACGACCTCGAGGCCGGGGTGCTCAGGGCGGATCTGGCCGACTTCGGGCAGGCGCTGCAGGCCCTCGAGGGCACCGATGCGGTGCTTCACCTGGCCAACATCCCGGCGCCGGGCGTCGCGCCACCCGCCGTCACCTTCAACGCGAACCTCGCCATGAATTTCAACGTCTTCTACGCGGCGGCGAAGCTCGGCTTGCGGCGAGTGGTGTGGGCATCGAGCGAGACGACGCTCGGCGTCCCGTTCGGCGTCGGGTCGCGCGAGACGGGCTTCATGGAAGCGGAGGGTTTGGCGCCGCGCTACGCGCCCGTTGACGAAGAGCATTACCCCGTCGCGACGACGGCCTATGCGCTCTCGAAAGTCGCGAGCGAGACAATCGCCGGCCAGATTGCGACGTGGGCAGAAATACCGTTTGTCGCGTTGCGTTTCTCGAACATCTTTCAAGCGGGCGAATACTCGGAGCTTCCGGCGATCTGGCCCGACCCGCACGCACGCCGGTGGAATCTCTGGGGATACGTCGATGCGCGCGACGTCGCGTTGGCCTGCCGCCTGGCGCTCGACGCGCCGGCAGAAGCCGTCGCAGCGAGCCCGAGCTACGTCATCGCAGCGGCCGATACGGTGATGAACCGCTCGTCGTCGGCTCTCCTGGAGGCGGTCTTCCCCGGTGTCCCGCTGAGACGCGAGTTGGGAGAGTTCGACTCACTGCTCTCGAGCGAACGGGCCCGGCAGGCGTTCGGCTACCAGCCGCAGCATTCCTGGCGCGACCACATCGCGGCCTCGTAGGGCGGCACCGCGTGTCGGATGGGCGAGAGAAGCCCTACCACCACGGCGACCTGCGGGCTGCGCTCGTCGACGGTGCCGTGGAGTTGATTGCCGAACGTGGAGTTCGGCGCTTCTCGCTTGCCGAGCTGAGCCGCCGTCTCGGGGTAAGCGCCGCCGCGCCGTACCGGCACTTCGTCGACCGCGACGAGCTTCTCGCCGCCGTCGCGCTTCGAGCCTTGCACGCCTTTTCCGAGGCGCTCGCGGCCGAGTTGTCGCGGAGGGATCCACCGGAGGACAGGCTGGCGGCCATGGCCGCCGGCTACGTCCGGTTCGCGGCGCAGGAGCCGGCGCTCTTCGGCGTCGTGTTTGGCCTCGGCCTGGACAAGAAGAAACGCCACCCGGAGCTGCGCCGGGCATACGAGGACGTCGAAGGCATGCTGGAGGCCTGTGTCGCGGAGCTCTCGCCGCAAGACCCGGAAGCGGCCGAGCAGCTGGCCGACGCGATCGAGGCCACGGCGCATGGGTACGCAGGTCTGCTCACGGATGGGCCGGGCCCGACCGACCCTGCCGACATCGAACTCGCCGCGGCACGAGCAGCGAGCGCGGCGCGGGCGCTCGTCCGCGGTCGAGCCGCCTTGCTGGGAGGCATTCAGAGGTGACGACATACGCGATTCGGGAGCACACCCCGGGCGACGAGGAGCCGATCGTGGAGCTGTCTTTGCGCACCTGGGAGCCGGTCTTCCGCTCGGTCGCGGCAGAGCTCGGCCCCGAGCTGAACGCGCTGCTCCACGGCGCGGACTGGCGCGAGCACCAGGAGCGCGAGGTGCGCGAGACCCTGGCGCGGTACGGCATGCGCACCTGGGTCGCGGACGAGAGCGGGCGCGTGGCCGGCTTCGTGTCGGCGGCCGTCGTCGACCCGCGCCGCCTGATAGGCGAGATCGCGATGCTCGCCGTGGATCCGGCGAGCCAGCGCCGGGGCATCGGCGCCGAGCTGACCGAGGTCGCGACCGCCTGGCTGCGCGCGTCCGGCATGCTCGTCGCCTTCCTCGGTACCGGCGGGGACGAGGGCCACGCGCCCGCGCGCCGCCTCTACGACCGCGCCGGCTTCACCCGTTTCCCGGTCGTGCAGTACTTCAAGGCGCTGTGAGCACCCACAGCGTCGGCCGCAGCTTCCCGAGCAGCAGGAACGGGAGCCAGTGCAGGTTCGCCTCGGCGTGCGCGACGAGCTCATCCCCGAACTCCGCGACCAGCTCGCCGCGCTGCCGGCGGAGCCGCGCGAGCCGGAGCAACGCGCGCGAGGCCGGCTGCGTCCGCTCTTCCTCCCACTCGCGCCACTCCGTGGTGATCACCTCCTTGCGCTCGACGTCCAGGCCGGCGCCGGCGAACGCCGCCTCGACCGCGTCTTCGTCGAGGCTCGACCGCACCACGCTCAGATGGCGTGCCAACAGCGCCTCGTCGCCCGGCTCGAGCCGGTCGGTCGCGACCACCGAGTAGACGACGACTCGGCCGGCCGGCCGCAGCACCCGAGCCATTTCCCGGAACGCGTCGTCGATCGCCTCGATGTTCTCGATCACGTCGCGGCACCACACGAGATCGAACTGGCCGTCCGCGTACGGCAAGGCCTCCACGGCGCCCAGGTCGAACTGGACGCCGGGAACGTCCGGGAAGCGCCCCACCGGGTCGATCCCCACGCCGCGCGCGCCCGTTCGGCGGACGAGCTCCGCGAGATGCGCGCCGTCGCGGCAGCCCACGTCGAGCACCGCCGAGTCCGGCGATAGGTACGCCGACGCTACGTCCAGCATCGAGTCGGGTCCCCGCGGGTCGAGGCTACGGTCGAGGCGTTCGTAGACCGCCCAGGCCTCGGGCCCGTAGATACGCGCCGGCCGATCCACGGCCGGACGCTACTTCACGCGGAACTACGAGCTGCGCAGCGAGGCGGCCCCCGATCGCGCGATGACGCGATGGCGAGGAGCGACGCGTCAAGCGGTCGGCAGCTCCGTGACAAACGTGGCGCCATGGCCGGGCTCGGAGCTGACGACAAGCCTGCCGCCCATGCGCTCGACGAGCTCCTTCGCGATGTAGAGCCCCAGCCCGGTTCCGCCTACGCCCCGCGCCATGTCGGGGTCGAGGCGATAGAAGCGCTCGAAGATCCGGTCCTGCTCGTTGCGTGGAATCCCCGGCCCGTTGTCGACGACCTCGATGCGCACGGTCTCGCCGCCGTTGGCGACGCGTACCTCGATCGGTGCCTCGGCCGGCGTGTACTTCACGGCGTTGTCGACGAGGTTGTCGAGCACGCGGCGCAGGTCCTCCGGCGACCCGTTGGCCCGGGGGCGCTCCTCCGCGTCGAGCGTGATCGGCCGACCGGTGCGCTCGGCCGCGTCGTGGACGACGGCCTCGGCCACGGCGACCGCGTCGAACGGCCCTGTCCGGCTCGCCGAGTCGCCGGCCGCGGCACGGCTCGCGGTCAGGATGTCGTCGACGATGCGCGCCAGGCGCTCGGCCTGGTTGCCGATGATCCCGATCAGCTGCTCGCGCATCCGGTCCTCGAGCGCGGGCGTGCGCTGGAGGGTCCGGGCGGCGCCGTAGACCGCGGCCAGCGGCGTCCGCAGCTCGTGCGAGACGGTCGCGATCAGCTCGGCGCGCATCTCGTCCAACCGCCGCTCACGCGTCACGTCGCGGAACGTGTAGACGCGGCCCTCCTCGGTCTCGACGGTCACGACGCCGAGCCAACGCTCGCGGCCGTCGGAACCGACGCGGACGTCGAAGGCACCCTCGTGGCCGCGCACGAGCTCCGGCGCCTGGTTGCCGAGCAGCTCGTCGGCCGGCACCCCGAGGAGCGACTCGGCCGCCGGGTTGACGAACGCCACCGAGCCGTCGTCGATCTCGAGGACGCCGTCCGAGAGGTTCGAGAGCAGGCGCTCGGCCTGGGAGCGCTCACGGCGCCGGAGCCGCGACTGCGCGAGCGCCGGCGCGAAGAGGTAGGCGAGCATCGCCACGGCGAGCAGCGCGACGAACGCGACGACGACGGTCCTCCTACGCGCGTCGCTCACGGCAGCCCGGACGGCGGATTCCTCACGCAGCACGGCGATCCGGAGCCAGGGCGGCTGCACGCGCAGGTTGGCCGAGAACGCTCGGTAGTCGACGCCCCCGACGGGGATGACCTGGGCCCGCGTGGTGTCAGCCGCGCTGCCGCCGCGGAAGACGACGAGGCGCTCGCCCTGGTCGAGGCCGGCCGCCCCCTTGAGTCGCCTGACGAGGGCCTGGTTGAGATGGACCGGGACGACGACCTGCCCGATCCGGCGGCCGCCGTCGACGACGTCGACGCTCGCCGTCAACCCGTCCGCGCCCCGGTGGTCGCCCGGCAGGAGCAGCAGCACGCCGTGCCGGCGCTCCTCGAGCCGCCTGAGCGCGGCGGCGTCGTGCGCCGCAAACGCCTTCTGCACGCTGGTGGAGAAGGCCACACGGCGGGCCTTCTCCTGCGCGCCATCCAGGACGCGCTGGTACTCGTTGACCGAATCGTTCAGTGCGTTGCGAAGATGCGCGTCGATGAGGGACGTCTCGCGCCGGGCCGCAAGCTCGGACAATGCCCACGTCCCGGGCAGCAGCGGGATCAGTAGTACGAGCAGAAATGCAAACTGCGTAAGGCCGCCACCGCGGACGAGGCGGCGAATGCCACTCGACATACCCCGTTTTGGGGGATGGAGCGGCCGGTTGAGTCGACCTACCATCTGAATACCTCTGTCGGCGGCGCAGCGGTCCAACATGAGGGCACTTTCTGGGTCAATCAGCAAAGTGGTCGCGGTGGCGGCGACTCTCACCGCGTCCATTGCCGTGCCCGCGCTGCTGGTTCAGGTCGGTGCGCTCGACGCCGTGGGCCGCGAGCTTGCGGCGCCGGCGCCAAGCGGCGCGCAGGTCGTCGTCGCCACCACGCAGGCGAAGCCGGTGGCCGTTCCGCACCGCGTTTCGCCGCATCTGCCACGCCAGCAGCAGGTCGCGCGGTCGCGCACGCCCGCGAAGTCGCAGCCGCGCGCGACGCAGATCTCGAACCCGGTCTCCGTGCACACGGCCACGCCGGCGCCGGCCCAGCCGTCGACGCCGCCGACGACGACCACGACGCCCACGACGACGACGCCGTCGCCGCCGACCACCACGACGCCGACCGTCCCGTCCACGACCACGACTCCGACCACGACGACGACGCCGCCATTCACCACCACGACCGCCCCGACGACCACGACGACGCCGACGTCGCCGGTCACGCTCCCGACGACCACGAGGATCGGCGTCGTGACGGTGCCGCCGCAGTACGGGACCGACGTCTACGGCGACGGGACCTACGTCGCGGTGGCGGTGACGGTGAAGGCGGACATCTACGCGCCGCCGCCGAGCTACGACGGCGTCACGCCCTAAGGGATCTAGAACTCAGTCACTTTCCACTGACGCGCGCCGTAGCGCGATGCGATCGGGTTGAACACCTCGGCGAACGCCACTTTCGCTGCCGTCGCCTGCCGGTCGAAGTCGGCCGCGCGTGCGAACTCTGCGTTCTGCGGGAACGCGCACGGCTGCGGGGTCGCGCCGACATCGGCGAAGCCGTCGCGGTAGTGACGGTCGGCCTCGATCGACTTCCCGAGCGCCAGCTGGAGCTTGGTGATCGCGCCACGCGCCTCCGCCGTCGGCTGCGGAACCGACCCGAGCTGGAGCAGCACGGACTGCCGGTTCCCCTCCGCGGCGCTGTTGATCCGCTGCGCCGCCACCCGTGGCGAGATCGTGCATTTCAGGCCGGCGGCAATGGCGGCGCTGACGTCGGCCCGTCCTGACGAGGACTGGTCGAGCAGGTTCTCGACCCGGTCGACGAAGGTCTGGAGGTCGTCGCTCCCGCCACCCCGCCCGTGCAGCCACACGGCGCCGGCGGCAACCGCAAGGAGGACGACGACCAGGGCCGCAGTGAGCAGCGGGAGCCGGCCGCGGCGGCGCGGCGCGTGCATAACCCGGGTGGCCGGCTCGGCCGGCGGCCGGGTCGCCGCGGCGGCGTCTGCGAGCGCGGCGGCCAGCTCACCGGCGCTGGAGTAGCGGTCGTCCGGCCGCTTGGCGAGGCCTTTGCGCAGCACGCCGTCGACCGCCGGCGAGACTCCGGCCGCGGGCGGCTCGTCCTCCAGGTGCGCGCGCAGCGTGGCGAACTCGCTGTCCCGGGCGAACGGCGGCCGCCCGGTGAGGCAGTGGAACAAGACACCGCTGAGGGCGTAGACGTCGGCGCGACCGTCGACCGGCAGCCCTTCCACCTGCTCGGGCGCGCAGTAGTCGGCCGTCCCGAGGAAGGAGCCGGTGCGCGTCGCGCCCTCGGCCGTCGTCCGCCGGGCCAGCCCGAAGTCGCAGAGGTAGACGTGGCGGTCGGGCTCCCCGAGGAGGATGTTGGCCGGCTTCACGTCGCGGTGCACGACGCCCGCACGGTGCGCGGCGTCGAGGGCCCCGCCGACCTGCTCACCGATCCGCACGCTCTCGCCCATCGAGAGGCTGCCGTTCGAGCGGAGCAGGGCCCGCAGGCTCGGCCCGGAGACGTAGCGCATCGCCAGGAACAGCACGCCCCCGATCTCGTCCGCGTCGTAGACCGGGATGACGTGCGGATGGTCGAGCGAGGCGACGAGCCGCGACTCGCGCAGGAAGCGGTCGCGGAACTCCTCGTCCGCGGCGAGCCCCGGTGCGATGACCTTCAACGCGACGCTGCGCTCGAGCCGCGCCTGAGTGGCGAGGTAGACGGTGCCCATCCCGCCGCGGCCGAGGACGGACTGGACCCGGTACGGGCCGAAGGTCCCGCCGACGGCAAGCGCGGCCATCAGCTCGCGCAGGTGCGCAGGCGGTAGCCGAGCCCGCGCTCGTTCTCGATCAGGTGCTCGGCGGCGTAGGGCTCGAGCTTCTTGCGCAGCTCCCAGACGATCTTCGCGAGCTCCATGCGGTTGTGGAGGGGCTCGCCGGCCCAGATCGCCTCCATCAGCTCGTCATGGGTGCAGAGCGCCGCGGCAGAGCCGCTCGCGCGGTTGCGGGACTGCATGTAGCCGAGTAAGCGGTGCGCCTGGGCGCGGATCGGGATCTCGACGCGCTCGTCCGACTGCACGAGCGTCAGCCGGGCCTGCGCGGCGTCGTACTCGAGGCACGGTTCCTCGGTCGGCCCCGGCCGCCTCCCTGCCGCTCGAGTTGCCTGCGAGTCCTCGTCGAGGGCGCCGACGGCGAGCTCGAAGTAGCGATGCTCGCCGTCCTGCGTCGAGCCGAGGATGCACACGACGTCGCCCGCGCGCAGCTGCGTACGGCCGGCGACCTGCCGGAGCGCTCCGGTGCGGCGCAGGAAGGTGCCGTTGACGCTTCCGCCGTCCACGACGAACCAGCGCGCCCCGTCGGCCTCGAGGGCGCAGTGTGCGACCCGCGAGACGAGCAGCTCGGGATCGGGCTCGAGGACGATGTCGTTCGCGTCGTGGAGGCGGCCGACGGTGACGCGCGCCGAGGCCGTCTCGATCGTGGCCAGGGGCGTGCCGTCCGGGCCGGACACGGCGATTTCCATCATCGGGCTATCCGCCGTCAATGGAACCGCGCCCGTGGCGGACGGACACTCGATCTGCGGCCACACTACCCATCGAGAAAGCGAGGAGATCATGGCCAGATTGGTGAATGTGCGTCCAGCTGTCCTACTGGCGGCGGCCGCGGCGGCCCTCGCGGTGGTCGCGTCGAGCGCGGCCGGCGAGATGCTGGCCGGCCCCTGGCGACACGTACCGCCGGCACCGTTCGCGCTTCAGGCGGGCGTGACATCAGTGTGGACCGGACACGCTGTCGTCGTCACAGGGCTGACCGCGCGCGTGGGACAGGCCGGCTTCGTGAACGCGACCGAGAACGCGGCCGCGTACAACCCCACCTCGAACACGTGGCGCGCGCTCGCCAAGGCACCGGCGACGCCGAGCTACTGCAGGCGTGATGCGGTATGGACGGGTTCCCAGATGCTCGTCTGGGGCTGCCGCGCCACGACCTACGACCCCTCGGTGAATCGGTGGCGGCGGCTTCCGGACGCGCCCACCGGGCACGGCTTCGCCGTCTGGACGGGCAGGGAGCTGATCGGCTGGGGCGGCGGCTGCTGCGGTGACGCCGGCGCCGACGGCTCGGCATACGAGCCGATGACGAACCGCTGGCGCAAGCTCCCGCGTGCACCGCTGGCACCCGAGCAGTCACCGCTGGCCGCCTGGGACGGCCACGAGCTGCTCGTCTTCGTCAGCGGCATCAGCGCTGTGAACGGCAGACCGCTCTCCCCCGACCTCGCGCGTGGCGCGGCCTACGACCCGGCGGCCAACCGCTGGCGCGTGCTGCAGAAGCGCCCGGTCGCCGGCGGCGCGGGTGTGTGGGACGGCTCCGAGCTGATCGTCGTCGGCGCCGGCCGCTCGGGCCGCGTGACGGAAGCGTTCGACCCCGTCGCGAATCGGTGGCGCCGGCTCGCGAGGGCGCCGGTCGGCCGCCTCGGCGGCGTGCCGGTGTGGACGGGCAGTCAGGTGATCGTGTGGGGCGGCCATGCCGACCTGACCGGCGCGACGATCCCGCGGCACGCGCTCGCCTTCGACCCGCGCACGAACCGCTGGACCTCGCTCACCAAGGCGCCAATGCGTCCACGCGAGTCCTCGCAGGTCGCCTGGACCGGACGCCGGCTCGTCGTCCTCGGCGGCGTCGTGCCGACGGCGAAGGGCCGGTCGAACGCGCCGACGTATCTCAAGGACGGCGCGGCGTTCACCCCTGCGGGTCTCTAGGGCGCCCGTGCTGCTGTTCTGGAGGTGGGGGCGCTCGGAATCGAACCGAGACCGACAGATTAAAAGTCTGCTGCCCGACCTTCGGGCCACGCCCCCCTCGAGCGGCGCGCGCACAGGTTATCCATCCGACCTGTACCGGAACATATGTTCGTGTCGCGAGATGACCCGCCTCCGATCCCCCTGCGCCAGAATCGTGGCCGGCCTCCGTCGTCCACGCGGACGTGCCCGGTCGAGATTCGCGTTTGCGAGCGGCACGGGAAGACCGAGTTCGCGTGGTACTCGAATCGGCGAGGTGGCCGACGCTGGCGGTGCAAGCGGTGCGTCGGGGAGGCGGTGACGCGGCGGCTTCAGAAGGTCAAACGCTTGCTCGTCGCCGAGGCCGGAGGGCGCTGCACCTGTGCGGATACGACCGCTGCGTCGTGAATGGACTATCGCCGGGAGCTCAGGAAGTGCGTCCTCGTCTGCGCGAACTGCCACGGCGAGATCGAGACGGGCATCATCGAAAGCCCACCTCCTGTCGACGCTTCACCCCTGGCGCTGCCAACGTGGCGGCCTTCAGGCGAGGGTCGCAGCCTCCAGCCGCGCAAGCGTCTCGAGCCGCCTCCGGTGCCCATCCTCTCCGTCGAACGACGCACCGGCGAACGAGCGCACGAGCTCGACTGCGAGGGCGGCGCCGACGATCTCCGAGCCGAGGCAGAGCACGTTCATGTCGTCGTGCTCGACCCCTGGTGCGCGGAGTAGACGTCGTGGCAGACCGACGCGCGGATGCCCCGGTGCTTGCACGCCGCGATCGCCACGCCGGCGCCGCTGCTGCAGACGAGCACCGCGCGGTCCGCGCGCCCGGAACGGATCGCCTCCGCGACATCGGCCGCCGCGTCCGGGTAGTCCACCCGTACGGTCGGGTCATCCGTGCCAAGATCGACGACCTCGTGGCCCAGGGCGGCGAGCTCCTGCAGGACCGCGTCCCGCAGGAGCACGCCGCGATGGTCGCAACCGAACGCGACCCTCATGCGGCATTCACTGGAAGCTCAGCGTGCCCGCCGAACTGCTGCCGCATGGCGGAGAGCAGCTTGTCGGCGTACTGCGACTCGCCGCGCGAGCTGAAGCGCTGGTAGAGGGCCGCCGAGAGCACCGGCACCGGCACGCCCTCGTCGATGGCCGCGCGGATCGTCCAGCGCCCCTCGCCCGAGTCGGACACGCGGCCGCCGTAGCCGTCGAGGTCGGAGCCGGACACCAGCGCGCCCGCCGTCAGGTCAAGCAGCCACGAGGCCACGACGCTGCCGCGGCGCCACAGCTCGGCGACCTCGGCGATGTCGATGTCGTACCGGTAGTACTCGGGATCCTGGAGCGGGGCGATCTCGGCCGAGACCTCCTCGTCGCCCGCGCCGGCGTTCGCACGGTGGATCACATTGAGACCCTCGGCGTACGCGGCCATGAGCCCGTACTCGATGCCGTTGTGCACCATCTTCACGAAGTGACCGGCGCCGACCGGGCCGCAGTGCAAGTACCCCTCGTGCGCGGTCGAGCGCGTGTCGTCGCGGCCCGGCGTCGGTCCGGCGGCCTCGACGCCCGGCGCGATCGAGGCGAAGAGCGGGTCGAGCCGCTCGACGACCTCGCTCGCGCCGCCGATCATGAGGCAGTAGCCGCGCTCGAGGCCCCACACGCCGCCGCTCGTGCCGACGTCGACGTAGTGGATGCCCTTCGGCTCCAGCGCCTTGGCGCGGTCGACGTCGTCGCGGTAGTAGGTGTTGCCCCCGTCGATGACAACGTCGCCGGGCGAGAGCCGCCCTGCGACGTCCTCGATGACGCGGCCCGTGATCGCGGCCGGCACCATCACCCAGACGGTACGCGGGCCGTCGAGCTTCGCGACGAAGTCACCGATATCTGTGGCGCCGGTCGCGCCCTCGCGCTCGAGCTGCGCGACCGCGTCGGCGTCGAGGTCGAAGACGATGCACTCGTGGCCGTCGCGCATGAGCCGGCGGACGATGTTCGCCCCCATCCGGCCGAGTCCGATCATTCCGAGTTGCATGGGCATTCCTCCGTTTCTGGTCAGAAAGTCGTGGCGACGACGTCGCGAAGCGTCGCCAGGCCCGCCGCGACGTCGGTGCCGAGGTGGATGCGCAGGGCGCGGCGGCCGCGGTCCTGCAGCACCGTGAGGTCGCCCCGGGCCTGGGCCGCCTTGACGACGCCGAAGGTGGCGCGCCGCCCCGGGATGCCGAGATCGTCCGCGTCGTCGCAGGTGATCTGCACGAAGACGCCGCTCGCCGGGCCGCCCTTGTACGCCTGGCCGGTCGAGTGCAGGAAGCGCGGGCCGAAGCCGACGCAGGTCGCGGCCGACGTGCGGTCGCGGATGAGCGTGCGGATCTCGGTGAGCAGTGCCTCGTGCTCGGCCGTCACCTGCACGTACGCAAGCACCGCCGCGTAATCGCCGGGCTCGATCGTGGCGAGGTGCTTGGCGAGCCGCCGCGGGAGCTCGGCGTCGTCGATCCGCAGCGGCGACTCGAACGGCAGCGCGCCGGTGCGCTCGTACTCGTCGGTGAGGCGGCGTGTCGCGACCTTCGCGGCCTCGACGTCCGGCTGGGCGAACGGGTTGATGCCGATCAGCGAGCCGGCGACCGCGGTCGCGAACTCCCAGCGGAAGAGCTCCGCGCCGATGTCGTACGGGTCGGCAACGTGGATCGTGTGCACGGGGTGGCCGGCTGCGGCGAGCGCCTCCACGGCGCGATCCTGCTCCTCGTCGGCCGCGGAATCCAGCCTCACGTGCACGAACAGGCGATCGTCGCCGTAGAGCGACGCATCGCCGAGCGGCTCTCGGTCGACGGGGACGATGCCGGTGCCGTCCTTGCCCGTCGACTCGGCGATCAGCTGCTCGAGCCAGGCGCCGAGGTCGTGGATCCCGGGCGAGACC
>DASTZE010000024.1:0-7054 GCA_035764425.1 Gaiellaceae bacterium
GAGACGGTCACATGTACCTTCAACGACAAGCTGTTAGAGGGTGCGATCAGCATCCACAAGACCGACACCAAGGGCAACGACGTGGCGGGCGCGAAGTTCACCGCCACCGCCTCGGATGGGACGACCGTCTACAACTTCCCGGACACCGACGCGAGCGGGAATGCCTGCGTGGAGAACCTCCCGTTCGACACCTACACGGTGGCCGAGACGGCAGCCCCACCCGGCTACACGAAGGACACCAGCACACAGCAGGTGACCGTCAACTCGGCTGGCACCTGCGCCTCCGGGGCGACACCGGCGGCGAACGACTTCGTCGATGTGCCGCTCTCGGACATCCAGGTGAACTTCAGGGACGGAGGCTCTGGCAAGACGTCAGCGACCTCCATCACCTGCGACAACACGACCGGGACCGGATCGGATACGCCCGCGACCGGCTGGGACGCGAGCCACACGGTCACCGGCGTCGAGGTCGATCCGTCTCCGTTGACCATCCACTGCACGATCACAATCGACCCCTGAACCAGCGCCACCGGCTCCCCGTGAGCCACAGACGCTGAACGGACGCGAGGCCCCCGGCTCACCAGCCGGGGGCCTCGACGTCTACGCGGGGCAGAGCTAGGAGACGACCGTTACCGTCGTCTCGCCGGTCTCCGCCCACTTGCCGCGCACGTACTGCGACGCGGTGACGGGGTACGTGCCCGCGGGCAGGGTGTCTCCCGAGAGCGCAGGGATCCCGGAGACCGTGAAGCAGCCGTTGGCGTCGAGCGCTGATCCCCACGAGCCGCCTGTGAAGCCGACGACCACGTTGCCGAGCGACGTGTCGTAGCCACAGCCGCTGACGGTGAAGTAGTCGCCGGCGTGGAGGACGTTGGGGGTGGCGGTGAGGGTGCCCGAGTAGGTGCTGGAGCTGTGATGCTTCCCTGAGCTTGCGTAGCCGGCCCCTGCGAAGATCGCGAGGGCAAGCACCAACACGAGGGCGACGCCCGAGGGATTCTTGCGGACCATTTCTTCTCCTTCCGGTGCGGCTCCGAAAGTGAGCGCCGTGCAGGCCGCGTGCGCGTGCCTCGTCTCGGAGATGGCGCGAATGCGGCGCCTGAGGTTGTCCGTACTGTCATCGTCGGCCGCTCGACGATTTGCGCCCCTCGAACAAGGGAGAAGGCGAGGGCGCGAAGCAACAGGTCGGTCCCGCGCCGCGACCAAGCGCCGCGGGACCGACCTGTCGGATCAGTTCAGCCGACCGAGAAGTTGACCGCCAAGACGCCGACGTTCCCCGTCCAGTCGTAGGACTTGAAGGTCGCCGTGTGCTGGCCGGCAACGCCACCGAGCGACCACGCGTAGTTGAGATCGCACGTGTACGAGACGCCGTCGCAGGTCGTCTCGGACTTGTAGACGTTGTCGATGTAGAGATCGATCTTCTGGACCGAATGGTCATCCTTCGAAGAGACCGCGAAGTTGTAGGACCTTCCGGTGATCGTCGACCCGTCGCCCGGATTCGGCCAGAAGAGCGTCGGTGCGACGCTGTCCGACGAGTAGACCTTGTAGTAGCTGACGAAGCTGCCGCTGGAGGCGGCCGTCGACCCATCCCCCCGAACGGCGGTCACGGTCAGCGGGTAATCGCCATCGCTAGCCGTGCTCGGCGACGTCACGTAAACCCACAGATATGCCGATGTTCCCGACGCGAGGCTGAGCGTGCTCGTCGGAATCGAGACGGAGAACCCGCTCGGGGCGGAGACGTTGACCGTGAAGGTCGACGAGCCGCAGCCGACGTCATAGTTGCCTACCTGGACGGAGTACCCGAGCTGCTGCCCCGCGCGTCCCCAGGAGCCCCACTGGCTCCAGCCATAGGTGTTCTGGACCGCTACGGCGGGCGCGTTCTGGGTGCAGCTGCCGCCGCTCGTGCCGCCTTGATGGTGGCTGCCCTTGCCTGCGAGTGCGGCGGGCGCGAATCCGATTGCGAGCACGACAAAGGCGATTGATGCGACTAAGGCGGGGCGATGCTTCATCTGCGGCTTCCTTTCGGTTGACGGCGTTCGAACGGAGGACCGGCGTCGAAATGCGGCGGATTCGTGGTCACGATGAGACCTCCTGGTTCTCGAGGGCGTGACCGCCCGCCCGCGCTGGATCAGTGGATGTCAGGGCAATCGTCATGGTCGGGACGGTCGATAACCCCAAATTGGGGGATGCGCGAATGGGTCTCCGGCATGCCATGAGCGGCCCCGTTCTCGGTGACCTGGCTCACGAAGCGCCGGAGGTTAGCAGGGTCGGCGGTGGGCCGACCATGTTCGCGGACAGAAGCAGAGCGGCAACGAGATCTTTCGCCGAGGAACACGCCTCAAGCGAGCCCCTCGGCTTTAGCGAAAACTAAAATGCCATGAGCCGCCGGGTGGTTACCCCGATCGGGCCGCCGAGTAACCTCGTGGCCTTGGGGGCGGCATCTACCTTCACGATCCGATCACCATCGGCCGACGAGCTCGAGCGGTTCCTCCACGTAGTCGAGACGGCGTTCCTCGAGGAGCCGCGTGAGGACGACATCGCACGTTGGTCGCCCCATCTCGACCCGTCGCACCAGTACGGGGCCCTCGACGGCGACGTTCCGGTCGCGACCGCCGGAGCGTATGACCACCGCATGCGCATCCCGGGCGCCGACATCGCGGTCCTCGGCGTCACCCTGGTGGGCGTCCACGCGAGCCACCGCCGGCGCGGGATCCTCCGCGAGCTGATGCGCCGGCAGCTCGACGATGCGCACGAGCGCGGAGAGGCGCTGGCCGCGCTGTGGGCATCCGAGGCGCCCATCTACGGGCGCTTCGGGTACGGGGTGGCGAGCATCTCGATCCGCGTCGACGCCGAGCGCGACCGGGTCGTCTTCCGGCCGCCCGACGAGCCGGCCGGGCGCGCGCGGCTGGTCGACGAGGACGAGGCGCGCGAGCTGATACCGCCGATCTACCGGCGGTCGCGGCTCGAGCGCCCCGGCATGCTCGATCGCACGGAGGGCTGGTGGACCGACTACCGGCTGGCAGACCCCGAGCACTGGCGCCAGGGCGGCGGGCCGCTGTTCCGGGCCGTCTGGGAGGACGACGCCGGCGAGCCCCAGGCCTACGCCGTCTACCGGCTCCACGGCAGCTGGGACGACGGCTTCCCGGCGGGGAAGCTGAACGTCCGCGAGGCGCTCGGGACGTCGCCGCAGGCCATGCGCGAGATCTGGCGCTTCCTCTTCGGCGTCGACCTGGTCGGGCGGGTGCGCACCTGGCACCTCCCGCCGGACCATCCGCTGCTGCATTCCGTCACCGATGTGCGCCGCCTCAAGGCGCAGCTGTTCGACGGGGTCTGGGTTCGCATCCTCGACATGGCCTCCGCGCTCGAGGCGCGCGAGTACGCGGAGGACGGCGAGATCGCCTTCGACGTGCGCGACGAGTTCTGCAACTGGAACGACGGCACCTGGCGCCTGACCGTCGCGGGCGGCCGCGCCTCGGTCGAGCGCGGCGGCGAGGCCGAAATCCGTCTCGACGTCGCCGATCTCGGCTCGACCTACCTCGGCGGGTTCGAGTTCGGCGCGCTGGCCCTCGCGGGCCGGATCGAGGAGCTGCGGCCGGGCGTGATCGCACGCGCCGACGCGATGTTCCGCACCGCGGCGAAGCCCTGGTGCCCGGAAGTCTTCTAGACGATTGATTCCAAACTGGCGCGGGGCCGGCTGACGTCCCTGACACGGCGCGTTGCGTCCCGCTCGCCCGCCGCCCGTAGCGCTGCTACGAACGGCGACCGATCGGGACGCCCCGCTTGGTCAGGAACGCCCCCGACCGGCGCGCGAGTTTCGAATCAATCGTCTAGCGGCCTGACGCCTCGGTTACGACGCGCAGTCGCGCGGCGAGCCGGTCGGTCAGCTGGCCGCTCCGCATCCGCCACTTCCAGTTCCCCTCCACGGTGCCGGGCAGGTTCATGCGTGCCTCGCTCCCCAGGCCGATGACGTCCTGCGCGGGCGTGATCGCCACCGAGGCCCGAGATGACCAGGCGAGCTCGATCAGCGACCAGTTCGGCTCGCGCGGGTCGAGCGGGAGCCGGCCGCGTTGCCGGGCCGACAGCGACCGGTACCAGCCGACCGTGGTGTCGTTGTCATGGGTGCCCGTGTACACCACCTGGTTCTCGCGGTGGTTCTCGAGCGCGTGCGGGTTGTGGCGGCCGCCGCCGAACGCCCAGTGCAGGACCGCCATGCCGGGGAGTCCAAAGTCGTCGCGGAGCCGATCCACCGCCGGAGTGATGACGCCCAGGTCCTCGGCGATCACGGGCAGCTCGCCGAGCTCCTCGCGCAGGGTCGCGAGCAGCTCGTGTCCCGGCGCGCGGCGCCAGCGTCCGCTGCGCGCGGTCTTGTTGCCGGCCGGGATCGACCAGTACGCCACGAGGCCGCGGAAATGGTCGATGCGGACGATGTCGACGAGCTCGAGCAGTCGCCGGAACCGCTCGACCCACCAGCGGAAGCCGGTCGCGCGGTGCGCGTGCCAGTCGTAGAGCGGGTTGCCCCACAGCTGGCCGTTGCGCGAGAAGGCGTCGGGCGGGACGCCCGACACGAACCCCTCCTGGAAGAGCTCCGGGTGCTGCACGTGGTCGGCGCTCGCCGGTGCGACGTAGATGGGGACGTCGCCGATGACGCGGATGCCGCGCGTGCGGGCATAGTCGCGCAGCCGGCTCCACTCCCGCTCGAAGCGCACCTGGGCTGCGACCGCGTCGCCGCTGGCGTAGGCAGCCCAGTCGCCGATCCAGAACGGATGGCCCGCGACGAAGCGTTCGAGCTCGCGCGTGGAGACTGCCGCGCGCGGGTCGGCGAGCAGACCCGGCCAGCTCGCAAACGCCGACTCGCCGACGTACGGCGACGCGCCCGGACCCGGCGGTGCGAGCGGCAGGATCTGCCACCAGGACTGCCCCGCGGCGGCGAGCCAGTCGACGAACCGATAGGCCTCCTCGCCGACACGGCCGCCCGGAAGCGACGCGGGGTGCAGCAGGACGCCGCTCGAGCGCGGTAGCGTCATCGCGTTTAGTTTCGCGAATTCGCCCGAAAGGAACCCGTGCCGATGGCTGCCCCGCGGACGAAGCGGCCGCCCCCTCGCATCCAGATCCAGGACGTTGCCCCGCAGGTCGACTGCGGCCGCTACCCGGTGAAGCGCACCGTCGGCGACCGCGTGGACGTGCGCGCGCGGATCTTCCGCGACGGCCACGAGACGCTCGGCGCGGCGGTGCGGTGGAAGCCGCGCGGCTCGACCAGGTGGGCGGAGTCGCCGCTGCAGCCGGTCGGGAACGACTGGTGGGAGGGCTCGTTCGCCGTGGACGCGGTCGGCGAGTGGTGCTTCCGCATCGAGGCATGGGTCGACCGCGTGGCGTCGTGGCAGGTCGAGGTGCGGCGCAAGTCGGACGCCGGCCAGGCCGACCTCACCAGCGAGCTCGCGGAGGGTGCGCTGCTCCTCGGCCGCGACTCCGTGACGCTCCAGGACGGGCTCGCCGCCCTGGCCGGCGACCGCAGCGAGAAGATGTGGTCGCAGACCCTCGGGGTCGACGTCGACCGCGTGCGCGCCCGCTTCGGCGCGTGGTACGAGCTCTTTCCGCGCTCGTGGGGCGGCTTCGCGGGCGTGGAGACGGTGCTGCCCGAGCTGGCCGACCTCGGCTTCGACGTCGTCTACCTGCCGCCGATCCACCCGATCGGGCTCACCAACCGCAAGGGCAAGAACAACGCCGAGCAGGCGGAGGAGGGCGACGTCGGCAGCCCGTGGGCGATCGGCGGCGCCGATGGCGGCCACACCGGCATCCACTCCGAACTCGGGACGGTCAAGGAGTTCGAACGGCTCGTCGCGCGCGGGCGGGAGCTCGGCTGCGAGATCTGCATCGACTATGCCATCAACGCGTCCGCGGACCATCCCTGGCTCACCGAGCACCCGGAATGGTTCCACCGGCGCCCCGACGGGACGCTCAAGTACGCCGAGAACCCGCCCAAGCGCTACCAGGACATCTACAACCTGAACTTCGACACCGACGACTGGCACGGGCTCTGGAACGCGCTCCGCGACATCGTCCTCTACTGGGTGGCGCGCGGCGTCCGCTGCTTCCGCGTCGACAACCCGCACACGAAGCCCGTTCCCTTCTGGGAGTGGCTGATCAAGGAGGTGCGCCAGGTCGAGCCGGAGGTCATCTTCCTGTCGGAGGCGTTCACGCGGCCGGCGATGATGACCACGCTCGGCAAGGTCGGCTTCAGCCAGTCGTACACCTACTTCACCTGGAAGAACACGCGCTGGGAGCTGACCGACTTCCTGCGCGAGATCGCCGGCTGGAACGCCTTCTACCGGCCGAACTTCTTCGCCAACACGCCGGACATCCTCCACGAGTACCTCCAGACCGGCGGCCGCCCGGCGTTCGAGGCGCGGCTCGTGCTCGCGGCGACCCTGTCGCCGTCGTACGGGATCTATTCCGGCTTCGAGTCGCTCGAGGCGACGCCCGCGCGCGAGGGCAGCGAGGAGTACCTGAACTCGGAGAAGTACGAGCTGCGCGAACGCGCGCTCGACGGAGTGCTGCTGCCACTCGTCGCCCGGCTCAACGAGATTCGCCGCGAGAACCCGGCCCTGCAGCGCTTCGAGAACCTGGAGCTGCTCGAGACCGAGAGCGAGTACCTGTTCGCGTTCGCGAAACGCTGGGACGGCAATACCGTTCTGGTTGTGACGAACCTCGATCCGACCGCCGCGCGGGAGGGGCTCTGTCTCGTGCCGGCGAGCCTCGGCCTGCCGCCGTCGTTCGCCGGCGAGGAGCTCCTCACCGGAACGCCATTTCAGTGGGGCATCGGCCGCAACTTCGTGCGGCTCGGGCCCGGGCAGAGCCACGTCGTGCGGGTCGACCGGTGACCATCGCCCCCGAGCGCAGCGAGTCCGCCCAGGCCGGCGAACGGCAGCCGACCCAGTGGTTCGAGTCCGACCCGCTGTGGTTCAAGCGCGCCGTCTTCTACGAGATCCACATCCGCGGCTTCTTCGACTCGAACGACGACGGCTCGGGCGACCTGCGCGGCATCCAGGACAAGCTCGACTAC
>DASTZE010000025.1:0-6916 GCA_035764425.1 Gaiellaceae bacterium
CGCACGCGCGACGCCCTGGAGCGAGCCGACCAGCTCGAGGTGCGCGGGCGCGATCGTGGTGATCACGCCGATGTCGGGCCGCGCGATGTCGCACAGGGCAGCGATCTGGCCGAAGCCGCGCATGGCCAGCTCGACCACGCAGATCTCGGTGTCCGGCTCGAGGCGGGCGAGTGTGAGCGGGACGCCGAGCTCCGCGTTGAAGCTCGCCTCGGCCGCGACCGTACGCGCGTGCGGGCGGCACAGCGCCGCGAGGATGTCCTTGGTCGAGGTCTTGCCCACCGAGCCGGTGATGCCGACCACCCGGGCGCTCGACCTGGAGCGCACCGCGCGGCCGATCGAGGCGAGCGCGGTGTGCGCATCGTCCGGGATCAGAACGGCGGCCGCGCCGCGCGCAAAGGCGTGGTCGCGGAAGTCGGCGCCCTGCCCGACGGCAACGAAGAGGTCGCCCTCCGCGACGCGTCGCGAGTCGATGTGGACGCCGGTGACCTCGTCGGCCCAGCCGGCCGGCGTCAGCCGGCCGAGGCCCTCGAGCTCGCCGAGCGCGAGCGGGATCACGCAGACACCTGATGGGGGAGCGCGCGAATCGCCTCGCGCGCGACCTCGCGGTCGTCGAACGGCTCGATGCGGCCGGCGGTCTCCTGCCCCTGCTCGTCACCTTTGCCGGCGATGACGACCATGTCGCCGGGGGCGGCGATCTCGACGGCGCGGCGGATGGCCTCGCGCCGGTCGAGGATGAGGTCGAGCTCGCCGGGCGCGCCGGCCGCCACCTCGCCCGCGATCGCGCGCGGATCCTCGCTGCGCGGGTTGTCGGAGGTGAGGATGGCCACGTCGGCCAGGTCGGCCGCGATCCGTCCCATCATGGGCCGCTTCGCCCGGTCGCGGTCGCCGCCCGCGCCGAAGACGCAGATCACGCGGCCGGTCGCGAGCGTCCGCGCCGTCTCGAGCACGTTCGCGAGCGCGTCGGGCTTGTGCGAGTAGTCGACAACCACGGTGAACGGCTGGCCCTCGTCGACGCCCTCGAAGCGGCCAGGCACGCCGGTGAGGCCGGCGAGGCCCGCGACGATGGCCTCGTCCTCCACGCCGACCAGCCGCGCAAGCGCGATCGCGGCCAGCGCGTTCTCGACGTTGAAGCGGCCGCGCAGCCGGGTGCGGATCTCGAGCCCGCCCGTGGTGAAGGACGCGCCCGCCGCGGTCAACTCGAGCCCCTCAGGACGCAGGTCGGCGTCGTCGGCGAAACCGAACGTGAGCAGGCGGTCGGCCGGCAGGCCGGCGGCGAGGCGTCGCCCCCACTCGTCGCCCACGTTCACCGCAGCCGGCGGCCCGGCGTCGAACAGGCGCCGCTTCGCCTCGAAGTAGCGCTCCATCGTCCGGTGGAAGTCGAGGTGGTCCTGGCCGAGATTCGTGAAGGCGAGTGCGGCAAAGCGGACGCCGTCGAGCCGGTGCTGCTCGGAGCCGTGCGAGGTCGCTTCCATCGCGACCGAGCGGTTGCCGGCATCGACCATCGCGCGCAGCGTGCGCTGCAGATCAACCGACTCGGGCGTCGTGCGTACCGCCGGGCGGCGCTGGTCGCCGACGCGGCTCTCGATTGTCCCGAGCAGCCCCGGGCGGCGGCCGGCCGCGTCGAGGATCGCGTGCGTGAGGAAGGTGGTCGTCGTCTTGCCGCTCGTGCCGGTGACGCCGACGACGTCGAGCTCGGCGCTCGGGTCGCCGAAGAAGGCAACGGCGAGCCGCGCCATGGCGACCCGCGTGTCCGGGACGATGATCTGCGGAGCCGGCAGATCGAGCTGGCGGTCGACGGCGAGCGCGACGGCGCCGCGTCCGAGCGCCTCGGGCGCGAAGTCGTGGCCGTCCGCGCTGGCACCGCGCAGGCAGACGAACAGGGAGCCGGCCACGGCGTCCTGGGCGCGATACGCGAGGTCGGCGACAGGCGTGGATGCGCCCACGACGCGACCGGAGGCTGCGGCGGCCAGCCGTGACAGCTCCATCACCGACTGCAGGTTAGGCGTCGGGAGGGACTCCGAGGTACTGCATGTCGTAGCGGGCGATACGAGCAAACGCCGGGGCTGCCACGATGCCGCCGTAGATCTGACCGTGCGGCTCGTCGACGGAGACCAGGATGACGAGCCGCGGCGCCGTCGCCGGGACGAAGCCGACGAACGACGACACGTATTTCGAGCGCGAGTAGCCGTGCGCGTCCGGTTTCTGGGCGGTGCCCGTCTTCCCGGCCACCTGGTAGCCGGGCACGCGTGCGTTGTCGCCGGTGCCGCCGACAGAGACGACGTCCTTGAGCATCGAGACCATCTCGTTCGCGATGTGCGGCGACAGGATTCGGCGCTTGTTGGGCCGGAAGGGCCGCTGCGCGCCGACCTTGGTGACGAAGTGCGGCTGGATCCACATGCCGGCATTGGCGATCGCGCCGTAGGCGGACGCCATCTGGAGCGCCGTGACGCCGACGCCCTGCCCGATTGCCAGGTTGCCGATCGACGAGCCCGACCACTTGGGCTCGGGCAGCAGGATGCCCTGCGACTCGCCCGGGAAGTCGACGCCGGTCTTCTGCCCGAAGCCGAAGCGCCGAATCCAGTGGTAGAAGCGCTTCTGGTTCACGAGCTCGGCCAGCGTGACGGCGCCCACGTTCGACGACTTGGCGACGATCTGCGCGACCGACATCTGCTCGGTGACCTTACGGTCGGCCTCGTGGATGGTGCGGTCGGCGACCTTGATCTCGGGCGGCAGCGTGAACGAGTTGCTGGGCGTGACGAGCCCCTCCGAGAGCGCCGCGCTCACCGAGACGATCTTGAACGTCGAGCCCGGCTCGTACGTGTCGGTCACGGCACGGAGGCGGGTGACATCCGGGCTCGTGCTGCTGAAGTGGTCGGCGTCGAATCCGGGGCTGACCGCCATGGCCATGATCCCTCCGTTGCGCGGGTCGAGCACGATGCCGGTCGCGCCCTTGGCGCGCCACTGCGCGACCGTGTCGCCGAGGACGTTCTGCAGGTTCTCCTGCATGATCCGGTCGATCGCGAGGTGGACGTTCCGGCCCTCGCGCGGCGCGACGGACTTGACGGTGCTGACGGCGCGGCCGGTCGGGTCGCGGACGATCGTCTGGGTGCCGGAGCGGCCGGCGAGCACCTTGTCGTACTGGCGCTCGAGGCCGGCGAGCCCGACGTTGTCGACGCCGGCGTAGCCGACGACGTGCGAGCCGATGTCGTGCTGCGGGTACACGCGCTTCTCCTCGGGGTAGAAGCCGAGCCCCGGGAGCTGCAGCTTCTGGAGCTTGGCCGCCTTCTCCGGATCCGCCTGGCGCTCGATGTAGACGAAGCGCGTCTTGCGGTCGCTGATCGATTTGTCGACCGCGTCGCTGTTCAGGTCGAGGGCCCGCGCGGCCGCCACCGCGGTCGTCCAGGGGTTGCGCACCCGCATCGGGTCCGCGTAGACCGTCTCGGCCTGCGTGCCCATCGCCAGCGGCACGCCCTGGCGGTCGAGGATCGCGCCGCGCCCGGCCGGCAGCGCGACGGTCACCGTGTTCTGAGACTCACCGAGGCGTTCGAGCGAGGCGGCTTGCACGCCCTGGAGCCAGACGGCGCGGCCGAGCAGGCACGCGAACGCGAGCGTCGTCCCGAGCAGCAGCAGGCGGATGCGCCGGTTCGAGACGCGCGGGCTCAACGCGCATCCGGTTCGAGGTCGATGAAGCGCTGGTTCCAGCCGGCCCAGTGGTAGCCCTGCAGCTTCGCCTGCGCCCGGATCGTCTTCGGCACGGCGCCCACGGCGGCCTGCTGGCGGAGCTGGGCGTTCTCGTTGCGGAGCTGCGTCCGCTCCTCGCCGAGCTGGTCGAGCCGCAGGTTCAGCCGCAGCACGGCGACGTTGAGCGCGACGATGCCGGTCAACAGCACGGCGACGAGCACGATCCAGACGACGCCGCCCGCCACGCGGCGCCTCGGGACGGCGCGCGCCTGCGTCCGCCGGCGGGGACGAGTTGGGGTCGCCTCGGGGGCGAGTTGGCGAGCTGCTTCTGCGGCCATCAGGTCTTGAGCGCCGCCCGGAGCCGCGCGGACGCGGAGCGCGGGTTGATCGCGAGCTCCTCCGCCGACGGGCGCACCGCGCGCCGCGTCAGCGGGCGCAGCTCGGGCTCCTGGCCGCAGCGGCAGACCGGGAAGTCCGGCGGGCAGACGCAGCCGCGCGCGAGGTCGCGGATGAACCGCTTGACCGTGCGGTCCTCGAGCGAGTGGAAGCTGATCACTGCCAGGCGCCCGCCCGGGCGCAGCATGTCGACGGCGGCCGGCAGCGCGTCTTCGAGCTCGGCGAGCTCGTCGTTGACCGCGATCCGGAGCGCCTGGAAGACCCGCTTGGCCGGGTGCCCATCGCCGAAGCGCGCCGGCGCGGGGATTGCGCTCTTGATGGTCTCGACGAGCTCGCCGGTCCGCTCGAAGGGTTGCTGGCGACGGCGGCGCCCGATGGCGCGCGCGATCTGCCGCGCATAGCGCTCCTCGCCGTACGCCCGGAAGATGCGCGTGAGCTCCCGCTCGCTCGCGTGGTTGACGATATCGGCGGCCGTTTCGTCGCCGTTCGTGTCCATGCGCATGTCGAGCGGCGCGTCGTGCGCGTAGGAGAACCCCCGCTCCGGTCGGTCGAGCTGCATGCTGGAGACACCGAGGTCGAGCAGGATCGCGTCCGCCCTGGCGTCGTTATCGGCGAGCTGGCCGAGGATGACGGAGGCCTCGCCTCGCAGGAAGCGCGCCTGCACGCCGGCGTGGCGCCTGAAGCGTTCGAAGTACGGGCGCGCGTCGGGGTCTCGATCGATCGCGATGAACCGGCCGCGCCCGCGGAGCTCCGCCGCGAGAACCGCGGCGTGACCGCCGGCGCCGAAGGTGGCGTCGACGACGGTCTCACCGGGCTGGACGTCGAGGAGGTCGCGCACCTCCTCGGCCAGCACAGGGACGTGGTCAGCTCCGTTGTCGCGCAAGACGTTCGGCAACATGCTCCGCGCTCCCTTCGAACTCGTCACGCTGTTTTCTCCAGGCCTCGCGATCCCAGACCTCGAGCCGGTTGCGAACACCCGCGACGACGACCTCCCGCCCGAGCTTCGCGTACGTCGAGAGCGGCGCCGGGATCATGACCCGTCCCTGCCTGTCGATCTCGACCTCGACGGCCCCCGAGTAGTAGTAGCGCTCCATCTCACGGGCTTCGCGGCTGAATGGGTCGAGGGCGTCGAGTTGCCGGCCGACCACACGCTCCCATTCCTCGCGCGCAAAGACGTTGAGGCATTCGTCCAGCCCGCGCGTGACCACGACGCCGGCCCCGAGCTCCTCTCGGAAGCGGGCCGGCAGCGTGAGTCGGTTCTTTTCATCGATCGTGTGCTCGTGCTCGCCAAGCAACATTGGAGGATCTCTTCTCTCGCCGCGGTTTCCCCACTTTAAACCACTTGCCCCCACTCCGCAACACCCGCGCGCCACACGTACGGTTTTCCGCCCATGGCCCGCTTCGACTGCTCGACGACCACTTCGTGGTGCGCAACGACAGGTCGCGGCGGTTGTTGACGACCCCATCGCTGTGACCGTCGACGACGCCGAGGCGCTCGCCGACCAGCTCTGCTCGCGGCTCCGCTAACGGTCGACCGCGTCCAGCGAGGCCGGGTGCACACCGGCGCCCGTGGTCGCAAAGGCGCCGCAGCGCGCGGCGAGCATCAGGGCCTTGGCGACGTCGTCCCCGCGACCGAGCGCGAACGTGAGGCCGGCGGCGAAGCAGTCGCCGGCGCCGTAGGTGTCGACAACCGGCCCCGGCGAGGCGACGGCGTCGTACGTTCCCTGCTCGGCCGCGGTGCGCCAGTCGCCGCCGGCCGTGCCGCGCGTCGCGACGACGAGGTGCGGCGCAGGCTCGATCGGCTCGTACCGCTCTGACGGGTCGTTGGCGCTGCTGACGATCGCGTCGACCTGGACGCCGGCCTCGCGGATGGTCGGCAGCTCGCGTGCGGTGGCGACGAGGACCTTCGCCCGGCGGGCCTCACGGAGCGCCCTGGCCTCGCGGCCCGTGAAGTAGACGGCGTCGACGCCGTCCAGCTCCTCCCACGGCAGCGGGTCGTCGCCGCGCGGCGTGAGCTTCTGCGTGAAGAGCGTGATCGTCCGCTCGCCGCTGTCGTCCGTGAAGGTCACCGCGCGCCGGTGCGGCGGAGGCCGCCAGGCGGGGTGGACACGGACGTCGCGCTGCTCGAGCACCTGCCGCGTCCTCCGGCCGATCTCGTCATCGCCGAGCGCGGTGAAGAACTCGCACTCACCCACAAGGTGAGCGAGCTGCTGTGCCGCGACGCCCCCTCCCCCACCCGGCTCCTCCCACGCACGCGACGCCTGCGTGATGTCGCCCGCAAGCGGGACACGCGGGATGTGCAGGAACTCGATCCACTCGGTGTGGCCGACGACGGCGACGCGCATCGCGGGGAGTCTCACACCGGACGGCGGCCGCGCGTTTACCTCCATGATGGCCGCAGTGACCGTCCCTCCTTTCGAACGCTTCTACGCCGAGCACCGCGATGCCGTTTTTGCCTTCCTGCGCGGGCGGGTCGGAGCGGGCGCGGACGACGCGTTCCAGGAGACCTTTCTGCGCGCGCTGCGCGGCTACGGGTCGCTGAAGCACGGCGAGCACCTGCGCGCCTGGGTGTTCACCATCGCCGCGCGCGTCGTGACCGACGAGCACCGCCGCGGGCGGCGCGTGATCGTCGGCGAGGTGCCGGATCTCGAGACCGTCGACGAGCGGCCGACCTACGAAGAGCTCGACGAGCTGACGAACGGGCTGCCGCCGAAGGAGCGCGCGGCCGTCGTGCTGCGCTACGGCTACGACCTCGACTACGCACAGATCGGCGACGCCCTCGGCTCCAGCGCCGAGGCCGCGCGCCAGGCGACGTCCTCGGGCGTCCGTCGCATCCGCC
>DASTZE010000026.1:0-8890 GCA_035764425.1 Gaiellaceae bacterium
CCTGAACCTGCTCAAGGGGCTCGAGCTGGAGGAGGCGGCGCTGTGCTGGGCGCTCGCGGCGGGCCTCTGGTGGGCGCGAGACGCGTTCAATGTCCATCACGAGCCGCTGACGCGCCGGTCGGCCTTGTGGCAGCTCCTGCTGCTCGTGACCGCGATGTGGTCGATCGCATTGGCCGCGGTCTCCGTCGCGGCGCCGAACAGCGCCGGCGTCGTCGGGGTGTTCAACCAGACGGCGGCCCTGCTCGCCTGGAACGACACCGGGCTGCCGCTCGGCGAGCTCGACTGGCTGCGGCTCGGCATTCCGCTGCTCGGCGTCTGGACGCTGCTCGCGGCCGCCTATCTGCTCTTCCGTCCGCTCGCCGCCCCGCGCCAGCTCCCCGGGCGGGACGCCCGCCGCGCGGCGCTCTCGCTCGTGCGCGCACACGGACGCGACACGCTCTCGTTCTTCAAGCTGCGCCGCGATACGCATCACTTCTTCGCGTCCGACCGCCGGGCGTTCCTCGGCTACCGCATCGAGAACGGGGTGCTGCTCGTCTCGGGCGACCCGGTCGGGCAGGCAGACGCGATCCCCGGCCTGCTGCGCGAGCTGTGCTCCTTCGCGGAGGTGCGCGGCCTGAAGATCGCCGTCCTCGGCGCGTGCTCGGAGCTGCTTCCCCTGTACGAGCAGGCCGGCCTCCGCCCCTTCTACATCGGCGACGAGGCGATCGTGGACACCGCGGCGTTCTCGCTCGACGGGCGACCCATCCGGAAGGTGCGTCAGTCGGTCAACCGCCTGGCCACCGCGGGCTACGTCGCCGAGGCGGCGCTGGCCGACGCGCTCGATGAGGCCGACCGCGCACAGCTCCAGCGCGTCTCCGCGCTCTGGCGTGCGGGCGCGCCCGAGCGCGGCTTCTCGATGGCGATGGACGAGATCGCCCCGCCCGACGCGCCGGACGGCATCGTCGTCACCGCTCGCGACGCCGACGGCCAGATCCGCGGCTTCCTCAACCTCGTGCCCTCGTACGGCCGGGCTGCGATGTCGCTGTCGCATATGCGGCGCGACCCGGCGACGCCCAACGGCCTCATGGAGTTCCTGGTCGTCCGGGCGATCGAGCTGCTGCGCGAGCGCGGGATCGACGAGCTGTCGCTCAACTTCGCCGCCTTCGCCCGCATCCTGCACAGCCCTTGCTGTCGCCGCGAGCGTGTGCTCGCCCGGCTCGTGACGCTGGCGAACCCGTTCTTCCAGATCGAGAGCCTGTACCGCTTCAACGCGAAGTTCTTTCCGCGTTGGGTGCCGCGCTACCTGCTGTACGAGGGCGCGCTCGGCCTACCGCGCGCCGGCCTGGCGGCCATGCGCGTGGAGGGTCAGGTGCCCACTCTGCGCCGAAGCTGAGTCGGGACACTGGCGAAACGCAGCTGTGCCCGTCGGCGGGCGCCGCTTCGCGACTGTCCCTAGCCCGGAATCGTCAGGGCGATGTGCTCGACCGACCCCGCGGTCGGCTTGAGCTCACCGGATTCGAGCTTTGTGGCGACCTCGCGGGCCAGCGCCCGCGCCTCGCTGGCGTGCTGGGGCTCGAGCACGGTCTCGACGGTCGCCTCGACCTCGCCGCCAATCAGCAGGTCCAATGTGATCGTGTCGTTCTCGCGCCGTTTGATGTACGGGTCATCCAGGAGCCCGATCCGGACGACCACCTCACGCCCGTCGGGCAGCGTCGCCGTCTCCTCGACCGGATGCGCCCGGAGGCTCACGGCCGGAGCGTAACCGTCCGGCGCCGGCGCCATGCTGGCCACGTGATTCCCGAGCGCCTCGTGCGCGTCCGCGTGCGCACCGTCCTGGCGATCCTCGGAATCGTGATCGGCACGTTCGTCGTCCTCGACCTGCTCTGGATCGCGCGCGGCGTCATCACGTGGATCATCATCGCCGCCTTCCTGGCGCTGGCCCTCAATCCCGCGGTGGAGGGGCTCGTGCGCCGCGGCCTCGGGCGGCGCACCGCGGTCGCGATCGTCTTTCTGGGGACGATCGCCGCGATCGCCGGCATCGCCGCGCTCTTCATCCCGACGCTCGTCAACGAGATCAACGGCTTCCGCGACGCGGTCCCTGGCTACGTCGACGACGTGACGCACGGCCGGGGCGTCATCGGCAGGCTCGCCGACAGGTACGACCTGGTCGAGCGCGTCAAGAAAGCCGTGGAAGGCGGGGGCTTCAACCGGTTTCTCGGCGTCTCGGGCGTCGCCGTCTCCGTCGCGCGCGGGATCATCTCCACGATCGTCGCGACGGTGACGATCGCCTTCCTGACCCTGTTCATGCTGCTCGAGGGGCCGGCATGGATCGATCGCTTCTACTCCGTCATCCCCGAGGAGCACCTCCCGCGCGTGAAGCGGGTCGCCCACGCCGTGTACCGGACGATCGGCGGCTACGTCAGCGGCAACCTGTTCATCAGCCTGATCGCCGGCGTCTCGACGACGATCGTCCTGTACGCGCTCGGCGTCCCGTTCGCGGTCGCGCTCGGCCTGCTCGTCGCCATCCTCGACCTCGTCCCGCTCGCCGGCGCGACGCTCGCCGCGATCGTCGTCTCGGCGATCGCATTCGTCACCGTGTCGGTGCCGGCCGCGATCGCCGTGGTCGTCTTCTTCATCGTCTACCAGCAGATCGAGAACCACTTGCTGCAGCCGCTCGTCTACAGCCGGACGGTGCAGCTGTCGCCGCTGGCGATCCTGATCGCCGTCCTCATCGGCGCCGAGCTCGCCGGCATCCTCGGCGCGCTGGCCGCGATCCCGGTCGCCGGGACGATCCAGATCCTGCTGCTGGAGTGGCTCGAGATCCGGCGCGAGCGCCACCTGCACGCAGAGCCCGAGCCGGAGCCCTTGTAAAGCCCACCGTCAGTGCCAGGCACGACGGCGGCTTTGTGACAGTGCCAGGCACTGTAACGCGGGCGTCACAGTGCCTGGCACCGATGCCCATATCCCCCTTTAGGGTGATGCCGCGGCTCCCGCCGCCGCCGATCGGATCGGTGTGCGCCGAGCTTCCACGACCGCTCTCGTCCTTGGCCTGCTCCTTGCAGCGGCGGTGCCGTCGGCGACGATCGCGTCCCGCTCGGCGCGCCAGGCCGCGGTCTCTCCGGAGTGGCTCGCGCCGTCGCATCTCGAGGAGTTGCAGGGCCGGCTGAAGCGCGCCGAGACGGTCGTCGTCCCCGATGACCCGCCGGAGAACGGTTTCCGGGCCCCGGCGTCGGCGGCCGAGCTCACCGACAAGCAGAACACGTGGCGCACGGTCGCGGCCCTGCCCTCGCAGCAGCAGCCCCCGCAGTCGCCGGCCGCGCCCGACCCCGGCGCCGACTACGACAGCGCCGTGGTCGCGCAGACCAACGCCATCCGCAAGGCACACGGCCTCGCCCCGCTGCAGGTGTCCGCCAGGCTGACGGCCGCCGCCGAGCAGCACTCGGCCTCCATGGGCAAGACCGGCTATTTCGCGCACGAGTCGGCCGACGGCTCCGCCTTCTGGAAGCGCGTCGAGCAGTACTATCCGCAGGGCAACTCGAGCTACTGGGCCGTCGGCGAGAACATCATTTACGGCTCGCCCGACGTGACCGTGCCCGACGCGATGACGGCCTGGATGAACAGCCCCGGCCATCGCGACAACATCCTCTCCAACGACTGGCGCGAGGTCGGCTGCGCGTCCGTCCACCTGGACTCCGCCCCCGGCGTCTACGCCGGCCGCAAGACGGTCATCGTCACCTGCGACTTCGGCGTCAGACGCTGAAGTTCCGGCCGCGGCCTGGCCGCGTGTAAGCCAGAACCCCCGGGTACCCTCGGAGGGCGCGCCCGTAGCTCAGTGGAAGAGCGGCGGCCTTCTAAGCCGTTGGTCGCAGGTTCGAATCCTGCCGGGCGCATCGATGAGCTTCGCCGTCATCCGCGGCATTCGACGCAGTAGCTGGGCGGTCGGCGTCTCTGTTGCCGTGGTGCTCGGAACTGCGGCGGCATCGCCCGCGGGAAGCTCGCCCGCCGTGCGGCTGCCTGCCGCCGGTGAGCTCCTGGTGTCGACGGCGGCGGTTCGGGCTGCCCCGAACGCGCACGCCCGGGTCGTGCGCGTCATGAATCAGTTCCGGCCGGACTCGCAGTTCCAGGTCGTGCTCGCGCTGCAGGCTCGCCGTGGGTCGAACGGCGCGTGGTGGTACATGCTGAGCTTGCCGGGTCGCCCGAACGGGCAGCGGGGATGGGTGCAAGGCGATCTTCTCGATCTGCACCCGTCGAGAAACCGGATCGTCGTCCATCTCGCCGCCCGTACGATCGCGGTGCGGCGGATCTCGGACGGGAAGCTCTTGCTCCGTGGTGTCGTCGCGGTCGGCAAGCCGGGAGCCGAGACGCCGATTGGACGGGACTTCTACGTTCAGGGGCGCTTCGCGCCCGACGATCCCTTCTACGGGCCGCTTGTGCTGGAGACCAGCGCCTACTCGAAGGCGAGCGAGTGGCCGGGCGGTGGGCTCGCGGGGATTCACGGCACGGACCGGCCTGATCTGCTGGGCCAGGCGGTCTCGCACGGCTGCGTCAGGGTCTCGAACGCCGTCGACCGAGCACTTGCGCGGCTCGCACCGCTCGGCACGCCGATCGATCTCGATCCCTAGCCGCTCACCCCGTGACCGACCCCGGCTTGGGCGACAGTGCAGCGAGGTAGGTCGCGCAGACCGGCCGGACGGCCGCGGGCGACCCGAGCGGGCCGCGGAACGTCACGAACCCGGAACCGGTGGGCGTGACGGTGAACCGAGCTATCCCGCGTGCGTCCGTCCTTGCGTGCCCGCTCACTCCAGGCCCGCGCGTCCGCACCAACACCCCGGGGACGGGTATCCCGAACCGGTTTCGAGCCGTTGTGAGCACGATCGAGGTCGTGCCGGCCCGGAGCAGCGCAGGCGCGGCTCCCAGGGTGCGACAGACGGACGGTCGCGGCGGCGGCCTGAAGGGCCCGACGACGCGAACGACGTTCGAGGCGGTGTTGTTGAGGTAGTCCGATTCCTGCTCCTCCGAGCCGACCCGGACGACGTTGAGGATCTCCCCGATCTGCGTGGCGAGGCTGACGGCGGTGATCGTCGCCGACGCCCCCGGCCCGAGCCTGCCCAGGTCGCAGCTGGACAGCGAGCAGGTTCCCTGCGAGGGCCTCACCGAGATCAGCTTCGTGCGATACGAGCTCTCGGACACGTTGACGACGTTCACGTCGGCGGCCGCGACCGAGGAGGCGTTCGTCACCTTCACCGTCCAGGTGATCTTGCGGCCAAGCGCGACCGTCGTCGGCCGCGCGGTCTTCGTGATCGCCAGGTCGACCGGTGCGGCCGGCGGGACCGGCGGAAGCACTGGCGGAGGATCGGGCGGCGTCGGCGGTCTCGGCGGCAGCGGCGGCTCCGGGGGGACGGGTGTCGGCGGCGTGGTGATCCGGCGGTTGGTGAAGGTGCAGACGACGAAGTCGCCGTTCGCCACCGCGCCGTCGACCTTCGTCCCCGTCACCGACACCTCGACCGTGCCGTTTCGGGTGCAGGTGATCGTCGACTCGTAGTCGGCGAGATTCGTGCCGGGGCCTGCCGTCTCCGAGACCGTCCCCTCCCCGACCCCGACCGTGTAGGGACCGGCGGTCGTGCCGTTGCCGCCGGTGGCCAGCACGTGCCCGTTCAGGAGCAGGTTGAAGCTGCCGGGGTCGCCGGCGGGTGCAAGGACCTTGCGCAGCTCGATGATCGCCGTACAGCGCGGCGACGTGCTCGACGCGGTCGCCGTGCGGCCGGCCAGGGCCCAGGTGAGGCCGGCCGGCGTCTGAAAGCTGCCCGTCCAGCGTCCCGGCTCGAACACTTCCGGCTGCCCGCGGTCGGCCGGCGCGGGCGCGAACCCGTTCGCGGCGCCGATCGGAACCACCACCACGAACGCGTTGTCGTTGCGGTACCCCCAAACCGCCTGCTCCGGAGTGCCGCCTCGGAAGACGACGCATTCGAGCATCGGCACGAGCGGCTTCAACTCGGACTTGCGCGTGTTCGTGATCGTGCACAGGACCTCCTCGCCGCGGCGCACGGTCACCGAGACCGAGGAGCGTGCCGCCTCGGCGACGGGCTCAGCGCCGCTCACGCAGACGATCTGCACGGCGTAGTTGCCGAGGCTGGTGCCTCCGGCGGCCGACTCGCCCACGGTGTGCTCGCCGGGACCTACGGCGATCGTGCCGGTGGTGCCGCCGTCACCGACGGCCTCGGAGCCGCCCGCGGTCTCGCCGTTGATCTCGAGGTTGAAGCGCCCGGGATCGCTGCTCGGATGGAGAACCTTGACGATCGTGATCGATCCCCGGCACGACGGCTTCGAGTCTCTCGTGGCCGTGGCCTGGTTGCCCGTCAGGTGCCAGGTCACCGGTGGCCCGGTCGAGGCCACCTGGAAGGCATCCTCCACGCGGCCCGGCTCGAACACCGACGGCTGGCCTCGATTCGGCGGATCGGGAACGAACGTGTTCTCGTACGGTGCAACCACTTGGCCTGGGTTTGGGTTCTGGTAGCCGAAGTGCGCCAGGAACCCGCCGCCCGGCGCGGCGTCAACACACTCGAGTATTGGTACGAGCACCTTCAGCGCGGCCTGGCACGTGTTCTGCCAGATCGCCTGGCCGTTCGGCGTCCAGTTGTAGCCGGGGAAGATCCGCGGCACGCCCTCCGCATCCACGTACTGGAACGGCGGGATGATGTCGCCCCAGTCCGCCGCCGGGAAGACCGGGCCCGTGTGGTCCAGGTGCCCGCCCTGGAGGTCGCCGTTGTTTTCGATCGCGGGCTCCTGCTCGACGTACGGGTTCCCTTCCGCCCCCGTCGCGTGGCAGATGCGCACCTTCGCCTCGGTGTCGGTCGGCTGCGATGCCGCGGGCCGGATGCCGACGACGGCGAGACACACCAAACCGGCCGAGCAGAGCACCCCCGCCCAGGCCATACGCCGCAGACGCCGACCACGACGTCCGCTCGCAAGCACGCCGGGACCCTAGGGCGTCCCGCAGGCGGACGGATCGTCCAAAAGGGGTGAGAGGCCTGCTGGAGGCTGCGGGGATCGAGCCCGCGCGAGGTGCCCGCGCGTGGAGGACGATTCGGGCCGGTCTAGGATCCCGAGGTGGAGCGCCGCGAAATCAATCCGTGGCCGTGGTCGGTCCCGTTCGGCTTCCACCAGGCGGTCGAGGTCACCGGAGCGGGGCGTGTGCTCTACTGCGCCGGCCAGACCGCGATCGACCGCGAGGGCAACGTGGTTGGCGGCGACATGGCCGAGCAGGTCACGCTCGCGCTGGACAACCTGGAGGGCGTCCTCGCCGAGGCGGGCATGACCTTCGCGAACGTCGTGCGCGTGACCTGGTACGTGACGTCGATCGACGAGTTCCGCGCGACCGCCGACGTGCGCGCGCCGCGCCTGCGGGCCGCCGGGATGCGAGCCGCCAGCACGCTCGTCCAGGTCGCCGGCCTCGCCTACCCCGAGCTCCGCGTCGAGATCACCGCCACCGCGGTCGCCTGAGGTTTCGCGCCCTGTCCGCCGGGTACCCGGCCGGGGATTGTCGAACCCTGAAAGGAGCGCGATGGCCACCGTCGAGAAGAGCATCGAGGTCAACGTCCCGGTCACGACCGCGTACAACCAGTGGACGCAGTTCGAGGACTTTCCGAAGTTCATGGAGAACGTCGAGTCGGTGCGGCAGACCGACGACAGGCACATGCACTGGATCGCCGAGTACGGCGGCCAGCGGCACGAGTGGGACGCCGAGATCGTCGAGCAGGTGCCCGACGAGCGCATCGTCTGGCAGGGCGGCGGCGACGTCCAGCAGTCCGGCATCGTCATGTTCGAGCCGATCGACGCCGCCCGCACCAAGGTCACGGTGCGCATGGAGTGGGAGCCCGAGGGCATGAAGGAGAAGGTCGGCGCCATGGTCGGCGCGGACAGCCGCAGCGTCGGCGAGGACCTCGACCGCTTCAAGGAGCTGATCGAAGAGCGCGGCGTCGAGACGGGCGCCTGGCGCGGCTCCGCCTGACCGCCGGAGAAATCCCGGACCGAAGGGGGGCCGTGCGCGGCCCCCCTTCGCGTCTAAGGTTCGAGTCCCACGCGCACGGAGGAGGCCGCATGACCGAGCAGCTGACCGAGTTCGAAGAGCTCAAGAATCGTCTCGCCGAGATCACGGACCTCGTGAAGGTCGCCGGGCTCGTCGGCTGGGATCAGCGAGTCTTCATGCCGCCCGCGGGTGGCCCGGTCCGCGCCGAGCAGAACGCGACGCTCAGCCGGATCATCCACGAGAAGTTCACCGACCCCGAGCTCGGTCGCCTGCTGGATTCGCTCGCCTCCTACGAGGACTCGCAGCCGTACGACTCGGACGAGGCCAGCCTGATCCGCACCACCCGAGCCGACTACCAGAAGGCCGTGCGCGTGCCCGCCGAGCTGCGCGTCGAGCTGTCGCGCGCCGCCTCGCTCGGCTACGAGGCCTGGCACGAGGCGCGCGCGACGAACAACTACGAGCTGCTCCGGCCGCACCTCGAGCGCAACATCGAGCTGCGCCACCGCTACGTCGAGTGCTTTGCGCCGTACGACGATCCCTATGACCCGCTGCTAGACGACTACGAGCGCGGGATGAAGACGGCCGAGGTCGCGGCCGTCTTCGACGAGCTCAAGCCGGCGCTCAAGGAGCTGGTCGCCGTGGTCGGGGACCGCGACGCCGTGGACACCTCGTTCCTGAACGGCTCCTTCCCGGCCTCCGAGCAAAAGGACTTCGCGCTCCGCGTGCTCGACTCGTTCGGCTTCGACCCGACCGCGTGGCGCTTCGACGAGACGGTGCATCCGTTCGCGTCGAGCATTGGCATCGACGACATCCGCCTCACCGGCCGCTACGACGAGGCGCACTTCGGCGACGGGCTCTTCGCCGCCATGCACGAGTTCGGCCACG
>DASTZE010000027.1:0-17310 GCA_035764425.1 Gaiellaceae bacterium
GCTGCGGAGGTACGAACTCGAACAACGCGACGATCCGCTGGTACCAGGCCAATGTCACGGGCGGGACCATCGCCGCGAACGTCGTCCAGGGCGCGACCTTCGACCCGGACGGGGCGAACACGTTCTTCCGCTTCATGCCGAGCCTGGCCGTCGACCGCACCGGGAACATGGCGGTGGACTACACGAAGTCGAACGCGACGACGAACCCGCAGATCAAGTACGCGGGGCGGCTCGCGGGCGACGCGGTCAACACGCTGCCGCAGAGCGAGCAGACGCTCGTCAACGGTACCGGCGCCCAGTCCGGCAACTGCGGCGGCTCGGTATGCACCCGCTGGGGCGACTACAGCGGCATGGCGCTCGACCCGAACGGCTGCGAGTTCTGGACAACGGGGATGTACTTCACGACGACCGGCCTGAACTACCGCACGCGCATCGGCTCGTTCCACTACCCGAGCTGCACCACTGTCGGCAACGGCACGCTCCAGGGCACCGTCACGGACGGCCCGCGCCCGATCGCCGGCGCGACCATCAGCCTGGGAAGCCGGAAGACGACCACCGACGGCAGCGGCAACTACGCGTTCACGGTGCCGGCGGGCACGTACCCGACCGAGACCGCTGCCAAGACCGGCTACGACCCCGCATCGACGTCGACCATCGTCGTCCCCGACGGTGGCGCGGCGACCAGGAACTTCACACTCGCCGCGGCCGCGCAGAGCGGCTGCTTCACCGACAACACGCAGACCGCCTTCCAGCGCGGCACACCGACCAACTGCAGCCTGACCGCCAGCCCGGGCACCGTCGTGCTGGCGAGGCCGGACAACACGGCCGCGAGCAACAACACTGTCAGCCCGTCCGGCTTCGGCTTCAACGACACGGCCTGGGCGGGTCAGACATTCACGCCTACGGTCACGGGCCAGCTGAACCGGGTCGATGTCGAGCTGTTCTGCTCGGCCTGCTCCGGCGCGAACCCGAACATCACCATCTCGATCCGGAACACCACCGGCGCGACGCCCGTCCCGACCGGCGCCGACCTCGCGACAGCCACCCTGGCCGGCTTCAACGACGGGGCCGCCGGCGGGCTCAAGACCGTCACGTTCAGCAGCCCGATCACGGTGACCGCCGGGACGCGCTACGCGTTCATCTTCCGTTCGGTCGCGCCCCGGACGGGCACCTACGCCTACACGTGTAGCTGCCAGACCACAGGCTTCTCGAACACCAACCCGTACGCGAGCGGTCAGTTCGTCACGTCCAGTAACAGCGGGACCACGTGGAGCGCCGATACCACGGTCGGCGGTCGCGACCTCAACTTCGTCACATACATCAACCCGGGCTTCGCCTCGAGCGGCACGCTGGTGTCGTCGCTCAAGGACGCGAACCCTGCGCCCGGCCGCTCGGCCGCCTGGACGACGCTCAGCTTCAGCGCGACCACGCCGGCGAGCACGGCAGTCAAGTTCCAGGCCGCCGGCAGCAACAGTCAGTACGGCCCCTTCAACTTCGTCGGGCCTGACGGCACGGCGGGCACATACTTCACGACGAGCGGGGCGAGCCTCGCCCAGTTCAACGGGTTCCGCTACCTGAGATACGAGGCGATCCTGACGACCGGCAATCCGGCGGTGACGCCCTCGCTGTCGTCCGTCCAGGTGTGCTTCAACGACCAGGCGAACACCTCGGTGACGAGCCTGGCCGTCGACGCGGCGACGGGGACGTTCGGTGGGACGACGAATCCGAGGGCGACGCTGACGTCGGGCGGGAGCCCGGTGTCGGGCGAGTCGGTGGCGTTCACGCTCAACGGTAACTCGGCCGGCTCGGCGACGACCGACGTGAACGGGGTGGCGGCGCTGAACGGCGTCGGTCTGGCCGGCATCAATGCCGGGTCGTACCCGAGCGGCGTTGGCGCCTCGTTCGCCGGCGATGTCGGCTTGTCCGCGAGCAGCGGCACGGGCTCGTTGACGGTCTCGCCCGCGAGTCAGGCGATCACGGTCACGACGCACGCGCCGGCGGCGGCGGGGGTCGGCACGACGTTCGCCGTCGCGGCGACCGGCGGCGGTTCGGGGAACCCGGTCGCGTTCTCGAGCAGCGGTGCGTGCGCGAACGTTGGCGCGCTCTTCACGATGACGAGCGGTGCCGGCACCTGCACGGTCAAGTACGACCAGGCCGGCAACGGCAACTACAACACCGCCCCGACGGTGACCGAGACGACGAGCGTCCGGGACGCGTTGACGACGATCACGCTCAGCCCGGCAGACCCGGACGTGAAGGGCTGGTACGTGTTCGCGGTCAAGGCGTCGGTGCGCGCGATCGACAGGTCGCCCGGCGCCGGCGTGGCGGACACCCGCTGCCAGCTCGACACCCCGGTGCCGCGGGCGAAAGGCCTCTACGGCGACCTGCAGCCCGGGTGCCGGTACCTCGGCTCCGGCAAGTGGGTGCGCACCGAGGGCATCCACACGCTCTACGCGGCCAGCATCGACAAGGCGGGCAACGAGGAGCCGATCCAGAAGATGGTCTTCAAGATCGACGAGACCCCCCCGAGGGCGCACGTGACGGCGCTCCGCCGGTTCCAGCGCGCGCCGACGTTCCGTGTGGCCTGGTCGGGCACGGACAACCTGTCGGGAGTCGCTAATTACGACGTCCGCTACCGGCAGACGCCGTCCAACCGGAGGTTCGGCGCCTTCACGAGGTGGTTCACGCACACGACCTCGACGCGTGTATCGTTCAAGGCGGCGGCCGGGTCGAAGACATGTTTCTCGGTGCGGGCGACGGACGTCGTCGGCTGGACGACCGCCGCGTGGAGCCGCGAGCGGTGCACGACCGTGGCTCGACGATCCGGCGCTTAGCCGCGTCCAGTCCCGGTCGACCGTGGCCGGCACACTCGAGATCGGCCAGACAGGCCCAGGCACCGGCGCCGTCGACGGCGCCTTTGGGGCGGCGCGAAGGTCGTGCTCTCCGCAAACGAATCGGGACAGTCCCCGAACCGGGGACTGGCCCATAGCGCCTTCGGCCTTTCGCGGATGCCGCGCCGGCGGCCCTGCCCGACGATTGAGGCATGCAACCGCCACCCTGGAAGATCAAGGTCGTCGAGCCGATCGCGCTGCGGAACCCGGAGCACCGCCGGCGCGCAATGGCAGCGGCCGGCTGGAACACGTTCCTTCTGCGCTCCGACGACGTCTTCGTCGACCTGTTGACCGACAGCGGCACGTCCGCGCTCTCCCAGGAGCAGCGCAGCGCCATGGAGCTGGGCGACGAGGCCTATGCCGGGTCGCGAAGCTTCTACCGGCTCGAGGCGGCCGTCCAGGAGGTGTACGGCTGGCGCAACCTGATCCCGACGCACCAGGGCCGTGGCGCCGAGCACCTGCTCGCACGCCTGCTCGTGCGGCCCGGCCAGCTCGTGCCGTCGAACCTGTACTTCACGACCTCGCGCGCACACGCCGAGCTCGCCGGCGGCGTGTGGGTCGACGTCTCGATCCCTGAGGCGACCGACCCGGAGTCGCTGCACCCGTTCAAGGGCGACATCGACGTCGAGGCGCTCTACCGCGTGCTCGCCCATGCCGGGCCGGACGGCGTCGCGTTCGTCCGGCAGGAGTGCTGCCTGAACATGGCGGGCGGCCAGCCGTTCTCGATCGAGAACCTCCGCGCAGTGCGCGCCGTCACGCGTGAGTTCGGCGTGCCGCTCATTCTCGATGCCACTCGCATCTCCGAGAACGCCGTCTTCGTGAAGGATCGTGAGCCCGGCTACGCGCACTGGACGCTGCCGGCGATCATCCGCGAGATCGCGCTGCTCAGCGACGGCGCCGTTTTCTCGTCGAAGAAGGACCACTTCGTCCCGATCGGCGGCTTCCTGGCGCTGGGCGACGACGCGGTCGCCGAGCGCGCCCGCGAGCTCGTGGTCATCTACGAGGGCTTCCCACACTACGGCGGCCTGGCCGGCCACGACATGGAGGCGCTCGCCCGGGGGATCTACGAGTCGGCCGACGAGGCAATCGTCCGCCACTACCTCGGTCAGTCCGCGTACCTCGGTGGGCTGCTGGAGGAGGCCGGCGTGCCGATCGTCGTTCCGGTCGGCGCCCACGCCGTGTTCGTCGACGCGAAGCGGTTCCTGCCCAACGTCCCGCAGGACGAGTTCCCCGCCCAGTCGCTCGCCGCGGCGATCTACCTCGCCGGCGGCGTGCGCGCGATGGAACGCGGGATCGTCTCGGGCCAGCACGGCGACGAGCCGTACGACGGGCTCGAGCTCGTGCGGCTGACGATCCCCCGCCGCGCCTACACGCAGGAGCACCTGGCATGGGTGGCGGAGTCGGTCGCACGGGCGTACGAGGAGCGGGAGGGCATCCCGGGCCTGCGCATGACGTACGCGCCGGAGATCCTGCGCTTCTTCCAGGCGCGCTTCGAACCGCTGGCGCGGTTCCCGGACGTCGCGGCCGAGGAGCCGCGGCGGCGGGGCGAGCCCGCCGCCGCGAGCTACCCCTACTGGTAGCGCAGGGCCTCCGCCGGGTAGACGCGCGAGGCGCGCACGGCCGGCCAGAGCGTCGTCCCGAGCGCCGTGGCGTAGACCAGCAGGAAGATGATTCCGAGGCTGAGCCACGGGACGGTGAACGTCAGCGACTCCCACCCGGGCTGTGAGGCCGAGTCGGCGACGACGTTGTAGGAGATCACCAGGCCGAGCGCCGTCCCGACGAGGATCGCCGTCAGCGCGATGAACGACGACTCGAGCATGAAGGCCGCCTGGATCATCTTGCGCTGGAAGCCGATCGCCCGGAGCACGCCGATCTGCTGGCGCCGCTCCACGACCGCACGGGCGGTGATCACGCCGAGCGCCGCGACGCCGACGACGAGCCCGAGGCCCATGAACGCCTCGATGATCAGGTTGAACGTCTTCGACGCGCTCACCTGGTCGTTCAGCGTCGCCTGCAGGGACTCGGCGTCCATCCCGTTGGCGAGGAAGGCGGACTCGAGCGTCTTCGCCGTCGCTTTCGGGTCGAGGCCGGGCCGCAGCTTGAACCAGTACGTCGTCGGATCGGCGCGCTGGCCGACGAGCCGGTACAGCGTGCGCTGTGACGTCGCCACTCCAGTCAGTGCGCCCTGCGACGCGTCCTTCAGCACCGCGATCACCGTCAGCCGGATGTTGCGGTGCGTCAGCTCGTCGTGCACGGTCACGGGCACGGGGTCGAAGCTGCCGTCCTCGACGTAGAAGCCGCTGAGGTGGAACTTCGGCAGCGGGCCGAAGCTCCAGTTGTCCCGCCGCGGCGCGACGATGCCGTCCACGACCGCGAGGTTGGGCCGTGTGCGCACGGCTCGCCACACGTCGGCGGCCGAGCCGTAGCCCTTCGCCACCGCCGCGAAGCCGTACGTGGTGCGCGAGAGGAAGCGGTCGTCGAACCCGAGCACCGGGTACGTCTCGAGCTTCCTCCCGCTGCCGAGCTGGGTCAGCTTCAGCGGTACGGAGGCTTGCGTCGCGGCGACGCGGATGTCGCCGGGATGGATGCCGGGCGCGTTCCTGAGCGCGATGCTCAGGTCGCGCACGGGCGTCGACGGCGCCGCCTGCCCGCGCACGTCGAAGCCGCCGCCGAACAGGTCGACGCGGTCCCACGCGTGCACGAAAGAACCGGAGATCGTCGTCCCGGTGACGAGCGTGAAGACGACGAGCATGAACATCGCCAGCGTCACGCCGGTGCGGAACAGGTTGCGCATCGGGTACGCGGTCGAGAGCTTCAGCACCGGCGCGGCCGCACGGATGCGGCTGAACGCCCACGTGAGCCCGGCGACGAGCGGCCCGGCGTTGTAGATCAGCACCCAGGTCGCGCCGAGCACGATCACGAGGCCGCCGACCAGGAAGTACGTGAAGTCGAACGAGAACTCCGTGATGAAGTTCCACGTGTCCATCGGCAGCAGCGAGAAGACGATGATCGCCATGCCCGCCGTGGTGTAGGCGACACGCGGGGGCACGCCGAGCTTCCGGGCCAGCAAGGCCGCGCACACGATCGTGAGCGAGAACCCCAGCAGGAACGACGTCGCGTTGGCGGCGCCGACTGCCGAGACGACCATCAGCACGCCGAGCACGAGGCCGGCAACCGACAGGATCCAGCGCCGCCGGCCGCCTTTCCGCACCTCCGGGTCGGGCAGGTTGCGGACGGCGGTGCTGATGTTCAGCCGGCTGACGCGCCACGCCGACAGGGTCACGACGATCAGCGTGAGGAGCACGCCCATCGAGTACGCGAGCACCAGGCTCTGGACGGTGACGTGGAACGTGATGTCGAACCCGAACGACGCGACTGCCCTGGCGATCGCGAACACCATGCCCAGGGCCACCGCGACGCCGAGCGCGACGCCGGCGACCGCCGCGATCAGGTCATAGGCGAGCCCCTCGAACAGGTACATCTCGACGAGGTGGCCCCGCCGCGTGCCGACCGCGCGCGCGATGCCGAGCTCCCCGCGGCGCTCGGCGGCGAGCATCACGAAGAGCAGGAAGATCAGCAGGATGCCGGCGACGATCGAGAACGTCCCGAACGTCGTGAACAGCGACATGAACCCGTTGCCCTGGGCGTCGGCCATGTCGAGCCCGTCCTGCTTCTGCTTGTCGATCGAGAGCCCGAAGCGGTTCACGGTCGGGGTCAGGTACTTCACGACCTGGTCGCTGAGCGACGCGCCGGACGTCTCGCCGCCGCGGTTCGAGATCAGGATGTGCTCGACGCGGCCGACCTGGGCGAACAGCCGCTGGCCGGTCGAGAGCGGGGCGAGCGCCGAGGCGTCCGAGTCCAGTGCGCCGTCCCAGTTGACGATGTCCTTGACGACGAAGCGCTCCCGCCGGTCGCCGGCGAGGACGGCGACGGCGTCGCCCGGCCTCGCGACGAGCTTGTCGGCCGATTTCTGGTTCAGGTAGAGCTGGTGGGGGCCGAGGGCCGCGAGCGTGACGGGGCCGTCGCGCCCGTGGATCGTGCCGAACCCCTTCATCATCGTCGGGTCGGCGGAGAACAGGTTGATGCGCGGCTCGGTCTGCCGGCTGCGCGCGGCCTGCATCGCAATGGGCTCGACGATCGCCGGCGTGACGCCGTCGATGTCCGGGTCGGCCTTGGCGGCCATCACCACCCACGGGACGACCGTCTCGCTGAGCATCGTCGGCCGCGTCCCCAGGCCGGGCGGGGCGTCCGTCGAGACGCTCTGGGAGGAGATGATCTCGTCCGTCTGGCCGTACGCCTTCAGGATCGAGGAGCGGATTGTCGTGCTCATCGTGTCGCCCGTCGCCAGCGCCGACGCGATGATCGTCGTCCCGAGCATCAGCCCGGCGACGATCAGCACGGTGCGGCCGCGGCGCCGCGGGATGTTGCGGAGCCCGAGCTTCAGGAAGATCGGGTTGCGGACTGCGAGCAGTCCGACGATGAGAAGCGTGAGGGCGAGGAACCCCGCCGTGCCGACGGCGAACGGCCCTGTCGGGATGCCGAAGAGCTTGTTCACGGCCGGCCTCCTACGTCAGGACGCCGACGGGCGTGTCGGCGAACGCCACGCGGTAGCGGTCGCGGCCCGGCGGTGCGCGGAAGATGGTCGCGTAGCGGGCGAGCGTCTCGGGGTAGAAGCCCGCGCCGGGGTTCGTCTCGGCCTGCTTCTCGGTCGCCCAGAAGGCGACGAGTAACGCCTTGCCGTCGGGGTTCGTAAGCACGTACGCCCCGCAGTAGCCGTCCAGCTCGCGCAGGGCCGGGACGACCTCGCGCTCGTACATCTCGACGGCGTCGTCGATGTCGATGCGCACGGGGTCAAGCTCGACTGTCGTGACGCGCGCGTACACGGTCACCTCACCTCCAGGATGTGCTCCTCGGCGACCGCGCCGTCGAGCATCCGGATGATCCGGTCGGTGGAGCGGCCGACGTTGATGTCATGGGTGACGATCAGGAAGGTCAGGCCGCGCTCGCGGTTCAGCGATCGCATCAACGCGGTGATCTCCTCGGCGTTCTCCGAGTCGAGGTCGCCGGTGGGCTCGTCGGCCCACACGATCGCCGGGTCGTTGACGAGCGCCCGCGCGATCGTGACGCGCTGGCGCTGGCCGCCGGACAGCTCGTCCGGGACGTGATCCGCCCAGTCGGCGAGGCCGACCATGTCGAGCGCCGCGATCGCCCGCCGGCGTGCGTCGTTCTGCGAATGCCGTGCGACGAGCAGCGGCAACTCGACGTTCTCGACGGCGCTGAGCACCGGCATCAGGTTGTAGAACTGGAAGACGAAGCCCATCCGCCTCGCGCGGTAATCGGTGCGCTCGCGGTCGGAAAGCTCGGACAGGCAAGCGCCGTCGATCATCACCTCGCCCTCGTCAATCGCGTCCAGCCCGGACAGGCAGTTCAGCAGCGTGGTCTTTCCACAGCCCGACGGGCCCATGATGGCGAGCATCTCGCCCCGCGCCACGGCAAGATCGACGCCGCGCAGTGCGCGCACCTGAACCTTCCCGGTGTCGTAGGTCTTGTGTACCGCCTGGGCCTCGACAATGGCCTCGAGCTGCGGGACCCCGGAGACGTCAGCGGCCGGCGCCGCCCGATCCAGCACGGGTGCAGACATTGTCCCTCCTCGGTGGTCGGTCGTGTCAATCGTCGCCCGGGACCGGCGCCCCGCAATCCGCCTAAGGACGTAGCCGCGACGTGGACAATCCCGTAGTGGCCGAGCTGACCGCCATCCGCGTCGACCACCTGCACGTCGTCCGGGGCGGGACCGAGGTCCTGCCCGACCTGTCGCTCGACGTGCGCCCCGGAGCGGTGACGGGCCTGCTTGGCCCGAGCGGCTCGGGCAAGTCGACGCTCCTACGAGCGATCGTGGGCGTCCAGGAGATCGTCTCCGGCGCGGTCACCGTCCTCGGCCTCGAGGCCGGCTCGCCACCGCTTCGTCGGCGCGTCGGCTACGTGACGCAGGCGCCCTCGGTGTACGGCGACCTGACGGTCGCCGAGAACCTGCGCTACTTCGCACGGGTGCTCGACGCCGGCGGCGAGGCAGTCGACGGTGCCATCGCCACCGTCGGGCTCGAGGCCTTCGCCGACCGTGTCGTCAACCGCCTGTCCGGCGGCCAGCGGGCGCGCGTGTCGCTTGCGACGGCGCTGCTCGGCTCGCCCGAGCTGCTCGTGCTCGACGAGCCGACCGTCGGGCTCGACCCGGTCCTGCGCCGCGATCTCTGGAACGAGTTCCACCGGCTCGCGGACGGCGGCGTGACGCTGCTCGTCTCGAGCCACGTCATGGACGAGGCCGACCGCTGCGACGACCTGCTCCTCCTGTCCGAGGGTCGCGTGATCGCCACCGGGTCGCCCGCGGATGTGCGTGCACGCACCGGCGCGGTCAACCTCGACGAAGCGTTCCTGCGGCTGATCGAGGCCGGGTGAGCGCGCGGGTCACCCTGGCGACCGCGCTGCGCGTCCTGCAGCAGCTGCGCCGCGACCCGCGCACGGTGGCGCTGCTGCTGGTCGTGCCGGTCGCGCTCGTCGTGCTCCTGCGCTACGTGTTCGACGACGAGCCGCAGGTCTTCCAGCACGTGGGCGGCCCGTTGGTCGGCATCTTCCCGTTCATCACGATGTTCATCGTCACGTCGGTGACGGTGCTGCGCGAGCGCACCACGGGGACGCTCGAGCGGCTGATGACGATGCCGCTCGCCAAGCTCGACCTGCTCGTCGGCTACGCGCTCGCCTTCGGGGCCGTCGCCTTGGTGCAGTCGACGCTCGTCTCCGTGGTCGCGCTCGGGCCGCTCGATCTTCACGTCGCCGGGCCGGCGTGGGCGGTGGTCGCGCTCGCCGTCCTCAACGCCCTGCTCGGGATGGCGCTCGGAATCTTCGTCAGCGCGTTCGCGACCACGGAATTCCAGGCCGTGCAGTTCATGCCCGCGATCGTCTTCCCGCAGCTGCTCCTGTGCGGGCTGTTCGTCGACCGGGCCGACATGGCGCGCGTGCTCGAGATCATCTCGTGGGCCCTGCCGCTCACGTACGCCTACGACGCGCTCTACCGCGTGACGACCCTCGGCACCGGCGGCGGCCGGCTCGCCCTCGACGTCCTCGTGGTCGCCGGCTCTACGGTGCTCGCGCTCATCCTCGGGGCGCTGACGCTGCGGCGGCGGACGCCATGACGTGCTGCGGGTAATCCGCACGAGCCCGCGTGCGGCTTACCGATGGCGGACCACCCGGTCGCCTTCACCATCCGCACATGGAACGGTCGTACGCGGTGGCGTGGCAGAACGGGGACGGACGGCAGCACGCCGGCCGACTCGACCTCGGGCCGACGGCGCTTCGCCTCGAGGGCGCGACGGCCGGGCATGTCCTGCCGTACGCAGAGCTCGACGAGATTGGCATCGCGCGGCTATCGGGGCGTCCGGCGCTCGTCCTCCGGGCCAGGGCCCAGACGTTCCTGGTCGCGTGCGTCGGCGAGCCGGGAGCGCTGGGCGAGCTCGTCGACCGGCTCAGCCAAATCCGAGCGACCGCACAGCCCGCGCGATCGTGATCTCCTCGCGAGCGGGCACGACGTGGACGCTGAACGGGTCCGCGAACACGAGCGCCGCAGCCACCGCCTCGCGTACGTCGGCGCGGTTCTCGCCGACGCCGGCGGTGAAGGCGAGCGCGTCAAGGCCGTCGAGCGCCGGGAGCATCGCCGCCACCGCGACCGCGACGCGGTAGGTGAAGACGCCGAACGCGAGCGGGTCGTCCAGCCCGCCGAGCGCCTCGAGCCCGGACTCGTGCTCGAGCGCATGATCGAGCTCCTCGACCGCCATGCCGCCGCGAAGCAGGTGCAGCAGCGCGCCGGGGTCGACGCTGCCTGAGCGCGTCCGCATGGGCACGCCCTCGAGGGGCGTGAAGCCCATCGTCGTGTCGACCGAGCGCCCGCCGAGCACCGCGGTCACCGAGCAGCCGCCGCCGAGGTGGCAGACGACGAGCCGCTCCACGCGCACCTGGCTCGCCACCCACTCGACGTTCAGCCCGTGAAAGCCGAAGCGGCGGATGGCCCACGCCGACGGGATCGCGTACGTTCGCGCGCGCTCCGGGATGGTGGCGTGGAAGGCGGTGTCGAAGGCGGCCACCTGCGGCAGGTCGGGAAAGGCCGCTCGGGCCTCACGCAGGCCGCGCAGCGCGGGCTCGTTGTGCAGCGGGGCGATCGCGCGCAGCTCCTCGATGGCGGCCTCCACCGCTTGGTCGACGAGCACCGGCTCGACGAAGCGGGCACCGCCATGGACGACGCGGTGACCGACCGCGGTGACTCCGCGCGCGTCACCGATGGTGTCGACGGGCGTGCTCGTTTCCCCGTCGACGACATGGAGCTTGAGGCTCGTCGAGCCCGCGTTGACGGTCAGGATCGCCATGCCGTGATCCGCGCGAGAAATCCCTTCCGGGGCTGGGTCGCGCGCCACTCGTCGTAGAGCGGGAAGCGGCCGGCGTCGCGCTCGGCCTTGACGCACTCCGCGTGCGCGTGCCGCCGTCGCTCCGTGTCGCCCTCGGGAGCGATGAGCAGGTGGTCGCTCGTCGCATGGAGCCGGCCGCCGCAGAAGGGGCAGCGGTACGTTGCCGGCTTCAGGCTCCGTACCGGCCGGAACGTCCACCAACGCGGCTCGTCCATAGCGCCTATCGTCTCAGCAGCGTGACCAGCGTCGCCCAGACAGCACCGCTCACCGACCAGGTCCTCCGCCTGATCGACGCCTACTGGCGCGCGGCGAACTATCTGTCCGTCGGGCAGATCTACCTGCTCACGAACCCGCTGCTGCGCGAGCCGCTCGGGCCGGAGCAGATCAAGCCGCGCCTGCTCGGGCACTTCGGCACGACGCCCGGCCTCAACCTCATCTACGCGCACATGAACCGCGCGATCGTCCAGCGCGACCTGAACGCCATCTACGTCACCGGCCCAGGACACGGTGGCCCGGGGCTGGTCGCGAATGCCTACCTGGAGGGCACGTATACGGAGATCTACCCGCACGTCACGGAGGACGAGGTGGGGATGCGGGCCCTCTTCCGGCAGTTCTCGTTCCCGGGTGGGATCCCGAGCCACGTCGCGCCGGAGACGCCGGGCTCGATCCACGAGGGCGGCGAGCTCGGCTACGCGCTTTCGCACGCCTTCGGCGCCGCGTTCGACGACCCCGACCTCGTGGTCTGCTGCGTCGTCGGCGACGGCGAGGCGGAGACCGGTCCGCTCGCGACGAGCTGGCACGGCAACAAGTTCCTGAACCCGCGCCGCGACGGCGCCGTGCTGCCGATCCTGCACCTGAACGGCTGGAAGATCGCCAACCCGACCGTGCTCGCGCGGATTCCCGACGAGGAGCTGACCGCGCTGTTCGAGGGCTACGGCTGGCGGCCGCTCGTCGTCGAGGGCGACGACCCCGTCGTGGTGCACCAGCAGTTCGCGTCCGTGCTCGACGAGGCGCTCGACGACATCGCCGCGATCCAGCGCCGCGCGCGCGAGGACGGCGACGTCGGTCGCCCACGATGGCCGATGATCGTGCTGCGCACGCCCAAGGGCTGGACGTGCCCGCACGAGGTCGACGGCGTGCAGGTCGAGGGCACATGGCGCTCGCACCAGGTGCCGATGACCGACGTCCGTTCGAACGCCGCTCACCTGGGTCTGCTCGAGGAGTGGATGCGGAGCTACCGGCCCGAGGAGCTCTTCGACGAGAACGGCACGCTCCTCCCCGAGCTGCGCGCGCTGCCGCCGCGTGGCGAGCGGCGCATGAGCGCGAACCCGGTCACGAACGGCGGCTCGGTGCTGCGCGAGCTCGTGCTGCCGGACTTCCGCGACTACGCGGTCGACGTCGATGCACCCGGCGCGACGACGAGCGAGGCGACGCGCGTGCTCGGCGCCTTCCTGCGCGACGTGATCGCGCGCAACCAGGAGAACTTCCGGCTCTTCGGCCCGGACGAGACGGCCTCCAACCGGCTCGACGCCGTCTACGAGGCGACCGACAAGACCTGGGACGCCGAGACGTCGCCGCTCGACGAGCACCTCTCGCCGGACGGGCGCGTCATGGAGATCCTCTCCGAGCACACGTGCCAGGGCTGGCTCGAGGGCTACCTGCTGACCGGCCGGCACGGGCTGTTCGACTGCTACGAGGCCTTCATCCACATCATCGACTCGATGTTCAACCAGCACGCGAAGTGGCTGAAGGTGACGCGGGGGATCCCGTGGCGGCGGCCCCTTGCGTCGCTGAACTACCTGCTCTCGTCCCACGTCTGGCGTCAGGATCACAACGGGTTCACGCACCAGGACCCCGGCTTCATCGACCACGTGGTGAACAAGAAGGCCGAGGTCATCCGCGTGTACCTGCCGCCGGACGCGAACTGCCTCCTGTCCGTGGCCGACCACTGCCTGCGCTCGCGCCACTACGTGAACGTGATCGTCGCCGGCAAGCAGCCGTCGCTCGACTACCTGTCGATGGACGAGGCGGTCGTCCACTGCACCCGCGGGATCGGGATCTGGGACTGGGCCTCGAACGACGAGGGCGGCGATCCGGACGTCGTCATGGCGTGCGCCGGCGACATCCCGACGCTCGAGACGCTCGCGGCGGTCGCGCTCGTACGCGGGCACCTGCCCGACCTGAAGGTGCGGGTCGTCAACGTCGTCGACCTGATGCGGCTGCAGCCGGACTCCGAGCATCCGCACGGCCTCTCCGATAGTGCGTTCGACGCGCTCTTCACGGCCGACCGGCCGGTGATCTTCGCCTATCACGGCTACCCGTGGCTGATCCATCGCCTGACGTACCGGCGGACGAACCACCGGAACATCCACGTGCGCGGCTACAAGGAGGAGGGGACGACGACCACGCCGTTCGACATGGTCATGCTGAACGACATGGACCGCTTCCACCTCGTCATGGACGTCATCGACCGGGTGCCGTCACTCGGCGGCCGGGCGGCGCATCTGCGCCAGGAGATGGTCGACAAGCGGCTCCGCGCCCGCTCCTACACGCGCGAGGTCGGCGACGACATGGAGGACGTGCGCGACTGGCGCTGGCTTTCCCCCTGAAAGTCCCGCTCGCGCTTCGCGCGTCGTGGCTACGCCGGGCGCACGCCAGCTTCGCCCGTCAAGACTCGAGCGGGTAGGCGATCCCTGGCTGCTCCAATGCGCCTCCAAAGTCCTCGTCGGTGCCCCAGGTGCGCCAGGCGTCGGGCGTGAAGACGATGGTGACGTCGTCGTGCTCGCGGATCGAGACGCCGACGTTGGGATGCGCCCGGCCGGCGGGGGAAAGGTACTTGGCCCAGACGCGCTCGTTGTTCGCGAGGGCCTCGGGGCCGCGCACAACCCGCGCGGTGCCGGTCGCGGCGGCGCCGCGCAACGCGCCGGGGCCGCGGGTGTCGATCAGGAGACTGGCGCCCGGCCGCTCGGCCGCGTTGCGCGCCTTGCGCGTCCGGCCGCCGGTGGCGATGAGGATCTCGTCGCCGTCGCACAGAAACCAGACGGCCGACAGGTACGCCGAGCCGTCCGGTTCGGTGGTCGCGAGCGTCGCGATCAGGCGCGCGTCGAGCAGTGAGGCGAGCCGGTTCTCCATCGTGGCGCAGTCTGCCTGGCCATCCATCAGTGCCAGGCACCGCTGCGACTTTGTGACAGTGCCAGGCTCTGTAACGCGGGCGTCACAGTGCCTGGCACTGATGCCGGGGTGTCCTAGCGGCCCAGGACCTTCGCGACCGCTTCGCGGACCTTCGCCTCGTCGGCGCCGGCGGCGGTGAGGAGCTCGGCCGCGAGGCCGTCCTCAACGCCGGTGAGTCCGACCAGCAGGTCCTCGGTGCCGACCCAGCGCGCCCGGCGCTCCTTCGCGGCATCGAGCGCGAGATGGAACGCCTTCTTCGCCTTCGGCGTCATCGGGACGCCGCGGCGGCGCGGGCCGCCAGTCGTCTCCACCGCCTCGACCTTGCCGCGGATGTCGTCGTAGCGGACGCCGAGCGACTGCAGCGCCCGTGCCGCGCCTCCGTCTTCGGTCTTCAGCAGGCCGAGCAGGAGGTGCTCCGTGCCGATGTAGCCGTGGCCGAGCTGCTCTGACTCCTCGTGCGCCTGCTCGACGGCAGAGCGCGCGTAGCGGGTCAGCCGGCCGAACGGGCGGCCGCCGCCGCGGCGCCGGTAGAAGAACACGTCCTTGTTGCGCCCGCGTGCGTCCTCGGGCCCCGCGTCCACGATCTGATGGACGCGCTGGTGCGAGAGGCCGAGCTCCTCGGCGATCTCGCGCATCGATCCGCCCTTTGCGTGGAGCTGGCGGATCACGTGCTGGTAGTCGACGCGGGCGCGCTCGACGTCGTGCTGCAGGTCGAGGAGGCGCTCGCGGACTGTCTTGGCTTCGTTGAGAAGCTGGTCATCGAGTGTCATCATGCGTCTAGTGTACTAGACAGAGACTCTCTCTGTCTAGCGAAGTAGACGCAAGATCCGCGCAGCCAGCACCGCCGCGTTCTTCGAGTTGTCGACGCCGACGCAGGCGACCGGCACGCCGGGCGGCATCTGCGCGATGGCGAGCATGGCGTCGAGGCCGTCCAGCACCGACTTCGACGAGCGGAGCGGCACGCCGATCACCGGCAGCTCCGTGTGCGCCGCCACGACGCCGGGCAGCGCCGCCGCCAGCCCCGCGCCGGTGATGAGCACGCGGATCCCTCGGTCGGCCGCGGTCGTCGCGTACTCGGCCACCTCGCGCGGGTTGCGGTGCGCGGACAGCACGTTGAACTCCCACTCGATGCCGCGCTCGTCCAGCTCCTTCGTCGCCCCCTCCATGGCGGCGCGGTCGGACTCGGAGCCGACCAGGATCCCGACGTCAGGCAACGGCGTGCACCCGGGCGGCGACGTCGCTGCGGTAGCGGCAGCCCTCGAAGTGGACGCGGCCGACGCCGTCGTAGGCCTGTTCGCGCGCGGCCTCGATCGTCGGGCCGACGCCGGTCGCCGCGAGGATGCGGCCCCCGGCGGTCACGAGCCGGCCGTCGCGCATGGCCGTGCCGGCGTGGAACACCAGCCCTGCCTCCTCCACGCCCGTGATCGGCGTCCCGCTATCGCCCGCCGCCGGGTAGTCGCGACCGGCGAGGACGACCGTGACGGCCGCGTCGTCGCGGACGCCCAGGTGCACGCCGGCGAGCTCACCCGACGCGGTGGCGGCCAGCGCGGCGAGCAGGTCGCCGTCGAGCCGCGGGAGCACCGCCTGCGTCTCCGGATCACCGAACCGGCAGTTGAACTCGAGCACCCGCACGCCGTCCGGCGTGAGCATCAGCCCGGCGTAGAGCAGCCCGGTGAACGGCGAGCCACGCCGGGCGAGCTCCGCGGCGACGGGCCGGTGCACCGCGTCGACGAGCTCCTCGAGATTCGGCGCGCCGGGGACCGGCGAGAACGCACCCATGCCGCCGGTGTTCGGCCCGGTGTCGCCGTCGCCGACCCGCTTGTAGTCGCGCGCGGAGGCGAGCGGCAGCACCTCCTCGCCGGTGACGAGCGCGAAGACGGAGAGCTCCTCGCCCTCGAGCAGCTCCTCGACGAACGCCTCTGGGCCGGCGGCGGCGAGCGCGTCGCGGAGCTCCTCCTCGGTTGTGCAGACGTGCACGCCCTTGCCGGCGGCGAGGCCGTCCTCCTTCACGACGGCAGGCGCGTGCGGTTCGGCGACCAGGGTCGCCGAGGGCACGCCGGCCGCGTCCATGACCTCCTTGGCGAAGCGCTTCGAGCCCTCGATCCGCGCCGCCTCGCGTCCCGGGCCGAACACGGCGATCCCGGCGGCGCGCAACTCGTCGGCGAGCCCGGCGACGAGCGGCGCCTCCGGGCCGACGACGACCAGGTCGGGCGCCAGCCGCCCCGCGAGCGCGGCCACGTCGTCCTCGTGGCAGGTGGCCAGCGCGGCGATTCCCGGGTTCCCCGGGGCGGCGTGCAGCTCGGTGAGCAGCGGGCTCTGCGCCAGCTTCCAGGCGAGCGCGTGCTCGCGACCCCCGCTGCCGACGAGCAGCACCCTCACGGGCCGTGACTGTACTGGCGCAGTGTGATGTTTGGAGCGCTCTCCGATCGTTCATGATGTCGCCGTGCAGTTCGAGCCGGGCCTGGATCGTCACGAGTGGGAGAGCCAGTGGGCACAGCTCGAGGACGACATGCGCACGTCGCCCGAGGAGACGCTCCCCGAGCTGGCCGACCTGCTCGAGGGCGTGTTGGCGGAGGCGGGCTACGACCTGTCAGATCCCGTCGCCCGTGAGGGAGAGGAGCGCGAGGTCGTTGCGGAGTTCCTGGCCGCGCGCGAGATCGCCGATCAGGTCGACCGCGGGGATGACGTCGACCCGGGCGATGTCGCAGCGGCGCTGAACGGGCTTGTCGCCCTGCACGACTTTCTCTCGAACACGGACGCTCGCGACCTCTAGACGATCGTCTCGCGGGCGAGCGCCTGCT
>DASTZE010000028.1:0-3181 GCA_035764425.1 Gaiellaceae bacterium
CACAGGACGCCATCTTGGCCAACGCGTCGGAAAGTCCTTTCCGATCCGGTGCGAGCTATACAGTCACCCGGCGAAGCGCATGAGCGAGCGCGACAGCGAGATCGATTTCGACTTTTTCGAGGAGCCGGAGCCCGAGGAGGACGAACCTCGCAGCCGGTCGCCACTCCGACGGTCGCCGCGCGGGCCGACACGGCCGCCGACCAACTACACGCCGCTCCTGCGCCTCGTCGGCCTCGTCGTCGGGTTCATCCTCGTCGTCGTCCTGCTCGTCTTCGTGGTCGACCGCTGCCGGGGCGACAGCAAGCAGTCGACGTACGAGAACTACATGGGCGACGTGCAGAAGGTCGGGACCGACTCGCAGGCGGTCGGCACCCAGTTCCAGGCGCTGCTCGCGCAGCCGGGGATCAAGGTGGCGGCCATCGAGGATCGCCTGAACGGGCTGGCCGACCGGCAGGCGCAGGCGGTGCAGCAGGCCGAGGACATCAACCCGCCCGGGGCGCTGCGCACGGAGAACCAGCAGATGATCACGGCGCTCCAGCTCCGCGAGAGCGGCCTGCGCGGGATGTCGGCCGCGTTCGCGTCGACGGCGAAGACCACCAACCCGACGCAGGCGGCCACCGTCCTGGCCAACCAGGCCAACCGGTTCGTCGCGAGCGACGTGATCTGGGACGACCTCTTCAAGGAGCCCTCCAAGAAGGAGCTGGCCTCGCGCGACGTCCGCGGCGTGGCGGTGCCCGACTCGAACTTCCTCAAGGACCCGAACCTGGTCTCGATCGCCCAGCTGCGACCCGTCTGGCGACGAATCCAGGGCGCGACCTCGGGCATCTCCAAGAACGTGCGCCGTGGCAACGGCATCGAGGGCACGGTCTGGCTGCCGGGCCACGCCGGGACTCCGACGCCGCTCGACCCGAACGGGGTCACCGTCGTGACCGCGTCGCCGCAGCTCGCCTTCCGCGTGTCGGTGAAGAACTCCGGTGACGTGCAGGAGGTGCAGGTGCCGGTGACGCTGACGATCAAGCGGACCGAGGGTGCCAACATCGTCAAGCAGCAGACGATCACGGCGATCAGCCCGGGGCAGACCATCCAGCTCACGTTCCACGTGCCGGAGACCGTGCCGATCGGCCCGCAGACCACCGTCACGGCCGAGGTAAAGCCGGTGCCGAACGAGGCGAACACCGACAACAACTCGGTCGACTATCCGGTCGTCTTCAGTCTCTAACCTCACTAGGCTGCCCGAATGAGCGCGTCGACGATCGCCATCGTCGTCGCGGCCGTGGCGGCGGCCGTTGCGCTGGCAGGGCTCGCGCTCGCGGTAGTGCTCGCCGTCCGGCTGCGCCGCCTCCGGTCCGCACAGCAGGTCCTGCTCGGAGGCGACCAGGGCGACCTGGTCGACTTCGCCGTGTCGTTGCAGGCGCGCATCGACGACCTGCACCGGGCCGTGGACGAGGTGGCGGCCGGCCTCGGGCGCGTCGATCGGCGCGTCGACGGCTCCGTCGCGAAGACGGCGGTCGTCCGCTACGACGCCTTCGAGGGGCTCGGCGGACAGCAGTCCGCCTCGCTCGCGCTGCTCGACTCGGCGCGGACGGGGATCGTGGTCAGCGCGATCCAGGGCCGCGACCACGCGCGCATCTACGTGAAGGAGCTGGACCGAGGCCGTGCGCCGATCGCGCTCTCGCCCGAGGAGGCGGAGGCGGTCGAGCGGGCCATGTCCCAGTGATCACGGGCGGCGGGCGCTGACACGCCAGACGCGCTTGAACGGCTCGCCCGTCTCGGCGCGCGGGATCTCGACCAGCGCGGCGTCGACGTCCTCCCAGTCCGCGAGCACGTCGGCGAGGTACGCGCGCGAGAAGAAGCGCACCCGCTGTCCGGCGCACTCCAGGACGTAGTCCCGCTCGAGCTCGCGCTCGACCGGCCGGCTCGCCGCGCGCAGCGGCCGGTCGGAGTCGGCGTTGACGTGGAACAGCAGCAGCCCGCCCGGCCGGAGCACGCGCTCGATCTCGGCGAACACGGCTCTCGTCACGGCGTCCGGGAACATGTGCAACGAGACGTTGGCCATGACGGCGTCGAACGACGCGTCGGCAAAGGGGAGCGGCTCGGTCATGTCGGCGACCAGGAACTCGACTCCACGGTGCCGGCGCGCGGTCGCGATCGCCTCCTCCGAGCCGTCGAGCGCGACGACGTCGAAGCCGGCCTCGGCGAGCCGTGCGGCGTCGTTGCCGGTGCCGCAGCCCAGCTCGAGCACACGCTCCGCACCGGCCTCGCGGAGTAACGGCAGGAAGGGCTCCGTCCACCGGCCGCCCCAGTCGAGGTCGGTGCCAGAGGCGCGGTGGCGGGCGAAGTACTCGTCCCAGTAGCGGTCTCGGCGCACGATTCAACCTCGAGGCTCGGTGGTACTTTTCGGGCAGTGCAGCAGGTTCTAGTCCTGAACGCGAGTTACGAGCCGCTCAACGTGTGCTCGGTCCGGCGGGCCTACGTCCTCGTGTTCAAAGGCAAGGCCGAGGTGATCGAGGAGCTCGACGAGCCCCTCAGATCGGCGACCGACACCTACCCGTGGCCGCACGTGATCCGGCTCCTGAGCTACGTCCGGGTGCCCCGGATCATCCAGCGCAAGATCTCCCGCCGCGCGCTCTTCGCGCGTGACGGCTGGCGCTGTGTCTACTGCGGCGAGACGGGCGGGCGGCTGACGCTCGACCACGTGGTGCCGCGCTCGAAGGGCGGTGACTCGGTGTGGGAGAACGTCGTCACCTCGTGCGCGCCGTGCAACCTGCGCAAGGGCGACCGGCTGCTCCACGAGGTGTCGATGACGCTCCACTCGCCCCCGCGTCCGCCCGCGCCCGTGCTCTTCATCCGCCTCGCGGCGCACACGATTCCGAACCGCTGGCAGCCGTACCTCGACAACTTCGGCGGCACGTCGACGGCCGGCTCGGCCGTCGCCGCGTAGCCGCTCGCCGGCACGACGCCGCCGACGCGACGGCGTCGAGTCGCCATCGCTTTCATGAATGGGGAACCGCGGTTCCCCCTCGAGCTCCCCCTCCGCGCTGCTAGGCGAGGAGCGCGTCCAGAGCCGTGTCGACGTCTGCCTCGGTGTTGTAGACGTGGAACGACGCCCGGAGCGAGCCCGCGCGCGTGGCGGCCCGGACGCCGGCCGCCTCGAGCCGCTCGGCCGCGTGAGGCACGTCGG
>DASTZE010000029.1:0-20530 GCA_035764425.1 Gaiellaceae bacterium
GCTGCGCGGCGACGGGGCCGCCGGCTCCGTTTTCGACGAGCGGCGCGTCCCCGTGCTGACGCCTCGCGAGGCGAAGGGGCTCGAGTTCGACCACGTCGTCGTGGTCGAGCCGGCGCTCATCGTCGACGAGGGCGGCGCCACCGGCCTGCGCGAGCTCTACGTCGCCCTCACGCGGCCGACGAAGTCGCTTCTGGTCACGCACGCACAAGAGCTTCCGGCGCTGCTGCGCTAGCGGCGAGGCCCCCGGGAGAGCGGGGGCCTCGCCGTTCTGCGGAACTACTGGGTGAGGTAGAAGGTGGTCATGTCGGCGAAGCCGTTCGCCGGCTGGAAGAGGTAGCCGCCGACCCGCTTCGCGACGAAGTCGCGCTGGTTCCGGTTGTCGGTCGACATCCACGGCGCGAGGTTCTTCGTGATCATCACGTCGAGGTTGCCGTAGCGGTTGTACCGCTCGTCACCTGTCAGCTTGTTCGCGGCAGCGAGCTGCGCGTTCAGCTGCGGGTCGTTGAGATACGCGAGGTTGTTGTTGTTCTGTGCCTGGATGTTGTTGCCGTTCAGGAGCACGTCGATGAAGTCGTACGGGTCCGGGTAGTCCTGGCTCCAGCCCGCGATCACGGCGTCGTACTCGGCGCCCTTCCTGCCCGCGGCGACGAAGATCTGGAAGCCCTGGAAGTACTTGATGCTGACCTTGCAGCCCATCTTCTGCAGGTTGTTCTGCAGGATCTGCGCCTGCGTGGTGCCCGTCGGGCTGTTCGAGGCCCACAGCTTCAGGTCGCCGCACTTGCCGCCCGCAAGGCTCTTGGCCACGGCGATGTTCGGGCCGTGCAGCGGGTACACGTCGGCCCGCTTGTAGCCGCCCATGCCCGGCGGGAGGATCTGATCGGTCAGGAGCCCGCCGTACGCGCCGAACGCCCGCAGCATGGCCGGGCGGTCGATGGCGTTGTTGGCCGCCTTGCGCATGTTCACCGACGAGAACAGCGGCCGTGACGTGTTCAGCGCCACGTAGTCGGTCTCGACCAGCGGGTGCACCTGGTACTGGCTCCGGTTGACCCCGTACTCGGCGCCGAGCTGCGACTGCGCCGTGGGCGGCAGCCCGCCGAGGTCGTAGTCGACCTGGCCGGCCTTGACCTGCAGCAGGCTCTGGTTCACGTTCGTGTTCACGTCGATGTTGAACTCGTCGACGTTCTGCGCCCGCGAGCCCGTGTAGTGCGTGTTCTTCTTGAGCACGATCGAGCGGCCGACCTGGCGGCTCGCCCAGTAGTACGGGCCCGCCGAGGCGTACGTCAGGACGCCCTTCGGGTCGATCGGCATATCGGTGGGGATCGCCTGGAAGAACGGCGTGCCGAGCTTGGCCAGCATGCCGCCGTCCGGCTGCGTCAGCTTGATGATCAGCTTGTCGCCGTCGACCTGAACGCCTGACGCCTTCGTCGCCTTGCCGTCGATCACGTCCGTCGCGCCGACGATGTCGGTGATGAACTGCGCCGCCGGCGACTGCATCTTCTTGTTCAGCCCGCGGTTGATCGCGTAGGCGTAGTTGGCCGCCGTGACGGGCGCGCCGTCGCTGAACTTGAAGCCCTTCTTGACGGTGATGGTGTACGTCTTGCCGTCGGACGAGATCACCGGGAAGCCGTCGGCCCCGTCGGGCACGAGCCTGCTCCCCTGCGGCGCCGGCTTGTCCGGGTAGTCGTACAGCTTGAGCGCCGTGGCGTACTCGAGCTGCCACGACTGGGCGCCGTAGGCGAGCGACGGGTCGGAGAAGTCGACGTCGGTGTTCGACATGTTCAGCTTCATCGACCCGCCGGTCTTAGCCGGCCCGGTCGTGGTCGTCCCACCGCCGCCGGACGTCGTCGCCGTGGTGTTGTTGCTGCTTCCGCCGCCGCCGCACGCCGACAGAACGAACAGGCCCGCTCCGATGGCGAGGGCGGCCGCGGAGATCCATATGCGTCGTGTGGCGCGATTCTCAGGGGACAATTCGTGTCACGTCCTTTCTGTGTGCCTCCGCAGCCTCTCGATCTCCTTTTGGACATAACGACGTCCCCTCACGCATGCCGGTTAGTCGGTTTTACCGGCCGTTTACCTGCGTCAGAGGCGGATGCCGTGGCCCGCCGTCCGCAGACTGCGCCCCTGCCTCCGTTCGCCGACCGCGAACATGGCCGGCAACTCCGCGTCGCCGTGCAGCGCGGCCGCGAGGCGCTCGGCGAGCGCCGGGCCGTGCTTGAAGCCGTGCCCTGAGCCGCCGCCGACCAGCCAGACGTGCGGATGCTCGGGATGCGGCCAGGCGACGAAGTTCGTGTCCGCCGTCGTCTCGTAGCGGCACGTGCGGCTCTCGACCAGCGGTGCGGCGGCGAGCGCGGGGAACCGCTCGTCGAAGTAGCCGCGGACGATCTGCTCGGTCGTCGCTTGCTCGGGCAGCTCGGCGTCCGGGTCCAGCTCCGGGCCCTCGTAGTCGGCCGCCGCCTTCGCCCCCAGCTCGTCGAGGTCGGGCGTCCCGTAGATCGCACGGTCGTAGTCGCACCAGCCCGGAATGGCGTGCCACGCGGGCCCGGCGGCGAAGAAGAGCAGCTCCTGCAGCGTGACGCGGAGCGGGACGTGCTCGGGGAAGAGCCGGGCGAGCCATGGCCCGCACGCCCAGACCACGGCATCGCCCTCGAGCCGGGTCCCGTCGTCGAGTATCGCCGCACCACCGTCCGGCCGTGCGCGGGCGCGCAGGATCCGCGCGCCGTGCTCGGCCGCCTGCCCGGCCAGCGCCTGCACGGCGCGCTGCGCGCGCAGGACGCCGGTGTGCGGCTCGAACAGCACCCAGGCGAGGTCGCCGGCGCCGAGGCCGGGGAAGAGCTCGGCGGCGGCTGCCGGGTCGAGGTGCTCGCACGGGATGCCCTGCGCCCGGATCGTCCGCTCCGACTCGGCCTCCCAGCCGTCGTCGCCGTGTGCGAACCAGGCGATGCCACACTCGACGAAGAGGTCGGCTCCCGACTCGGCCTCGAGCTCGCGCCAGAGCGTGCGGGCGCGCCAGGCCATCGCGGTGTAGTAGTCCTCGTCGCCGTGGCCTACGCGGATGAGACGCGTCTCCCCGCCCGATGTCGCGCGCCGGTCGCCGGGCTCGAACTGGTCGACGAGCGTGACGTCGTCGCCCTCGCGGGCGAGCCACCAGGCAAGCGACGCGCCGAACGTCCCGGCGCCGACGATAACCACGCGCACGGCGGTCCGCCGCTAGCCCATTTGCATCTGCATCGGCATCGACCCGCCGCCCGGGATCGTCAGGCCTGGAATCGCGTCGGGCGCCGCGAGCAGCAGGATGCCGAGCCCGAGCAGCACCGCCGCGGTGCCCCAGGTCGCGCCCCGGTGCCAGGGGACGGTCTTCTCGAACGCGATCAGCGCCGCCACGAAGGCCATCCACACCAGGCTCATCACGCCGAGCGCGAACAGCGACGCCATCAGCGCCCAGCAGCACCCGACGCACCAGGCGCCGTGCCTGGCGCCCATACGCACGGCCCCCGCGTGTCCGTCGCGCCACGCGCCCAGCAGGAAGCCGAGCGGGCTGCGGCACTTGCCGAGGCACGCGTCCTTCAGCGGGGTCAGCTCGTAGACGGCCGCGACGATGAGCGTCGCACCCGCGACCCAGCGCCCGGCCCGGTCCCAGGCCAGCACGTCGCCGACCGCGCGGCCGCCCGCGACCGCAAGGGTGAAGGCACCGAGCCCGGCAAGCGTCCAGGTCAGCAGGTAGCCGGCAGCGAAGAGGAGCGGCAGCGCCGGCGAGCGGGAGCGCGTCATGCGCGAATAGAGGGCGACCGTCGGCGAGACCGACGGGAACATCATTGCCGCCATCATCACGAGCCAGACAGCGAGGAACCAGCCGAGCGCCCCGAGGCCGGTCCACGGGCCGCCGTCCATGTCGCGCATCTGGCCGGCCGTCCACCACCAGCCGATGCCGGCGAGCACGAAGAGGAGCGCGATCAGGCCCAGCCGCGTGCGCGCCGCGGCGAAGGCGGGCGCGAGCCCGCCGCCGGCGGCGGGCTGGGCGGGCGCCTGGGCGATCACCGCGTCAGGCGGCCCAGGAGAACTCGGGCGTCGAGGCCCCGGTCTTGCCCTCGTAGGTGATGCCGAAGGCGTTGATGTTCGAGCGCTTGGCCTCGGCCATCGTCAGGTCCGACGCGACGGGGTGCATCATGCCGTCGAACTTGACGGGCTCGCCGCTCTCCTTGCCCCACGGGACGACGTCCTCGATCTCGAAGTCGATCACGTCGCCGACGCGGACGCTGTGGCGCACGCCGTCGTCCACCACCTCGATTGGCGCGCGCTCGACGCCGAGTACCTCGCCCACGAGCGGCCCGAGCGCGGCCATCGGCCCGCCCATCTGGCCGCCGTAGACCGCGGCGAGCTTGTCCGCCTGCTCGTCGGTCGCATTCGCGTCGATGAAGATTCCGAGCCGCCAGTTCCCCTCGGTCATGACCTTCGGCGTTTCGGTGATGAGGGCGACCTTGAGGCCGCTGACGTCCGTGCCGTCGATCTCGCCCTCCTTGATGTTGAAGACGAGCGTGAGCCGGCAGTAGTCGTACGTCGCGCCGTGGTCCATCGACACGAGGCACGGGCACATGATCTCGCACGAGCAGGTCTCGGCGTAACTGCCCTTGATGCGCCAGGCCATCTGGCCTCCTCTCCCTGGGGACTCCGCGATTCTGCTGTGCTCGGGCGGATTGCGTCAAGCTCTCGTCTCTGACCTGGCTCGACCCCGCGGACCTGCGCATCGGCCTCGGCTGCATGCGGTTGTCGACGGACGAGGACGCCGACGAGGAGCGTGCGGCCGCGACGGTCGCCGCCGCCCTCGACGCGGGCATCGTCGTCTTCGACACCGCTCGCGCGTACGGGAACAACGAGCGGCTGCTCGCGCGCGTGCTGCGCGGGACGCGCGCCCGCCTCGTCACCAAGGGCGGGATGGGGCCGGACTGGGTCCCGGACGGACGCGCGAAGGCAATCCGTGCCGACTGCGAGGCGAGCCTCGAGGCGCTCGACGGGCTCCCGATCGATCTCTACCTGCTCCATGCGCCCGACCCGCGGACGCCCTGGCGGACCTCGGTGCGCGCGCTTGCCCGGCTCGCCGACCAGGAACTGGTACGGCGTGTCGGCGTCGCGAACGTCAACCGCCGGCAGCTCGACGAGGCGCTCGAGCTGGCACCCGTCGCGGCCGTGCAGGTCGCGCTCAGCCGGTTCGACGACCGTGCGCGGCGCGGCGGGGTGCTCGAGCGCTGCGAGGAGCTCGGGCTCGCGCTGATCGCCCATTCGCCGCTCGGCGGCGTGCGGCGGGCAGGACGGCTGGAGCGAGACGCAGAGCTCGCCGAGCTCGCCGTGAAGCACCGTGCCACGGCCGCCGAGATCGCGCTGGCGCAGCTGCTCGCGCTCTCGCCGGTCATCGCCCCGATCCCGGGAGCGCGCCACCCGGAGACCGCACGGTCGGCGGCTCGGGCCGCGACCCTCGGGCTGGACGAGCCCGACCACGTCCCGCCCCGGCCGGCCCGTGCCCGGCGCGGCGATGTCGTGCTCGTCATGGGCATCCCCGGTGCGGGCAAGAGCCGGATCGCCGCCGGCTATGAGGCCGGCGGGTACGTCCGTCTGAACCGTGACGAGCGTGGAGGCTCGCTGAAGGCCCTCGGCGAGGCGCTCGATGACGCGCTGGCCGCCGGGGAGCGCCGCGTCGTCCTCGACAACACGTACCTGACGCGCGCGACGCGAAGCTACACGCTCGAGGCCGCGGCCGCGCACGGCCTGCCGGTGCGCTGCCTCTGGCTCGACACGCCGCTCGCGCAGGCGCAGGTCAACCTCGTCGACCGGGTGCTTGACCGGGTGGGGTCCCTGCCCGAGCCGGAGGAGCTGCGCACGCTCGCGCGCGAGCCGGGCCTGCTGCTGCCGACGGCGCAGATGCGCGCGGTGCGGGAGCTCGAGCCGCCCGACGTCGGCGAGGGGTTCGCCGACGTTCAGCGCCTGGAATTCGTGCGGTCTCCATCTCCGGGCCGGGCGGCTGTCTTTGTTGCGGCGTCCGCGCTCGACGGTTGGGACGGGCCGGCCCCCAACCTGGTCTTCGATTGGCGGCCGGACGGCGGCGCAGTGCCGGCCGGCCCGTTCGAGACCGCCGTGTGTACACATGGCGGGGGCCCGCCTGCGTGCTGGTGCCGGCCGCCGCTGCCCGGGCTGATCCTCGCGTTCGCACGGCGACGCGACGTCGACCCGGCGAAGTCGACGCTCGTCGGCACGAGCGCCGCGCACCGGACGATGGCGCGGGCGCTCGGTGCCGACTTCGCAACGACCTAACCGCGCTTGTCGGGCGGCGCCGGGCTCGTCTCGACCCTCGCGTCGGGATGCTGCGCGGTGAGGCTGACGAGCTGCTCGTTCTGAGGCGTGAGCGGGAGCTCTTCGTAGGTGAGCACCCTGGTGCGGACGATGCTGCCGTCGCCCTGCGGGTTGTCGAGCAACGCGGGCCGGTAATCGGTCCGGTCGAAGTACCCGACCACGCCGTTCGGGAGCTCGATCTTGTAGAGGGACCGTCCGTCGATGGTGACCGTTCCGGAGACCTGCGCCGTGCCGTTCTGGAGTGCCGCACGAACCGTCTCGATCGGGTCGATCAGCGTCGTGTCGGATCCGGAGCTCGACCGCTGCGAGATCGTGTTCGTCGCGGCGTCGTACCGTGACGTGGTCGTCCCGTCGGCCGAGCCCTCGCCGACGTAGTCCCCGTTGCTCTTGATCAACCGCATGGCGTAGGGCGCGTTCGTCTCCTGCCACCACTCCGCGCTGACCGGCGCCCCGTCCACCTGGCCCGTCTCATGGACGTGGACGATGAGGTTGGGCGGCGGACTGAGCACGCGGCTCACGTCGGCAAGGATCGCCGCGTCGGCCGAAGGACCGCCCGATCCGACGAGGCCCAGGATCGCTGCTGCAAGCGCTGCGGCAGCGACCGCCGCCGCACCGAGCGCCAGGCGCGAGCGCCGGCGGTGCTGCGGGCGGGTGCCGATGTGCTCGACGAGCGTCGCGCGAATGGTCAGGCGCGCGCGCTCGTCGTCCGGCCGCGGCCCGGCAAGTGTCATCAGCTCGCGCTCGAGCTCTTCAGTCGTCATCGGAATACCTCCGTCGTAGGTCTTCGAGAATCCGGTGGACACGAACGCGCGCCGTTCCCGGCGTGGTGCCGACGATCGCGCCGATCTCGTCGAAGGCGAGGCCGGCGCCGTAGCGCAGCCCGAGCAGATGCTGCTGCCGCGGTGTGAGCAGGCGGATCTGCGTGTGCAGGTGTGCGGCACGTTCGAAGGCGAGGAACCGCTCCTCGACATCGGGTTCGAACGAGGCGGCGTCGCGAGGGAGGTGGGTGGCCGCCGGTCGGCGCTGGACGTCCCGCACGGCGTTCCGGGCAATCTGGAACAGCCAGCCCGCGAAGGTGCCGTCGCCGCGGAAGCGGCCAAGCTGTGCCAGCGCGGTCGTGAACACCGTGCTCGCGACGTCCTCGCAGATGAAGTCGTCACGGATGCGCAGTCGCACGTAGCCGAGCACGCGGTCGAAGTAACGGTCGTAGAGCGCGAGAAACGCTTGCGGCTCGTCCCGTGCCGCCGCCACCAGGGCCGCATCCGGATCGGCCGTGGGGGCGCGCAGCGCCGGCGCCTCGAGCAGCGCCCTCACTTCCATGAGCAGGTCATCCTCCACCATCCTTTCCGTTCGTGTGACACAGGGACGGGAAGGGCCCTGATCTGTTACACGCACTGCCAAATGGGCCAAGACGGCGTCCAGAGATGGCCTGACGCGATTACGGGAGCCTCTGTCCGATGAACTGTTGCGTGCCGGTCGGGCGCGCGCGTCGTCCTGATTGCCCCGTGGCACGAGCGTGAGGTTTGACGGACTACCGCTCATCGAAGGGCGGATTTCCGTCACACGATCGGCGGCGCAAACCGCTCGGCGATCGGTCGCCTCTCGGCACCATCCAAGGCGCTCGTTGCGGACAACTCCCGGGCCCGGGTGAATGCGCGAGCAGCGCGAGCAAGGTCACGAACGTCAGAGCGGCGGGGCGAAACTCCCCTCTTCAGAGGCGAAGAGCCCGTCGTTCACGGTCTTCGGCTCGCGTGCAGCACTCTCCAGATCCGTCCCCCGGCGTCGTCCGTGATGTAGAGCGAGCCGTCCGGACCCTGCGCGAGGGCCATCGCACGGTGGTCGGCATCTGCCGGCAGGTTGACGGCGCCCTCACCGATGAAGCCGTCCGCAAAGACCTCCGGCCGGTGGGGCAGACCGTTCGTGAAACGCACGACCGTCACGTTGTAGCTCTGCGGAAGATTGGGTCCTCCGTGGAACGCGATGAACGCCGCGCCCCGGTATTTCCCCGGGAACTGATCACCGTCATAGAAGAGCAGCCCGTTGGGCGCGTAGTGGGCGGGAAAGGCCAGGAGCGGATCTTCGGCGTCTGCGCAGCGACCGACGGTCGTTCCGTTCCCGCCATACTCCGGCGCCAGCACCTTCTTCTCCTGCCTTCCGTCGTAGTAGCAGTACGGCCACCCGTAGTGCCCGCCTTCGTGGAAGCGGAAGAACTCCTCGGCCGGTAGCGCGGCGTCATCCTCGGGTGTGAACAGGTCCGGGAAATTGTGGTTGAAGCCGCCTCGTCCCTGCTGCACCCCGTAGAGCGCGCCGTCGTACGGGTTCAGGGCGAGCGCGACCATGTTCCGGAGCTCCGTCGCATAGCGGCCCGCCGCCGAGTGAACCTGACCGGGCAAGTTCGCGTCGTACCGCCAGATCCCCGCCCGGATCGGCATGTCGGGGCAGGGATCGATTCCCAGTGAGCCCGGCACGCCCGGCATTGCCTGGCAGCTGTCCGTGGACGATCCGACGCCCACGAAGAGCGTGCCGCTCTTGGTGACCACGATGGTCTTCGTCACGTGGTTCCCTGTCGCCGGCAGTCCGGAGACGATGACGTCGGGTCCGGCCACCGGCGTCAGGCTCTCCGGCGACATCAGGTACCGCTCTACGCGATTGTTCGGTGCGAAATAGGGATACGGGCTCCTGAAGTAGATGCCGGTCCCGGGGCTCGTGCCGAATCGCGCCACCGCGTCGGCCTTTCCGTCCCCGTTCGTGTCCCGCAACGCCAGTACGCCCCCGCCCGGGGATTGGTCAGCGACAAACACATCGCCGTTGGGCGCGACCGCAATGTCCCGCACTCTGGCCGGAGCGCCCGTCGCCGTCTTGGCGTCGTAGACCACCAGGGCGCAAAAGCCGCCAGGCAGATTCAGGCCGCCGTTGTCGGGATCGCAGGTCGGGCGGACCGCCGAGCCTGGCGCCGCGATCCCATTGGATGCCTGGACGGGACCGGTCGGGCCGAGGCTCGCAAGGGCACCGGCCATCAGCGCGGCGAAGAGGAGCAGAACCGTTAAGACTCTCGTGCGGACGCGCATGAGACCTCCTCGGTCACGGAGTCTACGCCCAGGGAGTGCACCATGCGCGATCGGTCACACGCACAGCCAAAGGGCGAAAACGGCCGATGAAAGGGCGCCCTCGTCCGGCGGGTCCCGGTAAAGGAACGCGGCTCTCCGATCGGTGCCCCTACCGGTGCTTCAGCCGAGATGCGCCTCACCTGCGTTCGCCGTAGTCGTCTGGATGGTCTCTTGACTCGGGCCGGCTTGCGTGCTGGAACGCGGAGGACGACGTGCGCTTGGTATCTGCCTTCGTCGTCGGCATCACGACGTGCTTGATCGGCTGCTCGAAGCTGCGTCGCGTCCGGTCGATCACGTTCCGGCGGAACCATGTCGAGGGACGCTGTGGCGCGGTGATGATCTGGATCTCGTCGGCGGCGAAGCCTTGAAGCGCATCCCTGATCGCCTGCACGGGGTCGGGATCGCCGAGCCGGCCCTCGACGCGAATCCCTTGCCTCTGAGGCACGCAACGCAGGCGCGTAGGCGGTGCGTCGCGGCCGCGCGCGCGGCGTCCTCGTCGACATACCAGCGCGTCGCAGCCGGGTCGCGCGTCGGAGCGATGACGAGCGCGTCGGTCGGGCCGCTGCCGGCGTTGCTGCGAACGCGCGCGCAGAGCTCAGGTGAGGTGCACTCGTCGACGACGACCAAAACGAGTTCAGTCATCAGTTCCTCCTTCGTGCCAGAGGTGGAGCGAGAGTACGAGCGTCCAGCCTGCGAGCGGCATGACCGGCCACCAGTACCAGTCGTCAGTCGCGATGGTTATCGCCGCCCAGAGCATCCAGGCGAGCGCGTTGCCGACGACGCACGTGAATAGATCGAGCGTCACCGGCCGCTTTGCCTCGACCGGGCGCAGGACGGGCGCCTTGCCAATGTCGACGACGGTGAGCATCGCTACGTCACGTCGCGGCGAGCGACGACCAGCGCGCCCGCGGCGACGAACGTCACCACGTAGCCGAGCAGCAGCAGCCCGCCGGCGACCGGCGCGAGCAGGTAGTCGGCGAAGCCCGCGGTCATCGAGTCGCTGGCGGCGACCGGCGTGAAGCGGCCGGCATCCGGAACGAGCTCGCGCAGGAGGTTGTCGATGACGAAGGCCCAGATGATCACGCCGATCACGGCGAACACCTGGTTCTTGACCACTGAGCCTAGACCGACCCCGAGCGCCGCCCAGAGCGCGGTCATGAAGAGCGTGCCGAGCAAAAGCAAGAGCACGTGGTTCGTCGCGAGCGCGAAGTCGATGCCGCGACCCGCGAGGATGGCGTAGCCGACGCCGAAGGAGAGCGCGATCGCGACGATCCCGAAGGCGACCCCCATCAGCAGGCTCGCGACCACCTTGGCCGCGATCACGCGACGGCGGTCCGGCGTGACCACGAAGGTCGGCCTGATTGTTCCGTGCCGGTATTCGCTCGTGATCGCCATCACGCCGATAAGTGCCGCGAAGAGCGCGCCGTTGGTCCCCGCCGACAGCAATGTGTGCTGGTTGTCGTGGGTCTGCAGCTCATTCGCGCTGAGTACGAAGCCGTTGACCAGGACGGTGAGGAGCGTGAGTCCGATCATCCCGGCGAGGAGCCCGAGATTTGTGCGGGTCGAGCGCATCTTCCGCAGCTCGGAGAGCAGTTGGTCGATCATGACGGCCCCTCCGCGGTCAGCTCGAGGAAGACGTCCTCGAGGCTTGACGATTCCGGCACGAGGGCGTGGACGAGCAGGTCGGCGTGGTAAGCGATCTCGCCCACGCGGGCGGTCGAGGCGCCCTGCACACGCAGCTCGTCGCCGTTCAGGAGCTCCGAGTGGATGCCCTCACGGTCGAGCGCGTGCTGCAGACGCGCCGCTTCGGGCGCCCGCACGCGCACGTCGCCGGTCAGCCGTCCGGTCAGTTCGGCGAGCGGCGAGAACGTGACGAGCCTGCCCTTGTTGATGATCACCACCTGGTCGACCGTCTGGGCGACCTCGGCGAGCACGTGGCTCGAGACGAAGACCGTCTTGCCCTCGGCGGCAAAGGCGCGCAGGAAGTCGCGCAGCCAGCGCACGCCTTCCGGATCGAGCCCGTTGGCGGGCTCGTCGAGGATCAGCAGCTCCGGGTCGCCGAGCAGCGCGCCCGCGAGCCCGAGCCGCTGTCGCATGCCGAGCGAGTAGCTCCCGACCCGGCGCCGACCGGCGCTGCCCAGCTCCACGAGATCGAGCACAGCGTCCACGCGCTCGGCTGCGGACCGTTCCCGTCCGAGGAACCAGTGATCGCCTCCCGGGTCGCGCCGCCCGAGCGCCAGCGCAAGCGAATACAGATGGTCCCGTCCGGAACGTCCGGGATGGAAGTCCGCAACCTCCAGGACTGCTCCCACTCGCGCCGCCGGCCGCGCCAGGTCCTGATAGCGGCCGCCGAAGACGAGTGCGCGGCCCGAAGTCGGCTCGACGAGATGCAGCAGCATCCGCAGGGTCGTCGTCTTGCCGGCACCGTTCGGCCCGAGAAAGCCGGTGACCGTTCCGTGCTCGAGGGAGAACGTCAGATCGTCGACCGCGACGACATCACCGAACCGCTTGCTGAGATGCTCGGCGCGGACGACCTGTGGTTGCTCGACTGGCACCGCGACGGAGGGCTCGAGAGCTGGGTATGTCGTTGCCATCTCGGCCCCCTCAGTGCGATGTGACCATCGGGCGGCGCGGCCGGTCAGTGCGCCACACGCCGCCGGAGCCCGCGACGACAAGCGCCAGCAATGCGAGCACGAGCGAGGCCGGCCCGTACAACCACCACTCGTACTCTCTGCTCCACGTAAAGGACGCCAGGGTCTCCAGCAGGAAAATCCCCGCGAGCGCCCAGGCGAAGAACCGGATCAGGCGGTCAGAAACGTATGTCTGCTGCCACAAGCCGACCCGCGCCAGAACGACCAGGACGGCGGCGACGAGCAGCACGACAACCACGGCCGCCGTAATGCGAATGCCGGTGGTCGACGATTGCTCGATATGGCCGTTGACGGATCTGTGGAGCCCCCAGGTGCCATCCAGCATCCAGTAGACATGCGTGCTGGCCGGGCCGGCAACCAGGCCGGCGATTAAGAGAAGCGCGGCGACGCGAACACGCCTGGACGCAACGTCGATGCCCAGTGCCATCCGATACCTCCCGTCTCTGGTTCTCGTCCAGCGTCACACCGACGGGCCGGTTGCACCATCGGCGAAAGACCCCAAATTCGGCCTGGGCCGCCACCGATCTTCACGACCGGAGTGCGCCTACGGCTCGATCAGGCCGCGGCGGATCGCATAGCGGGTCAGGTCGACGCGGTCGCGCATGCCGAGGCGGCGGAGGATGTCGGCCCTGTGGCGCTCGACGGTCTTGATGCTGAGCACCAGCAGCTCCGCGATCTCCTTTGAAGTCCTCCCTTCTGCGATCAGCTTCAGCACCTCGAGCTCTCGCGGCGTCAGCGGGTCGTAGTCGCGGTCGGTGTCGGCGCGTTCGAGGAAGTCGCGGACAAGGGTGTTGACGGCCGAGGGGTAGAGAAAGGATTGGCCGCGCATGGCAGCGCGGCAGGCATCGACGATGTCGTCGTCCGCCCCCGACTTCAGCACATAGCCAGAGGCGCCCGACTTCAGGGCCTCGAAGAGGAACTGCTCGTTGTCGTGCATCGACAGCATCAGTAGGCGCAGCTCTGGCCGTCGGTGCGAGAGGGCGCGCGCCGCCTGCAAGCCGGTCATGCGCGGCATGCTGATGTCGAGAATCGCCAGGTCGATGTCCTCTGCGAGCGCGCGCTCGACCGCCTCGGCGCCGTCGGCGGCTTCCGCGACGACGGCGAGGTCGGGTTCGGCGTTGATGACATGCTTGAGCCCCTCCCGGACGAGAGCGTGGTCGTCCGCCACGAGGATCCGGGTCACGAGTGGCGTCGGCATCGCTCAGGCCGTCTCGGTCGGGACCTCGAGCCGCACCTCGACGCCCCCCTCCGGGCCGGGCTCGATCGCAACCGCTCCGCCCGCGATCAGGGCCCGCTCACGAATGCCGCGCAGGCCGCCACCCTCGACATGCTCGGGGTCGAAGCCGTGTCCGTTGTCGATCACGCGCAGGACGACGCTGCGCTGGCCCCGCTCGAGGCTGAGCATCACGCGGCTTGCCTCCGCGTGACGAGCCACGTTCGTCAAGCTCTCCTGGGTGACGCGATAGAGGATGAGCTCGGCCTGCGGATCGAGCGACGGCAGGTCTCGCGCGAGCCGACGCTGAACGTGCACGCGTGTGCGCTGCTCGAAGCTACTCGCGAGCTCCGCGAGCGCGCTCGCCAGGCCGAGGTGATCGAGGAGCTCGGGGCGAAGCTCCTGGGCGATGCGGCGGACGTCCTCGAGGCTCGTCTTCACAACCTCCTGTGCCTCCGCCAGTCGGCTGCGCTGCTCCGGGCTCGCGCCGGCGGTCAGGCGCTTGAGCTGGAGCAGGACAGCGGTCATCGACTGTCCGACCTCGTCGTGCAGGCCACGGGCAAGCCGCACGCGCTCCGCTTCTTGCGCCCGAAGCGCGTGTGCAGCCGCGTTGCGGCGTTCCCTCTCCAACCGGTCGAGCATGCCGTTGAAGGTTCGTTCGAGGGCGCCGATCTCGCCGGCGCTGACGACCGGCACGCGCTGTCCGCCGCGCAGGACGTCGGCGGTCTCCATGCGCTCTGCGAGGCGCTCCAGCGGCCGGAAGAGACGCCGCAGCAGGAGTCCGTTGACGACCACCATGACCAGCAGAGCGCTGATCACGACAGCGAGGTCGAACAAGGCCCGGTGCTCGTGCAGCGGCCCCGGGTAGACGACGAGCGCCAGCGTTCCGACGATCAGGATCGCGGCGTTCGCCGCGAACACACGCCAGAACATCGACATCCACGCGGGACCTTAGGCCGTCACCGGCCACCGGCCTAGTGGCTGAACGGTGCCGTGGACACGGCCCTCATCTGAGAACCATCGCTAACCGAGCGCTGATCCGATGGGAGCGTTGCGGAGATCCGCGGGGCCGTACGGGAGGTTGCGGGGACCTCCTGCGGGATGAGTGCGGGATGCGTAGTTGTCTTGTTAGCTAACGAGGCGATCGGCACGGGATGCGAGCTGTCGTTGCTCACCTCGCGGTTTAGCTCCTGCTCGCGACCGGTGGCCTGGACAGAATCCGCCCGCACGTCAGGCTTGCGTTACCTCGGCGGACTGGGAGGCGTCGACCGGGCGCGATCCATCGATCGGCTGACCCTCAGCAGCCGAAGCAGTCGTCGGGGAGGTTCTTCGCTATGAGGCTGTTCGTCAGAATGACCGGCAAGGTTGTGTAGAGACCGCCGCCTTGGAGCGAGAGGTCGGCGCCTGCGGTGAGTGTGTTGTGTGTCACGGCGCTCGCGCAGTGTCAGTTGGACGGGCGGGCCGTCGGGCAGTGTGCCGTTCCAGATGCCGCCGCCTGAGCCAATCGTCGAATCGGCGTTTGGGCCACGAGTGGGCCACGGAATCTTGTCTCCATGGGCAACGCAGTCGGTGGCGGCATCATGGCCGCCATCATCGACGGTCTCGAATCGGTACTCCTTGTCGGTGCGAACCCACGGCAGCTCCTGTCGCCGCCGCGCCACCTCGTCGCTGCGCCGGGTCAGCTTTCTCGGCGGCGAGGCGCCCCCGCGGCGCTGGGACGCACTCGCACCCACGCCGTCACGAAGAACGGAAACGATCCGAGCTCCGTCGCGACGCCCATGTCCATCTCTCCATCTGGTGACCCGCGACGATTCACGATGCCGCGGCGAGTCCGAGCATCGCCGTCAGCGCGGCGACCGTCATAGGGCGGCTAGCCGTCTGCTCTCGAGCGGGGACCCGCATTCGGCGCTCCCGGGAGCGACGCCACGAGGGCCGGCAGCTCGCTGAGTCGCGGTGAGAAGAAGTTATGGAGCGGAGTGACCGCGATTGTCATCTCGCGCGCGAGGCCGACCGCTTCGCCCGCCGGGGCCAGGCGCTGCTCCACGAATCGATCGAAGCCCTCCTTGTCGTCCCAGATCTCGACGACGCGGAAACCGAAATCGGCGGGAGTGGTCAGATGGAGGTAAATGCCGCCCTCGGGTCGAGTCTCGACCCCGAGTTCGTCCATGACCGCCCGGTACTCCTGCGCAGTCAAGCCGTAGACATCCAGCGTAGAAACGACCGTCATGAGGAGCTCCTTTCGCCTTGCGTGCGGAGCAATCGGCTAACCACGACGGTAGGCGCCGACCGACGGAATGAACAAGCGCAAGTTGTTGTTTGCCGACAACGCGTCCTTGTCGTTGAACCGGGCGCCGGCGCGCGTCCGCGCGGTTAGGCCCAGTGACGCTGGTGGGCGAGCTGTTTCGCGGTCTCGAAGAAGCGCTCGATCGCGGGGAGCTCGTGGTCCTGTCGCCAGACGGCGTTGACGGTGAGCATCGGGCGGGGTGGAGCGAGGTCGATGAGCTTGACGCCGCGTGGGAGCTGCTCGATCAGGGAGCTGACGACGAGGCCGACGCCGCGGCCTTCTGCGATGTACCCCCAGACGGTCGAGCCGGCTCCGTGCTGGTCGACATTGGGCTCGAACCCAGCCGTGCGGCAGGCGGCGATGATCGCGTCGTAGTAGCCGGGAGCCATCTCGTGCGGCCACAGCTCGAGCGTCTCGTCGCGCAGGCTGGGGAGCGCGATCTCGTTGCGGTCGGCCAGACGATGGGGCTCACCGACTGCGACGCGCACGACTTCGCGCCGGACCGTTCGCTGGCGGATGTCTTCGGGGTAGGAGGTCAACGGGGCCAGCGCGAGATCGCAGTCGCCGTCACCGAGGAGTGCGTCGACGTCGCAGCCGAAGACCTCGTGGGCGTCGACCTTCAGCAGTGGATAGTCACGTTGGAGCCGGTCGAGCAGTAGTGGCACGGTCTCGAAGGCGCTGACGAGTGTGTAGACAAGGCGCAGCGTTCCGGCCTCGCCGCGGGCGGCGGCCTGCACTCGCCGCGCGGCGCGGTCGGCGCCGGCGAGCACGCGCCGGCAATCGGCGAGGAAGACCACTCCCTCCGGTGTGAGCTTGACCCGTCGTGAGCTGCGTTCGAGCAAAGTGACACCGAGCAGTTGCTCGAGCGCCTTGACCTGCTGGCTCACCGCCTGCTGAGCGACGTGTAGCTCGCGGGCGGCGCTGGTGAAGCTGCCGCGTTCGGCGACGGCCGTGAAGTAGCGCATCTGGCGCAGGTCGGGAGTGGCCACCCGAGCGAGTGTACGACCGGCCGAGCTCAGGGCGGAACAAGCAGAGATTGTCGCCGAACAACAACTTGCGCTTGTTCATCCCAGGGTGCCGCGCCTACCGTCAGCTGGCGATCGACTCAACGGAGTCGCACAGGCTTCCCGCACCGGAAGGAGATCCGAGATGCCCACAGTGCAGGGCGCCGATCAGCATCGCGAGATCGTGGACGTGACGACGAGCAGGCGTCCGAAGGTGCTGATGATCGTCGCCAACCCGACGACATCGACAACGACCGGCTGGCCGATCGGCTTCTGGGCCGCCGAACTCACGCATCCGTACTACGAGTTCAGTCAGGTTCGCTACGAGGTCACGATCGCGAGCCCGGACGGCGGCAAGGTCGAGCTCGACGCGCTTTCCGACCCGCGCGACGAGTCGAAGTGGTCGGCCGACGACCTGATCTCGATGGGCTTTCTGAACACGCCGGAGCTGACGGCGCTGCTCGAGGACACGCCGCGGCTCGCCGACCTCGATCTGGACGAGTTCGACGCGCTCGTCGTCTGCGGTGGAAACGCGCCGATGTTCCAGTTCCGACAGAACGAGGATCTGAAGCGGGCGCTCGCCGCCTTCTACGAGGCAGAGAAGCCGACCGCACTCCTCTGCCACGGGGTCTCGGCGCTGATCGACGTGCAGCTCTCCGAGGGCTCCTACCTCGTCGAGGGCAAGACGGTGACCGGGTTTGCGAACGTCGAGGAAGACTACGTGGACCGGGCCGTCGGGCAGAAGGTCATGCCCTACCGGATCGAGGACGAGCTCCGCAAACGCGGCGCAAACTACGTCCAGGGCGGACTCTTCAGAAACTTCGCCGTCCGCGACGGACCCCTGATCACCGGCCAGCAGCAGTACTCAGGCCCAAAGGTCGCCGAGCTCGTGATCGCCGCGCTCGGCGTCTAGTCCGACGGAGGGGACGCCCGCGGCCGTCCACCGGTTTGTGCCGCTGCGGCGCTTGACATGCAGCCGGGAGGCTGCCTATAATGAGCAGCCTTATGGCTGCCTATCCCGAGCCACAGGAGATCGACGCCGTCTTCCGGGCGCTCGCCGATCCGAGCCGGCGCCTCCTGCTCGACCGTCTGAACGAGCGCAACGGACGGACGCTGCGCGAGCTCTGCGCCGGGCTGGGAATGGCCAGGCAGTCGGTCAGCAAGCACCTGGCGATCCTCGAGGCGGCCCAGCTTGTGACCACCGTCCGGCGCGGTCGGGAGAAGCTCCACTACCTCAACGCTGCGCCCATCAACGAGCTGGCCGAGCGCTGGATCAACCGCTACGACCAGGCGCGCGTCCGCGCCCTGGCAGACCTGAAACGAGCACTGGAGGAAGCACCGATGCAAGCAGAAGAAGTCTCAACGAAGAGGCCGACGTTCGCCTACACGAGCTACATCAAGACGACGCCGGAGCGGCTCTGGCAGGCACTGACCGAGCCGGCCTTTACGGAGCGCTACTGGAGGACGACGTTCGAGACCGACTGGCAGGTCGGCTCGACCATGACCTGGCACAACCACGGGGTGACGATCGCCGATCCCGAGCAGGTCGTCCTCGAATCCGACCCCTATCGCCGGCTCTCCTACACCTGGCACACCCTGACGCCCGAGCTGGCCGAGGTGCACGGCTTCAGCGACGAGGTGGTGGCCAAGGTTGCCGGCGAAGGCCGATCGAAGGTCACGTTCGAGATCGAGCAACTCGACGAGCTCTGCAAGCTGACCGTCGTCCACGACGGCTTCGAGGCCGGTAGCACGATGTTGGAGCTGGTCAGCGGCGGCTGGCCGCATGTCCTTTCCGAGCTGAAGACGCTGCTCGAAACCGGCGAGACCTTCGCCGGCGCCGCGTGACCGCGCAATCACCAAGCCAACGAAGGAGAAAGACACATGACTGAGCAAATGACCGAGTACAGAATCGGAACCCGCGAGGAATGGCTCGCCGCACGCGAGGAGCTGCTCGTCCGCGAGAAGGAGCACACGAGGGTCGGCGACGAGCTCGCGCGGCAGCGACGCGAGCTCCCCTTGGTGCCGCTCGAGGAGGGCTACCGCTTCGACACCGACGAGGGCGAGAAGTCGCTCGCCGAGCTCTTCGAGGGGCGCTCGCAGCTCCTTGTCTACCACTTCATGTTCGGCCCGAGCTACGACGCCGGCTGCCCGGTCAACTCGTCGATCGCCGATTCGATCGACGGCCTGCTCCCACACCTGCACGCGCGCGACGCGACGTTCGTGCTCGTCTCGCAGGCACCGCTCGAGAAGCTGCAGCCCTACAAGCGCCGCATGGGGTGGAGCATTCCTTGGGTCTCGTCCGCCCCTGGCGACTTCAACTTCGACCTCGGCTTCTCGCACACCGAGGAAGAAGGTCGCCGCGTTGTTGAGCAGATGATGGGGGAAAACGGGGTACCGCCGATCGTCGAGCACAACGCGCGCGCGTCGGGCACCGATGCCGCCGGTTACATGACGGAGAGCCCCGGCTTCAGTACGTTCGTGCGCGCCGTCGACGCCGTCTACCACGCGTACTCGACGACCTGGCGCGGATTGGAGTTCGTCATGGGCTACTACCCGATCCTCGACCGCGCACCCAAGGGCCGCGACGAGGGCGCCGCGGACTGGCAGCTCTGGATCCGCCGGCACGACGAGTACGACGGCGAGTGACGGCGCGGAGGCGACCCTGACAATGGAGGACGTACTAATGGCGAGCGGGCCAGGATCGAACACGAGGGAGCGGGCGGCGCGACGCGGCCCGCGCGTCCTCGACGAGCTCGTGCGCGCCGTGCGCGCCGTCGTCGGTTCGCATGCGGACTGGAGCGAGACCGCGAAGCTCGTCGCGGTCGAGCTCCGCCTCCACCTTCCCGGGCCGGACGTCCTAGCGCCCGACCTGCGGGCGGGCGACCCGGCCGGCTACCGCAGCCACGTCCTCTACTGCGCGCCGGACGGGAGCTTCTCGATCGTCGCCCTCGTTTGGCGACCGGGGCAGGTGACAGCGATCCACGACCACGTGACCTGGTGCGTCTTCGGCGTGGCCCAGGGAGTCGAGCACGAGGAGCTGTTCACGCTCGACGAGCGTGGCAGATCACTCGTTCCTGCCGGGACGAGTGTCAACCGCGTCGGCGACGTCGCCGGGTTCGCCCCGCCGGGCGACATCCACCGTGTCAGCAACGCGGGCGACGAGACCGCGATCTCGATCCACGTCTACGGCACCGACGTCACCCGGATCGGCTCGAGCGTGCGGCGCTACTACGACCAGGCGATCCTGCGCGCCGCGTAAGGCTTGCTCTTGTTCACACCAAGCACCTCCACGGAGGACGCGCCCTGACATCGCGTGTGCACGCTGAGCTCACCGCGCTCCAGAGCGCAATCGGCGGTCAGGTGATCCTCCCGGACTCACCGACGTACGAGGAAGCACGGAAGCCGGCCTTCTCACAGTACGCGTCCATTCGGCCGGCCGCGATCGTCCGGTGCAGCACACCGACGGACGTCATCGAGACGGTCGCGCGCTCCCGCCATGTAGGGCTCACAATCGCGACGCGCAACGGCGGGCACTGCTTTGCCGGCCGCTCGACGACGCGAGGCCTCGTGATCGATCTCAGCCCCCTCGGTTCCGTCGAGCTCGAGGGCACGCTCGCCACGATCGGAGCCGGTGCGACCCTCGGCGCAATCTACGCCCGGCTGGAGGGTGAAGGCCGAACGATCGCAGCCGGCTCCTGCCCGACCGTCGGGATCGCGGGCCTGACTCTCGGCGGCGGTCTCGGCGTCTTCGGCCGTACCTACGGGCTCACCTCCGACCAGCTGCTGGAGGCGCAGGTCGTCCTCGCAGACGGGCGCGTCGTCGACTGCGACGCAAAGCGGTGCGACGACCTGTTCTGGGCTCTGCGGGGAGCCGGCGCCGGCCAATTCGGTGTCGTCACCCGGTTCGTGTTCACGACGGTGCCTGCGCAGGC
>DASTZE010000030.1:0-7464 GCA_035764425.1 Gaiellaceae bacterium
GCGCAGGCGGTCGAGCACCGGCAGGACGTCCTCGTAGAGGTCGAAGTTCGCGTGCACGTCCCAGGCGCGCGTCATCTCGATTGCCGCCTCGCGGGCGGCGGGGTCGCTGCCGCCCATGCCACGGATGATGTCGGCCGTGAAGGCGACCCAGATCTCGGCGTCGTGGTGCAGCTCGGGATGCTGCTGGAGCCGCTCGCGCGCCGCGGCGCGCGCGTCGTCGTAGCGCGCGGCGTCGAGCGTCAGGCCGAAGCGCGCGCCCAGGCGCCGGTAGCCCTCCGGGCCGAGCTCCGGGCCGGGACGCGCGAGCGTGAAGTCGACGTCGAAGAGGACGGCGCGGAGCGTCACGCGGCCTCCAGCAGCCAGCGTGCCACCTCGGCCTGGTACTGCGCGTCGTCGCCCGTCCCCCACGCCAGCGTCTGCGCGATCGTCCAGCCGCGGGCGCGTTCGCCGTCCAGCCCGAGCTCGCTGCAGACCCGATCGAGACGAGCGAGCACCGAGCGTCGGTCGTGGCCGAGGTCGTGGGCCCGTACGATCGGCGCGGCGGCGAACTCACGCTCGCCGCGAAGCGGCTTCGGGTCGATGACCAGCCACGGCTCGCGCTCCGCGGCCAGCACGTTGTCGGGATGCAGGTCCTGGTGCAGCAGCACCTGCTCGCCCTGTGTCGGAGGGAGCAGCTCGAGGTAGTCGCGCGCGGCGTCGAGCAGCGCCCGCTCCCAGGGGCGGCCGGCCGCCTCCCAGGCGTCCTCGAGCGTCGCTGCCCACCACGCGGCTTCCTCGGCGAGGGCGTGCACGGGGCTCGGCGCCGGGACCCAGAGCCGGACGAGCAGCCCGAGGACGACGTCGAGGGCGTCGTCGTGCCCGGTCAGGGCCGTGCCGGGCAGCAGGCGCTCGAGCAGCAGTGCGCGTCGCTCGTCGTCGCGGGCGAGCAGCCGGACGGCACCGTCGCCGTCCCAGGCCTCGAGCGCGTCTGCCTCGTGCTCGCTCTCACGGTCGGGGAACTGAAGCTTGAGCACCGCCGGCGTCCCGTCGGCGACCACGGGATACGCCAGCGAGGCGTACGCGTACGCGAAGGGCGCGCCCGCGCTGGAGACGCCCCACGCGCGCTCGCACTCCGCCCGCAACTCCGGCAGGGCCCTGAGCCAGTCGCGCCCCTCGGGCGAGGCTTCGAGCCAGCCTAGGCCGGGATGGACCACCGGTACGCCCCCGCCTGGCGATTGGCCAGGGACGGGAGCTGCTCGCGCACGGCACGCAGCCGCGCGCGGTCGACGTCCGCGACGACGACGGCCTGCTCGTCGGGCGCCTCGGCGACCACGATGCCCCACGGGTCGGCGATCAGCGACCGGCCGTAGCTGGGGCGCCCCGGCCACGGCTCGCCGATCTGGGCCGCGGCGGCGACGAAGTACGTGTTCTCGACGGCTCGCGCCCGCAGCAGCAGATGCCAGTGGTCCTTGCCGGTGTACAGGGTGAAGTTGGCGGGCACCGTCACCAGCTCGGCGCCCTCGAGCGCGAGGATCCGGTACAGCTCCGGGAAGCGGACGTCGTAGCACACGCTCAGCCCGAGCCTCCAGCCGTCCGCCTCGGCGACGACGACCTCGTCGCCCGGCTCCTCCGCGTCGGACTCGCGGTAGGTGCGGCCGCCGACGTCGACGTCGAAGAGGTGGATCTTCCGGTACACGGCCGTGAGCAGGCCCCCGCGGTCGAAAACGAGTGACGTATTGCTGAGCTTGTCACGGCCCTCACGGCGCTCGGTGATCGATCCGCCGACGAGCACGATGCCGTGGCGGGCGGCCCAGCCGCTCATGGCGTCGACGGACTCGCCGCCGTCGAGCGGCTCGCCGGCCGCGTGCAGCACATCGGGCGGACCGATCGCGTTCCACTTCTCGGGCAGGACAACGAGGTCGGCGCCGGCTCCAGCCGCATCGCCGACCAGGCCTTCCGCGAGCTCGAGGTTCGCGGCCTTGTCGGGGCCGCTCGTCATCTGCACGCACGCGACGCGGAGCGTCTCGGACATGAGGCCGAGGATAGCTTTGGCCCGTGGAGCCGACGATCGAGCGGCGCTCTCGCATGCGCGCCTTCGAGGCCTTGCAGCACCGGGATTTCCGGCTGCTGTTCCTCGGCCAGGCGGTATCGCTCGTCGGCGACGCGGCGTTCTTGACGGCGCTCGCGTGGCGGACGTTCTCACTCGTCGGCTCCTCAAAGTTGGGGGTCGTCCTTGTCTGCCAGTCGGTCGCGCTGCTCGCGACCGTGCTCGTGGGCGGCGCGCTGGCCGATCGCTTCTCAAGGCGCCGGATGATGATCGTCTCCGACCTCGCGCGCTTCGTGGCCGTCGCCGGCCTTGCCCTCGTCGACGCGAGCGGGCATCTGACCTTCGGCTGGATCATCGTGTTCGCGGTGGCGATGGGGCTCGGCGACGGCCTCTTCTACCCCGCCTTCGGCGGCATGGTGCCGCTGGTCGTCGACAAGCCGATGATCGCCTCGGCCAACGCGCTGATCGGCGTCGCGCGCTGGGGCTCGATCCTGCTCGGACCGGCGATCGCGGGGCTCCTGTACACGCCGGCCGGCTCGGCCACGGTGTTCGCGGTTGACGCGGCGTCGTTCCTCGTGTCGGCCACGCTCGTCTGGAAGACGCGCCCACGCCGCTTCGAGGCCGACGAGCACGAGAGCACGCTTCAGGCGATCGCCGGCGGCGCCCGCTACGTCGCCGGCGTGCCCTGGCTGTGGGTCACGATCGCGCTCTTCGCGCTCGTCCTGATGCTGCAGTTCGCGCCGCAGCAGGTGCTCCTGCCGAAGCTGGTCGACGAGCAGTGGCACCGCGGCGTGGGCGCGTACGCGCTCCTCACCACGCTGCTCGGGGTTGGGACGGTCGCGGGGACGCTCGCGTTCGGCCAGCTGCAGCCGCGGCGGCGCCGGGGCGTGATCACCTACGCCCTGTTCGTGGTCAACAGCCTGGTGCTCGCCGTGTTTGCGCTGTCTCCCTGGTACCCGCTCGCCGGCGCGCTCAGCGTCGTGCGCGGCGTCTGCATCGGCTTCGGTGTTGCGATCTGGGAGACCATGCTGATGGAGCTCGTGCCCGACCAGCTGCTCTCGCGGGTCGTGTCGCTGGACTTCTTCGGCTCGTTCGGGCTCATGCCAGTCGGCCTGGCCGTGTCCGCGGCCGTCGCGAGCATGGCGCCGCCCGACGTGCTGCTCGCCGGCGGTGCCGGCCTGTCGGCCGTGCTGATCGCGATCCCGCTCACGCGACCCTGGCTCCGCGCCGTCGACTAGATCGAGCCGGAGAAGGTGTCACAGGCGGCGGGCTTTCCGGTCTCGTAGCCGCGTGAGAACCAGCGCCGGCGCTGCTCGGACGAGCCGTGCGTCCAGGTCTCCTCGTTCACCTGGCCCTGGGTACGCTCCTGGATGCGGTCGTCGCCGATCGCCGCGGCCGCGTCCAGGCCGTCGTTGATGTCCTGCTGGGTCAGCTGCTCGATCAGGCCGGTGTCGACCGCGTGCGCAGCCCAGACGCCCGCGTAGCAGTCCGCCTGGAGCTCCGAGCGCAAGCCCTTGCTCTCCGGCCCCTGCCTGTCGCCGCGGATGGCGTCGAGCACGCCGAGCTGGTCCTGGACGTGATGCCCGTATTCGTGGGCGAGCACGTATGCCTCGACAAATGGGGTCGGCTGCACGCCCAGCTGGTCCTTCAGGTCCTGGAAGAAGCCGAGGTCGATGTAGACGTGCTTGTCCGCGGGGCAGTAGAAGGGGCCGACCTGCGAGCTCGCGTAGCCGCAGCCGGTGTCGATGCCGCCGGTGAACAGGTACGTGTCCACGTACTGGTAGCGGCGGTTGCTGCGCGTGAAGACGCCGTCCCAGAACTTCTGGACGCTGTTGACGACGCCGACGATCCGGCAGTCGTCGCGGCGGTTCGCGTCGGCGCCCGTGCGGCACTGCGACAGGTCGCCCGGCGCGTCGCTCCTACCGACCGTCTGGCCGTCCAGCGTGGCGAGCTGGCTGCCGAGGGTGCCGCCGCCCGCCCCGCCGCCCGAGAACGCCTGCAGGAGCAGGTAGATGACCAGGACCACGAGCCCGATGCCGCCGCCGCCGAGGGCGGCCGGGGCACCGATCCCGCGGCCGCGGACATCCTCCACCTGGCCGGTGTCGAGCCTTGCTCCGGGTCGAAAGCGCACAGCACCACCATTCCGCGGCCGCGTCGGGCCAAACGCGCGCTCGCGACCGGAGGCCGGAAAGAACGGCGAGGGGAGCCATTGGCTCCCCTCGTGTATCGGGGTGCCCAGATTTGAACTGGGGACCTCTCCGACCCGAACGGAGCGCGCTACCAGGCTGCGCCACACCCCGAGCCGACACAGCGTAGCGCAGCCCGCACGGGGTCACACTCTCGTTCCGGTTCCGGCACAGACACGTAGATCCGCGCCCGCTACGTTGCTTCCACAGGCAACCAAGGAGGGTCCGTGAACACCGTGATGCTGGTCGGAAACCTGGCGTCGGACGTCGAGCTGCGCGAGGTCGGAGACGGCAAGAAAGTCGCCTCATTCCTGCTGGCCGTCGACAGGCCGACGAGGGACGACGCGGCGGACTTCATCTGGATCTCCGCCTGGGAGCGGCAGGCCGAGGTCTGCGTGGAGTACCTGGCCAAGGGCCACCTCGTGGCCGTCGAGGGCCGGCTGCGCAGCAGGTCGTGGGAGCACGAGGACGGCAAGCGGCACGCGATCGACGTGACCGCAAACCGGGTCGAGTTCATTTCACGGCCGTCCCGCGGCGAGGCGCAGACCCCCGTCGAGGAGGCGCTCATGGCGTGACCGACCCCCCAGTACGATGGCGCTGTGGCGCGCCGCGACGACGTGATCGCCTTCGCCGACGAGCTGCTCGACCTCGCCGCCTACCCGGACTACGGGCCGATGGGCATGCAGGTCGCCGGCGCGGATGAGGTCACCAAGGTCGGCTGCGCGGTGTCGGCCTCGCTCGAGCTGTTCGAACGCGCGGAGGCGGCTGGAATCGACCTTTTGCTCGTCCACCACGGCCTGCTCTGGGACAGCGAGCCGCGGACGATCGACGACCGCATGCGGCGCAAGCTCGAGGCGCTGTTCAGGGCGGGGGCGACGCTGGCCGCCTACCACCTGGCGCTGGACGCCCACCCGGAGATCGGCAACAACGCCCTGCTGGCACGCGAGCTCGGCGTCAACGTCGAGGGGCCGTTCGCCGAGCTTGGCGTCGGCGGAAGCCTGGCGGAGCCGGCCGAGCCGAAGGCGTTCACGGCCCTGGTCGCCGCGCGGCTGGGCCGCGAGCCGACGGCGTTCCTCGAGGGGGCGGCCCAGGTGAGGCGGGTGGCCATCATCTCGGGCGGAGCGGCGCGGTACGTCACCCAGGCGGCCGCCGAGGCGTACGACCTGTTCCTGACCGGCGAGCCGGGCGAGCCGTCGCTGCAGGCGGCGCGTGAGCTGGGCATCCATTTCGTCGCCGGCGGCCACTACGCGACCGAGCGGCTGGGCGTCCAAGCGCTGGCGGCGCTGATCGGCGAGCGCTTCGAGCTGCCGTGGGAGTTCATCGAGCTCCCGAACCCCGTCTAGCGCGCCGCGAGCAGCGACTCGATCGCGTCGAGACACACGGCCGGCCGTTCCACGACGAGCAGGTGGCCGCAGTCGGCGAGCACTCGCAGCTCGGAGCCGAGGCCGCGGGCGTAGGCGAAGGCGTCCTCGAGCGGCACCTGCGTGTCGCGTGCTCCCCAGAGCACGAGGGCGGGGCACCGCACCGCGCCGAGCAGCGGACGGACGTCGTCGCGCACGAGCGCGGACGAAGCGTCGGCGATACCGGTGTGCAGCGGGACGTCGACGAGGAGAGCGTCGGCCGCTTCCGGCGCCAGCGCGGCGGGGTCGCTCGCACCCCATCCCCCGAACACGGCCGTGCGCAGGCGCGGGCTCGACGCGATCCGCCGGCGATGCGGCGCCAGCCGGCGGCCCGGCTCGACGAGCGCCGTCAGCGCGAGGAGCACCTGGGCAGTGCGCGTCGACGAGCGGATGCCCGCGGCACCGGCGAGCACGACGCCGAGCGTCTCGTCCGGGTAGCGCACGGCGTGCCGCACGGCGACCACCGCGCCCAGTGAGTGCCCGGCGAACAAGGCCGGGAGCGCGTCCTCACGCACGCCGAGCTCGTGGACGATTTCGGCGAACGGCGCCAGGTTCGGCAGCCCGGGGACGCCGGCGGAGCCGCCGTGGCCGGGCAGGTCGGGCACGACGACCCGGTGGTGCCGGGCGAGCTCGGGCGCGACCGCGAACCAGTTCGCCGCGGCTCCCCCGAGGCCGTGAACGAGCACGATGGCCGGCTTCCCAGCCCCAGCCACGAAGTAGCGCAGGTCGACGCCCTTGACGGCGGCGCGACGTTCCTCGAATCCTGCCAGCAGGTGCTTGTCCGACGTCACGGCGGGAGGGTATTCTTCAGCTATGAGCTATTCGGGGAGGCGGGCCAACTGATTCCCGCCGCTGCAGTACCCGACGGTTTCTCGAGCCCGTCCGGCAGGTCGCCGGCGGGCTTTTTCGTTCTCACAGGAGGTAATCGATGGCGAACCACCTGACGCCTGAAGAGCTGTCAAAGGAGATGGGGCTCGACCGCCAGGAAGTCATCCGGGTGTGTGTCGAAGAAGGCGTGCCCATCTATCAGGGCAAGATCGACAAGACCCTGTTCCAGGCACAGCTCCAGGCGATGGGCGGCTCGTCGACCGCCACGCAGGCGGCCTGACCCCAGCTCGACGCCCGCCGCCGGCGGGCACGGTTCTGACGCGCGGGCCAGCCCGCGCGTCGCCGTTTCGAGGGCTACTTCTTGGCGGCGGCCTTGGCGCGCGGCGCGCGCTTCTTCGCGGCAGCCCGCGGCTTCTCGTCTTCCTTGACCTGCTGGACGCTGCGGCGGAGCGCCTCCATGAGGTCGACGACCGGCGTCTCGGGGGCCGGCTCGGGCCGCTTGATCTCGTGGCCGGCGAGCTTCGCCTCGAGCATCTCGCGCAGTTCGCCCCGGTAGTGGTTCTCGAAGTCCTCAGGCTGGAACTCGCCGGCAAGGCTCGCGATGACCTGCTGCGCGAGATCCAGTTCGGCCGTCTGCACGTCGGTCGCGGCCACGGCCTCCTCGATCTCGGCGCGGGAGCGCACGTCCTCGGCGAAGAACAGCGTCTCGAGGGCGAGCGAGTCGCCGTGCGGGCGGATCAGGCAGAGGTTCTCCTTGCCCCAGAGCACGAACTTCCCGATCGCGGCCATGCCCGACTCGGTCATGGCGCGCAGCAGGAGCACGTACGGACGGCGCGCCGCGTCGCCGGTGGCGGGCGCCAGGTAGTACGTGCGGTCGAAGAAGACGGGGTCGACGTCGGCGAGCTGCACGAAGCGGAGGATCTCGATGGACTGCGAGCGCTGCAGCGCGACCGCCTCGAGATCGGACTCCTCGACGAAGACGAACTCGCCCTTGACGAACTCCCAGCCCTTGACGAGCTCGTCG